>JAFTUL010000001.1 GCA_017466275.1 Clostridia bacterium | reverse complement strand
TATACTGAGCTTTTTCATTATTTTTCTTCCTCCAAAATAATCTTAATTCTTCAGGAACGTTAGTCCTTAAATAATCAATCCATACCATATCACCCGTCTTGGTGAAGTGGATACCCATACCGCCGAAGTCACTGCAGTATTCTCTTATCAGGTATCCGTCAGGTCCTGTAACAACTTCGGAAACATTGATAAAGTACCATTTATTGTCTTTACAAACCTGTTCAAGTCTGGCATTATACTGAGCTATTTTTGTATTGTTGAGCTTTGAGCCTTTTATGTTACTGCTGCTTGCAATTGGTGTAACCGACTGCATAAAAATCTTCACATGGGGGGATTTTTCAAGAATCCTGTTGGCGAGGGTTACGATATTTCCGATTTCCTCCTCAATGCCGAAGCTGATTCCGTTCATTCCGAGCATTATGTAAACCTTGTCAACCCCGCTTGCCAAAACGGCATCCTCAACAGTCATCTTTACACCCTTGTACGAGGGGTGGATGGCATTTGTTGTGTTGAGGGGCTGTAGGGCGTTACGGGCACTCATACTTCCTGCACAAAGAAATGTTGCATTTCCAAGTGCTCCCGTAGCGGCACAGTAATTTTTTAGTGAAAGTGTTACGGAGTCACCAACGAGTGCACAACTGTCAAAGTAGCTTATATCAACGGCAGGACCTTGTGCGACGCGGGGAACGAAGTATGAAATATATGAATCGTACAAGCTGTCATAGGCATTAGGAGAAGTGTTTATCTCGGAGTCGGTCTTTTTTGAATCTGCCGCTTTTTTGAACTTGTACACGATTGATGCAGCTTCATTTCGTTTAATGGGACGGTAGGGGTAAAAATACCCGTTTTCGTAACCGTTTATCATATCAGCCATTCTGCACACTGCCACCGCTGAACGGGCGTAGGTATTTATATCAAGAGAATCCTTGAACTGGTCGGGCTCATTGACTTTTTTCAGTCCTATGTCAAATTTATGAGCATAGCGTATTATAAATGTTGCAACCTGTTCCCTCGTAATGTTTTTATCTGCTCCAAATAGGTCGGGATAGATACCTGCTGCAATGCCGTTTTCATATGCCCAGCAAATCGCATTGTAATACTTATCCGCAGGGGATATGTCGGTAAAGGGACACTCCTTTTGGGGTGTGTAGCTGTCATTTTGTGAAAGGTACAGCATATAAAGATAATTGACTACTCCCGCGCGGGTTTCATATGTTTCAGGCAAAAACTCCTCCGCATCCTCAATAATATCTGCTTTGTTAAGGACGGAAACCGCTTCATAAAACCACATTTCCTCAGAAACATCGGAAAAGGGATTTTCCCACGGAGCCTCCGTTTGCGCACAGATGGGAAGAAGACAAATCATCAACACTATACACAGGGGGAGTATCAAACGCTTTCTCATTTCAAAGACCACTCTTTCAGGGCAATTATTATAGAAATAATGATAACATAAACTATATAAAAAAACAATAATTTTTGTCAAAATAAGGAAAAAAATCCCGAAAAGCTATTTCTTTTCGGGATTAAAATTTACATAAGAGGTGCAAAAAGCCTTAGCAATGCATTAAGAATTTTTTTGAAAATATTCGGACTTGTACAACTCTGGGGAGTTATCACAGTACATTTTTCAAGCGTTTGTTCAAAATCACTTTTAATAGAGTTAACAACAGGGCTGTCAAGAAACCAGCAGGCACATTCAAAATGAAGATACAAGCTTCTGTAATCAAGATTTATGCTTCCTACAACCGAAACCTCATCATCACTTAAAAAGGTTTTTCCGTGAATAAACCCAGGCTCGTATTCATAAAGCCTTACCCCTGCGTCCAAAAGCTCTTTATAGTAGCTGTAACCCACGGCCCGTACATACCAGTGGTCCGCCACACGCGGACAGATTATTTTTATATCAATTCCGCTGTATGCGGCGTTTTTAAGAGCCACTACCATCTCGTGGTCAAGGACAAGATAGGGGGTGGTGATATAGACATATTTTTTTGCCTTGTTTATTATGTCGAGGTACACCGTTTCCCCTGTCTGGAATTCGTCATGGGGCATATCGCAATAGGGCATAACATAGCCACTATATGATCCATTTTCGGAAGAAACCTCAGGCTCAAATTGGGTTATATCCTCACATTGGTCTGAAATATGATTCCATAAAGTGAGGAACATTCTTGAAAAACAAAATGCTGCTTCCCCTTTAACCATAACCGACATATCCTTCCAATGTCCGAAAGGATAGCCTATATTTATATATTCGTCGGAAAGATTTGCTCCTCCTGTGTAGGCAACAGTTCCGTCAATAACCATAATTTTTCTGTGGTCGCGGTTGTTCTGAAGAGCGGAAAGAAATGGCGTGAAAGGAGAGAATACCCTGCACTTTATACCGTAGCTTTCGAGAATCTTGGGGTATTTTTTCGGAAGAGTAACCATACTTCCCATTCCGTCATACATAACCCTGACATCCAAGCCCTCTGCGGCTTTCTTTTTAAGCACCTCTAAAATTGAATCCCACATCTGCCCTTCACCGATAATAAAGAATTCAATAAATATATATCTGGTTGCTTTTTTAAGCTCACAAATCATACTTTCGAGCATATCCTCGCCCTGAGGAAAATACTCGGCAGAGGATGCTTTATATGCATTCATCCCCGACACATTGTTGACATATTTTACAATGGATGAGCGATGAGGAAATTTTTCAGATATTTCCTCGGAAACCTCTTCTTTTTGGGGATATTTTCCGTTAATCTTTTTTTCCAGTGACGAAAGGCTTTGAAAATAATTTTTGGTGTGCATCTGTCCCGTTATAAAAAGGTAAAACAGACCGCCGAACAGTGGAACCATAAGAATCGGGACAACCCACGCAAGCTTATACGAGGGGTTGGAATGCCTGTTTATAATAATAACTACGGTAATGATGCTTATTACCTGCAGTGCAATATCAAAATAGACAAAATATTCACTGATACGCATAAGAGAAGCAACTATTGCCAAAAGCTGCAGCACGAGAAGTATGCTTACAATTGTTGCCTGACTGAACAGCCCTTTTAAAAATTTACGCATAATGAATCACTCCATTAATAGGAAATTTCGACAGTTCTGGTGTCGGGATTCCACTCAACCTCGGCATTTACTGCCTCCGAAACGAATCTGACGGGCACTACATTGGAACCGTTGATGTTTATAGGCTCTGCCTTATATTCAGAAAGAGTTTCGTTTAAGGTGATTTCTCCTTTTGGTGTTATTATGACAGTATCTTTATCCTTTATACAGGTAACGTTGCCTGTTGACTTTTCCCATAATACGTTGTAGCCCATCATTTCCATAAGTGCGCGGAGGGGGACATATGTTCTTCCGTCTTTGATAATAGGTGCCGCATTGTCAAAACGCACATTTTCTCCGTTGAAATTTACATAAACGGGTGTGCTGAAAGAAATACCCATATACAGTGCAAAGCTTTTTGCATAAGTACCCTGAGAAGCCTGCAATGTCATTTTTCCGCAGCCAGAAAATGCATATTCGTCAATCCATTCAACGCTCCCCGGAACGCATACAAGCCTTAACTCGCTGCAGCTTGCAAAGGCCATAGAATCTATATAAATAACGCTGTCTGACACATATACACTTCTGAGTGTTTCATTTGCCATAAATGCTCCGCTTCCGATAGCGGTAATCCCGTCGGGGATATCAACGTGAGTTTCTCCGCCCTTGTAGGAGATTAAAATGCCGTTTACCGTAACAAAATCAGTATCCTGTCCGTAAAGCCATGCAGTATCATCAAAAGCACCTGCACCAATGTGGGAAACGGTAGTGGGTATAGTTATTTTATCAAGGTTTTTGCAATGCACAAAGGCATTGTCGCTAATTTTTTCTACCGTGGAGGGAAGATAAATCTCCTTTATGGATTCGTTATATGCAAATGCATTTGAAGCAATGACTTTTACCCCAGATGGGATATTCACAACCTCTGCCACACCGTTGTAACGCAGAAGTGTGGAGCTTCCAAGCATTACAAATTCAGAAGAGGAATCGATAACCCAGTTGGTGTTGTCAAAGGCACTTGATTCTACATAGCCGGGGAGTCCTTTCATATTGACATATGAGAGGTTTGTGCAATTTGCAAAAGCCTTGTTTCCTATATATGAAACTGTGGAGCTTACCTCAATTCTGGAAAGGTTGGGGCAGGCTGCAAATGCTTCTGCAGATACCGTTGTAATTCCGTCAGGGATTATCACGCTTGTCAGCGTGGGGGAGCCTGCGAAAGCACGGTAGCCGATTGAAACAACATTGTACCCTCCCAAAGATGTGGGTATGGTAATATCCTTGGGCTCACCTGCAAAACCGGTAATTGTACCGGAAGCCTTGTCAAGAAAATACAACACATTTCCAACCTTGTAAACGGGGATTCTGGGTGCCGCAAGGGTGTGAAACTGTGCTGTTAATATTATAAGCAAAAGTGAAATTACAATCTTTAGTTTTTTCATTTATATCACCTCGAATTCATAATTATACAGGAAAAACGCCTTTTTGTCAAATCGGGAAGCTTTTGCATAAGGTATAAAGAAGGATGTGATATAATGCCAAGAATATATTTAAGCCCCTCAACACAGGAGGGCAATATGTATGTAATCGGCGGAAGTGAGGAGTATTATATGAACCTTATTGCCGATGCAATGATTCCGTATCTTAGGTCAAGCGGAATACAATACACAAGAAACAGTCCCGGTTCGTCTGCTGCCGAATCAATAGCTGAATCAAACCGTGGAAATTATGATTTGCATCTGGCAATTCATTCGAATGCGGCTCCTGAGGGACAGTACGGAACTTACAGGGGGGTAGATGTATACTATTCTCCCATAAGCACACGGGGGAGACGGGCGGCTGATATTTTTGCAAGAAATCTCAAAAGTATTTATCCGCTTCCGTCAAGGGTACGTGCTTTAAGCACTACAACTATCGGAGAAGTAACCCAGACGCGTGCCCCTGCAGTTTTTCTTGAACTGGGGTATCACGACAATGTGCAGGATGCAACATGGGTAAGCAACAATATAGAAAGAATTGCAGCAAACTTAGTTCTTTCTCTTACAGAATATTTCTCAATCCCCTTTGTAGAGCCTATGACTCCTATGAGAGGTGTTGTTTCCTTGACCAGCGGTACCCTCAATCTTCGTTCCAGACCAAACCGCAGTTCTAGAATAATTGCATCAATTCCAAACGGCTCACCGCTTACCGTTGTAGGCCAATGGCAGGATTGGTATGTAGTCAATTATCAGGGTCTCGTGGGGTATGTGGCATCTCAATATGTAAATATAGTATAAACATACTTGAAAACGGATAAAAGATGGTGTATAATTATTTCTCAGGAGATGATTATATGTCAGGATTTGTACTCAGTGTATTTATTATTCTTTTAGCTTTTGTGTTGGTGATGCGGATTGCAAACCGTATTCCCAAAACAGGACGGCATAACAGTGCAGCGGGTGAAAAGATTGAAGCTGTGCTGACAAATGAAAACCGCACAGCCGAAAAGGCAGCAACTATGAAGCTTATGGATAAAGACGGAAGAAAATACCGCGTGAAGCTGAAAGCCGACGAGGCAAGACTATGGATAAAAGGTGACACGGTGGAAATCCTTCTTTCTGAAAATAAGAGGATTTACCGCGTGCTGTTCAACGATTATTTCAGAAATAACGAAGAGCGTATTCGTCAGCATGCAGTACAAAGGCTTGAAAAAACCGTAAAAAGAGGATTTATTTCAACCCGTCTGGTTGGCACCCAAAAAGAAAGCCTCCAAGCTTTTGTAAGCTCAGAGGCGGATTCACGTGTTATATTTATATTTGCAACCTTTATGCGTATGATAGACACTTACAGTATTGTTTCGTTTTTTGCTACTCTACTGTTTTTAATCTGGCGTTCAGCGGTTAAACCTGCTTTTTCACAAATGGCATTTCCGCTTGTCGTGGTGATTATAGCGTATCTTATGATATATAGTGCAGTAACGACCTGTAAGGGTTTGCTCAAAAAATATACTAAATAATTTCAACCTTGCGGTCAAATTCCATCCCTCCGTTTATGCCCCGTGCCAGATTGTATATATCTGTACAGCGACATTCAAAGGAGAAAATTTCATCATTTTTCAAAACGGCACCCCTTGAAGCCACGGGCAGAGAGGCGGTGCTTTTCATTTTTTTCAGGATTTCTCCGCCTTTTTCGTTGAATGCAATGGGACGTATATAGGTGGGAGAGGGAACTTCCTCAAAGGCATTTCCCGTAATCATATTGCAAAGAATACGGCGGAGTCTGCTTTGCGTATAGCTTTTACAGGATGCAGCGGAAACTATATCCTCAAATGTATTATATACAGATGCATCTT
The DNA here is from genome assembly GCA_017466275.1 of Clostridia bacterium. Lineage (GTDB taxonomy): Bacteria > Bacillota > Clostridia > UMGS1883 > UMGS1883 > UMGS1883. The sequence continues at coordinate 13,675 of JAFTUL010000001.1, read as the reverse complement.
TAAGTCTTGATGCAATTTCTGTATTGCAGTCGTAAAGTGAGGAAAGCTCCGCTTTTGAAATTGCTTTAAGCCGTGCGGCAACAATAATATCAAATGCACTCATAAAAAGGGGCTTATCCACATAATTATAAAGCATATGCTCCTTTGCACACTGACCTTCTCTTAGAAAATGCCTGATTCCTGAAGCGGAGGGAATAGAGGTATCTTTTTCAATATCGTTGTAACCGCTTCCCATTCGTTTTATGGTGTGCGGAGCAAGGCTGAGTCCCGATTTCCTGATTTCCCTTATATATTCTATTGCAAGAGTGTTGTTGGGGGAGGAGAGGAGATTTCCCTCTGGAATAATTTTTTCGAGAGCCTGCTGACGTGCAGCAGGGTAAGAGAGTCCCTCTTTCAGCTTTTCTGCAAGAATTGATTTGAACAGGGGTGTTTCTTCATTTAATATATCTGCACACAAAGAGAGCTTATCAATGTCACCGCACTCACTTCCAAAATGAAGTTCATCGGCAATGTTGCAGGCAGCAATAGTTTTTATTCCCCCTTTTGCAAAACCCTCGGCGGAGGAAAGTGCATATACCGACGGAAGCTCAAGTACAAGGTCAACCCCGTTTGCTATTGCGGCTTTCGCACGCTCGCCTTTTTCAAAAACGGCACACTCGCCACGCTGAACGAAATTACCGCTCATAACGGCAATAACAGCATCGGTTTGCTTCTTCATACTGTCTACAAGGAGTCTGTGACCACGGTGAAAAGGATTGAATTCTGCTATTAAAGCACTTATTTTCATAAATTTACCTTCTTTTGAGAAAAAATTGTTGAAAATTGGATATTTCTATTATATACTATATCAATGGAAAAATAAAGTTTTTGGAGGAATAAAAATGAGTAAATTTTTAGATTCTATTAAAGAAAGGGCAAGAAGCGATAAAAAAACCATCGTTCTTCCCGAATCAATGGACAGACGTACATGGGAAGCGGCTGAAACCGTACTGAAAGAAGATATTGCTAATATCGTTATTATCGGTACTCCTGAAGAAGTAGCTGAAAATTCCAAGGGACTTGATATTTCCAAGGCTACAATCATTGACCCCTTCAATTATGAAAAAACAGAAGAATACCTTAACCTTTTTGTGGAACTCAGAAAGAGCAAGGGCGTTACATATGAGCAGGCAAAGGAAATCGTTCTCGGCGATTATATGTACTATGCCTGCCTTATGGTAAAAGCAGGTGACGCTGACGGCGTTGTTTCCGGTGCTTGTCACTCTACTGCAAACACTCTCCGCCCCTCTCTTCAGATTATAAAGACAAAGCCCGGTGTTAAACTTGTATCAGCTTTCTTCCTTATGGTTGTTCCGGATTGCGAGTTTGGTGCAAACGGCACATTCGTATTTGCAGACAGCGGTCTTGTACAGAACCCCAACGCTGAAGAGCTTGCAGCAATTGCGGCTTCCTCTGCAGAGAGTTTTGAACTCCTTGTCGGGGAGCCTGCTTATGTAGCAATGCTTTCTCACTCTACAAAGGGCAGTGCAGCTCACGCAGATGTAGATAAAGTTGTAGAAGCAACCAAGATCTGTAAGGAAACATTCCCCAATGTTAATGTGGACGGCGAGCTTCAGCTTGATGCAGCTATCGTTCCCTCCGTTGGTGAGTCCAAGGCTCCCGGCTCTCCCGTTGCAGGCAGAGCAAACGTTCTTGTTTACCCCGACCTTGATGCAGGTAACATTGGTTACAAGCTTGTACAGCGTCTTGCAAAGGCAGAAGCTTACGGCCCCGTTACTCAGGGTATCGCAATGCCTATCAACGACCTTTCCAGAGGTTGCAGTGCAGACGATATCGTAGGTGTTGTTGCTATCACAGCAGTTCAGGCACAGGCTAATAAATAATAAAAAAGTGTACATATTTCAGAAAGGAAGTATTATATAATGAAAATTCTCGTTATTAACGCAGGAAGCTCATCCCTTAAATATCAGCTTATTGATATGGATACAAAGGAAGTTCTGGCAAAAGGTCTTTGTGAAAGAATTACGCTTGACGGCAGCAAGCTTAACCACACACCCAAGGGCGGTGACAAGGTTGTAATTGAAAGCCCTATGCCTACTCACGCAGAAGCAATCAAGCTTGTTATCGATGCTCTTGTTGACAAGAATCACGGTGTAATCGAATCCATGAGCGAAATCGGTGCAGTTGGTCACAGAGTTGTTCACGGCGGTGAAAGCTTCAGCGGAAGCGTAGTTATTACAGCAGAAGTTAAGAAAGCTATCGAAGAATGTATCGAGCTTGCTCCTCTTCACAACCCCGCAAACCTTATCGGTATTGAAGCTTGTGAAAAGGTTATGCCCGGCGTTACACAGGTTGGCGTATTTGATACAGCTTTCCATCAGACAATGCCCGAGGAGGCATTCCTCTACGGTATTCCTTATGAATACTATGAAAAGTACAAAATCAGAAGATACGGCTTCCACGGAACAAGCCATAACTATGTGTCCGGTAAGGCAGCAGAGCTTCTCGGCAAGGATATAAAGGATATTAATATCGTAACCTGCCACCTTGGTAACGGTTCTTCCGTTGCAGCTGTTAAGGGAGGTAAGGTAATCGATACAACAATGGGTCTTACTCCTCTTGCAGGTATCCTTATGGGAACAAGAAGCGGTGACATCGACCCTGCTATCGTTACATTCCTTATGGAAAAAGAAGGTCTTGGCATCGACGAAATCAATGCAGTTCTCAATAAGAAGAGCGGTGTGCTCGGCGTAAGCGGTGTTTCAAGCGATTTCCGTGACCTTTCTGCAGCAGCCGAAGACGGCAACAAGCGTGCTGAAGCAGCTCTCAAGATGTTCAGCTACGGTATCAAGAAGTATATCGGCAGCTATGCAGCAGCTATGGGCGGTGTGGATGCAATCGTATTTACTGCAGGTGTTGGTGAAAACGACTGTGATACAAGAAGTGCTGTTGTTGAAGGACTTGAGTTCCTCGGTGTTAAGGTTGACGCTGAAAAGAACAAGCTTCGCGGTCAGGCAATTGATGTTTCTGCAGAGGGTGCAACAGTAAGAACTCTTGTTATCCCCACTGATGAAGAAATGATGATTGCTATCGAAACTGAAAGATTGGCAAAATAATTGTTGACAAGCAGAAAAAATGATAGTATAATAGATAAGCGCCTGTAAAAGAGGCACTGAAGGATAGGTGTTTATTATGAAGATAAATATTGCATCTGTACTCAGAAATGATGGTGCTTCAAAAGCGTTTTCGGGTAATGTGGAGCTCGGCACGTTTGATTATATGGGCAGTACGCTTCAGTTTGCTGAGCCTGTCTTAGTAGAGGGCAAGGTTTACAGCATTGGCGGTGCACTTGAAATTTCAGCGAAAATCACAGGAGAGTACAAGACGGAATGTTCCCGTTGCGGTCAGCCTATTGTAGGTAAACTTTCGGGAGAGCTTTTTGAAAGTCTTGACAGTGATTTTTCCGACATTGATGAAGAATGCATCAGCATTTCGGGAAATGTTATTGATATTTCCGGCAGCGTTGAAGCGTGCATATTTGAAAGTATCCCTCTGCAACCATTATGCAGGGAGGACTGCAAGGGACTCTGCCCTGTGTGTGGCATAGACCTTAATAAAAATGAATGCAATTGCGAGACAGAGGTCTATGACCCGAGATTCGCCATCTTTAGAAATTTGAGTAAAGAGGTGTAGAAAATGGCAGTTCCAAAGAGAAAAACTTCTAAGGCAAGACGCGATAAGAGAAGAGCTAATTGGAAACTTGAAGTACCCGGCATGGTAAAGTGCTCCAACTGCGGTGAGCTTATCAAGGCTCATATCGTTTGTAAGCATTGCGGTTACTATAAGGGCGTTCAGGTTGTTAACAAGGCAGCTAACTAATCACAAATGACAATTTACCGTCCCTATTTCGGGACGGTAAATTCATTTATGCCCTCGTAGTAAAGCGGATATTACAAGCCCCTCCTAAGGGCTAGTCATCGGTTCGATTCCGGTCGGGGGTGCCACCCAAAAAGCAAGTCGTAAGGCTTGCTTTTTTGTGTTTATATCATATAACAGCAAATGAATTACTTTTTTGTTATGTAAAAAATTGCAATATCATAAAAGATATGGTATAATGACTATGGATTACTGTTCGGCTAAATTATTATTTTAACAGAAAGGATTTGATTTTATGTTAAAAGGTATTCCTAAAATACTTTCCCCCGAACTTTTAAAAATTCTTATGGAAATGGGACACGGTGATGAAATTGTTCTCGGTGACGGAAATTTTCCGGGACAGAGCGTTAATAAGAACTGTATCAGATGTGACGGCCACGGCGTGCCTGAGCTTCTCGAAGCTATACTTCAGCTTTTCCCTCTTGACACTTACCAGAAGCCGGTTTGCATTATGGCAAAGACACCCGGAGATACAGTGGAAACACCTATCTGGGACGAGTATGCAAGGATTATAAAGCCCCATACAGACGAGGAAATAGAGCAGATTGAACGTTTTGCCTTCTAAGACAGGGCAAAGACTGCCTATGCCGTTGTAATGACGGGAGAATCAGCACTTTATGCAAATGTAATTCTCAAAAAAGGTGTAGTTAAATAAAAATTGGAAGTAAGAGAGGATTGGCTTATTATGAAAAATTTGCTCTATGGAGGCACAGTAATAAATGTTTTCACCGATGAAACTGAAAAGGCAAATGTCCTTATAGAAGACGGGAAAATTATCGGTGTAGGACAGTATACTCCTGACGAAGCCGATACTGTGGAGGATGTTACGGGTAAATACATCTGCCCAGGCTTTATTGACGGGCATATTCATATCGAAAGCACAATGCTTACCCCTACGGAGCTTGCAAAACTCTGTCTGCTCCACGGTACAACAGCAATAGTGGCAGACCCCCACGAAATCGCAAATGTATGCGGAGTTAAGGGCATAGAGTATATGCTTGAAGCAAGTTGGGGACTCCCAATGAATGTGTACTTTATGCTTCCCTCGTGCGTGCCTGCTACCCCTTTTGACGAATCGGGTGCAGACTTGTATGCAGAGGATATAAAACCATTGTATAAAAATCCCCGCGTCGTGGGGCTTGCGGAAATGATGAACTACCCAGGTGTAATTTTCGGAGATAAATCTGTGTGGGCAAAAATAAATGATGCCATAAAGCAGGGGAAAACAGTGGACGGACACGCTCCTTTCCTGTCAGGGAAAGACCTTGATAAGTATGTGTCGGCAGGTATCAGCAGTGACCACGAATGTTCCGACATAAATGAAGCTCTTGAAAAAATCAGAAAAGGGCAGAAAGTTATGATACGACAAGGCACAGCGGCAAGAAACCTTGTGGACCTGCTCCCGCTCTTTGAAGAACCCTACAACCGCAGATGTCTCCTTGTAACAGACGACCGGCATCCTGCGGATTTAATGAACGAGGGACACATAGATAACATTATCCGACTTGCGGTGAAGAACGGAAAATCTCCGATTAAAGCAATCAGAATGGCTACTTTGCAGGCTGCTGAACATTTCGGTATTCGTTATGTAGGTGCCGTCGCACCCGGATACAGAGCAGATTTGCTGATTCTTAATGACCTTGACACAGTTGATATAGAAGATGTTTACTCCAATGGAGAAAGGGTTGTTTCGCATAAGGAAACAGTAAAATTTGATACTCCTGAAATAAACGAAGAACTTCAAAAAACTGTACTGGATTCATTTCACGTAAAAGAGCTTACCCTTGCAGATTTCCATATTGAGGAAAAGGGGAAGAGATGCCGTGTTATAGAAATAATTCCCGGTCAGCTTATTACCAAGGAAAAGGTAACGGAAATTAACTGGAACGAAAATAACGGCATTGATACAGAAAGGGATATATTGAAGCTTGCTGTAATTGAGCGACATAAAAATACTGGGCATATCGGACTGGGCTTTATAAACGGAATCGGGATGAAAAGCGGAGCGATGGCATCCTCCGTCTCCCACGACTCACACAATATTATTGTTATCGGCACAAACGATAGTGATATGGTTGTTGCAGCAAACTACATTCGTAAGTTTGGCGGTAATGTGGTAGTAGAAAAAGGAGAGATCATTGCAGAGATGTCACTCCCCATTGCAGGACTTATGACCGACCTTTCGGGTGAGGAAATAGCCAAAGCAAATGAAAATGTACGAAAAGCAGTATATAATTTCGGTGTACCCGAAAAAATCGAGCCTTTTATGAATATGGCGTTTGTAAGCCTTTCTGTAATACCGTCAATAAAAATGACAACACAGGGACTTGTAGATGTTGACAAACAAGAGATAATTTCACTTTACTGTGAATAGATAAAAAGGGGCTGTAGCAAAATGATTTTGCTACAACCCCTTTTGTTATAACGAATATTTTTCAGTATAGTAAGCAAATTTGGAATTGAAGTAATCGTTGTTTTCTTTCATATCACGGACGGCCTGATGAACGTTCATATTATTTTCCGATGCATCAATCACACAGGCGGCAATATTTGAACAATGGTCGGCTGTTCTTTCGAGATTTGTAATAAGGTCAGACCACACAAACCCCATCTCTATGGAGCATTCTCCGTTCTTAAGACGCTTAATATGACCGTTTCTCAGCTTTGTTTTTAATCCGTCAATTACCTGCTCCAGAGGTTCTACATCACGTGCACACTGCATATCCCCATTGACAAATGCCGTATATGAAAGAGTCAGAATTTCAGATACTGCACTGCACAGCACCTCAAGCTCCTTTTTTGCATCGGTAGTAAAATCAATATCTTTTTCTATAAGCTCTTCCGAGGATTCAAGGAGATTTACGCTGTGGTCGGAAATTCTTTCAAAATCCCCGATTGCTTTAAGAAGCTTTGAAATCTCTGAGCTGTCGCTGTCGCTGACCTGATACCGGCTCAGCTTAACTAAATATGTTCCCAGAATATCTTCGTAATGGTCTGCTTTTTCCTCTGAACTACGGATTTCTTCCGCAATACCTGACTCATATGCGGTAAGCATATTCAACCCTTTTTTGAGAGCAGTAACGGAAGATTCTGCCATTTCGCAGACAAGCTCATGACAACGCTCCAACGCAATGGGAGGAGTTACGAGAAGTCTTTCATCAAGTTCTGCGATTTCTTCTTTCTTGCTTGTTTCGGGAACAAGCTTTATTGCAAGTTTTTCAAGCAGGGAGGACATGGGGAGCAAAAGAACTGTACAAGCGATGTTGAATAACGAATGAGCTACCGCAATTCCTAAATACGATGCCGATACATCAAGAAGTGCCGGCTTAAATATTGCCGAAATTATGCTGAATACCGAAAGCCATATAATTGTTCCTACAACATTAAATGACAAATGAACGATAGCAGCACGCTTAGCATTTTTGTTAGTGCCGAAAGACGAAAGAAGTGCCGTAACGCAAGTACCGATATTCTGTCCCATAATGATGGGAACTGCCGCACCGTAGGATACCTGACCAGTTGCAGAAAGTGCCTGCAGTATACCCACGGATGCAGAACTGGACTGAATAACAGCGGTGAGAATCGCACCTGCAAGAACGCCGAGAACAGGGTTTTTAAACATAATGAAGAGATTCTGGAAAGCAGGAACATCTGCAAGACCTGATACGGCAGAGGACATTGTATCCATACCGAACATCAGGGTTGCAAATCCGAGAAGAATCGTACCCGTATCCTTTTTCTTGCTTGATTTTCCAAACATCAAAAAGGCTGTTCCAATCAATGCAAGAACGGGGGTGAAGGATGTAGGCTTCAGAAGCTGCATAAACATATTATCACTTGATATTCCGCCCAGACTCAGTATCCACGCAGTTACCGTTGTACCGATATTTGCACCCATAATAACGCCGATTGATTGTTTAAGAGTCATTATACCGGAGTTTACAAAACCGACTACCATAACAGTTGTAGCGGAGGAACTCTGAATAACAGCCGTTACTCCAAGTCCGGTTAAAAATCCGGCTATCTTATTCTGTGTAAGTCTTGCAAGAATCTTTTTAAGACTGTTACCAGCTCTTCTTTCCAGCGCATCTCCCATCACGGTCATACCGAAAAGGAATAAGCACAAGCCACCGATTAGTGTCAAAACATCAAAAATATTCATCAATACACCTCTTTAGAAAATTTGATTATTTTGCCTTAATTTCCGACATTATTATATTGTAGGAAAGACTATAAATCAAGCATTTTTTAAGGATTTTGCCGAAAAAATTTTTTTCGAGAAAATATGCTTTTTCATCTTGAAAAATACCCGAAATTGTTGTATAATAACAAAAATACTATAAAAAATTATTATGGGGGAGATTTAACTATGGCATATTACTTCAGTGAACCTTCAAGAACATTCAGCGAATATCTGCTCGTGCCCGGTTATACCGGTCCCGACTGTATTCCTGCAAACGTAAGTCTTAAAACACCTCTTGTTAAGTATAAAAAGGGTGAACAGCCCAAATACAGCCTTAACATTCCTATGGTGTCTGCTATTATGCAGTCTGTATCAAACGATACTATGGCGATAGCACTTGCTAAGGAGGGCGGTATTTCCTTTATTTACGGTTCTCAGTCTATTGAGGATGAGGCAGCTATGGTTGCCCGTGTTAAGAGTTATAAGGCTGGCTTTGTTGTGAGCGACAGCAACCTTAAGCCTGATGATACTCTCTTGGATGTGCTTGACCTTTTCCAGAAGACAGGCCATAACACAATGGCTGTTACAGAGGACGGAACAGCTAACGGTGTTCTTCTCGGCGTTGTTACAAGCCGTGACTACCGTGTAAGCAGAATGTCCACAGACATCAAGGTTAAGGATTTTATGACTCCTTTTGATAAGCTTATCTGTGCTCCCGAGAATACAACTCTTAAGGAAGCAAATGATATTATCTGGGAGAATAAGCTTAATTCTCTTCCCATTATTAATTCTAAAAATGAGCTTAAGTATTTCGTATTCAGAAAGGACTACTCCACACATAAGAGTAACCCCAATGAAGTGCTTGACGACCAGAAGAGATATCTTGTAGGTGCAGGTATCAACACTCTCGACTACGAAAAGAGAGTTCCCGCACTTATCGAAGCAGGTGCAGACGTTCTTTGTATTGACTCCTCTGAGGGTTATACTGCTTGGCAGGCAAAGACAATTCAGTTTATCCGTGAAAAATACGGTGATGATGTAAAGGTTGGTGCAGGTAACGTAGTAGACCGTGACGGCTTTATGTTCCTCGCAGAAGCAGGTGCAGACTTTATTAAGGTTGGTATCGGCGGCGGTTCTATCTGTATCACCCGTGAAACAAAGGGTATCGGCCGCGGACAGGCTACTGCAGTTATCGAAGTTGCCGCAGCACGTGACGAATACTTTGAAAAGACAGGTATCTATATCCCCATCTGTTCAGACGGCGGTATAGTTCACGACTATCATATGACACTTGCACTTGCAATGGGTGCAGACTTCCTTATGCTCGGAAGATACTTTGCACGCTTTGACGAAAGCCCCACTCCCAAGCTTAACATCAACGGAACATATGTTAAGGAATACTGGGGAGAGGGTAGTAACCGTGCACGTAACTGGCAGCGTTACGACCTTGGAGGTAAGGCAAAGCTTTCTTTCGAGGAAGGCGTTGACTCCTACGTTGTATATGCAGGCTCACTTCAGGACAATGTGGCAAAGAGCCTTTACAAGGTTGCTTCCACAATGTGTAACTGCGGTGTGCTTACAATTCCCGAACTTCAGAAGAATGCTAAGATAACCCTCGTTTCCGCAACAAGTATTGTTGAGGGCGGTTATCACGACGTAACACTTAAATCCAGTGTTGGAAAGGACTGATTCTGATGTATAAATCAGATATTGAAATTGCTCAGTCTGTTGAGATGAAGCCTATTACCTGCATTGCAAAAACTGCAGGTGTAGACGATAAATATCTTGAGCAGTACGGCAAATATAAGGCAAAGATTGACCTTTCAATTCTTGACGAAAAAGAATACAAGGATGGCAAGCTCATCCTTGTAACAGCTATAAACCCCACTCCTGCAGGAGAGGGTAAGACTACAACAACAATCGGTCTTGCCGACGGAATGAGGAAAATCGGAAAGAATGTTCTTGTAGCACTCCGCGAGCCTTCCTTAGGACCCGTTTTCGGTGTCAAGGGCGGTGCAGCAGGCGGCGGCTATGCACAGGTTGTTCCCATGGAGGATATTAACCTCCATTTTACAGGTGACTTCCATGCAATCGGTGCGGCAAACAATCTTCTTGCAGCTATGCTTGACAACCATATCTATCAGGGAAATTCCCTTAATATCGACCCCAGAAGAATAGTATGGAAAAGATGTGTGGATATGAACGACCGTCAGCTTCGTTTTGTGACAGACGGTCTTGGCGGAAGAATTAACGGTGTTCCCCGTGAGGACGGTTACGACATCACAGTTGCTTCCGAAATAATGGCAGTTCTCTGCCTTGCAAATTCTCTTTCTGACCTTAAGGAAAGACTTGGCAGAATCATTGTAGGCTACACATATGATGAAAAGCCCGTTACAGCGGCAGACCTCAAGGCTCACGGTGCAATGACAGCACTTCTCAAGGATGCAATCAAGCCAAACCTTGTGCAGACGCTTGAGGGAACTCCTGCATTTGTACACGGCGGACCTTTTGCAAATATTGCACACGGTTGTAACAGCGTGACAGCTACAAAGCTTGCAATGAAGCTTGGCGATTACGCTATTACAGAGGCAGGCTTCGGTGCAGACCTTGGTGCTGAGAAATTCCTTGACATCAAGTGCCGTATGGCAGGGCTTAAACCCTCCGCAGTTGTAATCGTTGCAACAATCCGCGCTCTCAAAATGCATGGCGGTATGGCAAAAACGGAGCTTAACGAAGAAAATACCGAGGCACTTCTCCGCGGTATTCCTAATCTTCTTCGTCACGTATCAAATATAAAAAATGTGTATAAAATCCCCTCTGTGGTTGCTATCAATAAGTTCCCCACAGATACCGATAAAGAAGTTCAGGTAATTATTGACGAATGTAAAAAGCTCGGCGTAAATGTTGTCCTTTCCGATGTATGGGCAAAGGGTGGCGAAGGCGGTATCGAGCTTGCGAAAGAGGTTGTTCGTCTTTGTGAAGAAGAAAAAGGCGATTTTACTTTCTGCTATGAGGATAACCTTTCAATAGAAGAAAAAATTGAAGCTATCGTTAAGAAAATCTACGGTGGCGACGGTGTAATCTTTGACAAGAATGCGCAGAAACAGCTTAAAACACTTACGGATCTTGGCTTTTCCAATATGCCCGTATGTATGGCAAAAACACAGTACAGCTTTTCTGACGATATGACAAAGCTTGGCGCACCCGAGGGCTTTACTGTTACAGTCCGTAATGTAAAGGTAAGCGCAGGTGCAGGCTTTATCGTAGCACTGACAGGTGAAATTATGACAATGCCCGGTCTTCCCAAAGTGCCTGCGGCAGAGAGAATTGATGTTGACGAAAACGGCGTAATAACAGGACTTTTCTAAAACAAAAGCTAAACGGCTATGTGAAAAATCACATAGCCGTTTTTCATTTCGTTATACCGCTTTTTTCAAATATCCTTATGAGGATAATTCCAAAAATCAGACCCATAATTCCCTGAACAGCATTGGCAGGAATATTCATCAGTGAAGGAATGAATCCGTACATAAATCCCTCGAATACATAGTATCCTGCTACCATTACAACCTCGGCAATAAGCCCGCTCAATATAAGAAAAGGAAGTTTTTTTGCCTTTCTTGATAAGAGGCAAGCTATAACAGTCATCAAACCTTTTATGATAAATGTGGCAGGAGCGTATATTATGTATCCGGAAAAGACATCTGCCAAGGCACTCCCCACACCTGCAGCCAGAAAACCGTAAACAGGGGAGAGAGTCCATCCTGCTAAAAGCACAATACAGTCACCTAAATTTACATACCCCTTCAAAGGAGACGGAACTTTAATAATCATAGTTGCCACGCAAGCGAGTGATGCAAGCAGTGCCGCTAATACTATTTTTTTTGTTTTCATATTTATCATCCTTTCTATGGTATTTTACACCTCGGCATATAATTTTTCAACATTTTTTTATGAAATAGTTAAATTGGTCATGTGATTTAAAGGTCCGGAGCCTTTGCCGAGATTCAGATTCATGGATATAGCTTTTGTTATATACTCTTTTGCCTTTTTTACCGAGGTTTCAACATCCATTCCTTTTGCAAGGTTGGATGCAATTGCACTTGAAAGAGTGCAACCCGTCCCGTGGGTGTTAGGGTTTTTAATATGTTCTCCCTGAAGCCATATTATATGACCGTTCAGGTATAAAAGGTCATTTGCGTCACAATCCCTATGTCCGCCTTTTAATAAAATGTTGCAATTTGTACGGGAAACGATTTTCTCTGCAACGATAATCATATCGGCTTCTGTTTTGATTTTTGTGTTGGAAATGGCTTCTGCCTCAGGTATGTTTGGGGTTATAATAGTCGCCACAGGGAAAAGTTTCTCAATTGATCTTGCTTTTGAAAGTTTTGCTCCGCTGGTGGCAACCATCACAGGGTCTAAAACTATGTTTTTTGCTTCATAGAAGGAAAGTCTTTCGGCAATGACTTCTGCCAAAGAGGGGGATGGTACCATTCCTATTTTTACCGCATCGGGACGAATGTCGGTAAAAACTGCATCGATTTGCTTTTTGAGAAATTCAGGTGAAACTTCCATAATGTCGGAAACCCCCATAGTGTTTTGTGCGGTAAGTGCGGTGATTGCACTCATAGCATAAACTCCGTGGACGGTCATTGTTTTGATATCCGCCTGAATTCCTGCACCACCGCTTGGGTCAGAACCTGCAATTGTTAAAACTGTTTTCATTTTACAAGCTCCTTTGCAATTGAGAGTAATGTTTCGGCTTCTTTTTTTGGGTTTTCAGATTTCATTATTGCCGACACAACACATATGCCTGCAATTCCTGTGCCTTTAAGGATATGAGTGTTTTCTCTGTTGAGTCCGCCAATGGCATTTACACGAACAGATACCGCACGACAGATTTCCTGCAATGTATCGATAGGTGTCAGCACAGTTTTTACTTTTGTAGTGGTGGGATAAATTGCCCCTACTCCGAGATAGTCGGCTCCGCCTTTAGTTGCCTCCACGGCTTGTTCTACGGTTTTTGCCGTTGCACCTATAATAAAGTTTTCTCCTAATATTTTTCTTGCAGTGGAAACTGGCATGTCCTCCTGCCCTAAATGAACACCCTCACAGCCGACAGCCATGGCAACATCCACACGGTCATCAATTATGAGAGGGATATTATACTTCTTTGTTAACTGGTGGACTTTTTTTGCAAGTTCAATATATTCTCTTGTGGTTCTATTTTTCTCTCTTAACTGAATTAAAGTAACGCCCCCCTTAAGAGCCTCTTCAACAGCATGCAGAAAATCATATTCGCTGAATCCTGTGCTGTCTGTAATAAAATAAAGCGTAGAATCAAAGTTTTTCAATTGTTACTTCCTCCATTCGTACTGCGTTTTCAAAATCCGTGGCTGTAAGCAATGAAAGATTATCCATAAGCCCCATCATAAAACTTCCATTACCATTGTTGCAGGAGGCTATCTCACCGCATATTCCCAGCATCCCTGTTGCCATACATACTGCTTGTACGTCAGTATGCACAGAAAGAAAAACACTGCATAACATTCC
>JAFTUL010000040.1 GCA_017466275.1 Clostridia bacterium | reverse complement strand
CTATTTTGGAAATATGCACTTCAACGGTCGGAATCGCTACTGTTTTGAGCGAATCCAAAATAGCAACACTGGTGTGGGTATATGCAGCAGGATTTATCATTATCCCGTCGATATTACCGTACGCCGCCTGAATTCTGTCTACAATATCTCCCTCGTGGTTCGATTGATAAAACTCCACTTCCACGCTTTTTTCATTGGCGTGTGCCTGAATCATTTCCACCAAGTCGTTATAGGTGGATTTTCCGTATACGTCAGGCTCACGTATTCCCAGCATATGAAGATTGGGTCCGTTAATAACAAGTATCTTCATAAGTATCACCTTTTATTCAGATTTTTTAATAGGGGATGTTAAAAAAGTCCAGACCGCAAAAAGGCAATAATAATATGAATATTTAGGTGGTTATAAATCCAAAAACATCTTAATTTGGTTGAAAAATCTCACTTTATTCGATTTTTCTAAGTTTTTAAGCCTTTTTTGCTACGGGCAAACTTCGCCTCTCGCTGTATACACATACAGCTTCGGGTAACCCACGGCAAGCCGTGGCTCAGTTTGTCCGTTCTGAAGCATTTTTTCCTATCCCCGTACATTTAAGAATTTGTGAGGCAGTTTCCTGCCACGTTTTTTGGGACTTAACAGAAAAGTGGCTGAATTTTTTGTATAAGGGATAGCGTAACTCATACATTTGTCGGAGTTTCTCTATTCCCCCTTGCGACAAAGGTCTGCCGTTTGTGGATAACCTTTCAATGTCACGGTCAATAAATACAACCATTGCATTTTGCTGTATTATATCATAGTTTTCTTCCCTTGTAACTGCACCGCCGCCGGTAGCAATTACACAGCCCGACTTTTTACAAAGGTCGGCAAGGGCTTCTGTTTCAATACTCCGAAAATGTTCTTCACCGTATTTTTCTATAATTTCGGCAGGGGTTTCACCCTTTTTGGAAATTTCCTCGTCGCTGTCGTAAAACTCCCTGCCAATCCTTTCGGCAAGGTATTGTCCCACGGTGGATTTTCCCGAGCCGGGCATTCCCACAAGGACAATATTCTTCGTGTTTTTTTCAATAATATTTTTTATGCGACTGATTTCGCTGTCGGGAATTTTCTTGCCTGTAAATATTTCACAGGCTTTTTTTGCCTGTGCTACAAGCATACCCAGACCGTTTGCTGTTTTAAGACCTTTCTTCTCAGCATCAAGGATAAGCCTTGTCTTTGACGGGTTGTAAATAAGGTCAAGCACAGCTTCGCATTTTTTAAAGTCTTTTATGTCAATGGGGGAATTACCTGTTTCGGGATACATTCCCACGGGGGTTGCATTGACTATAATCTGTGCGTTATGATAGTTTTTTAAATCCCCTGCCTTAATTTCGGCAGATGTTACCGTGCGTACGCTCCTTGCACCCATATCACTAAGAACACAAACCACAGTCTTTGCCGCACCGCCCGTTCCGAGTATAACCGTATCCTTTCCCTTTATCTCTGCACCCGATTCTTTTATCTGATGTAAAAATCCGTAATAGTCTGTATTGTAACCAATGAGTTTCCCGTTTTTGTTAAGCACGGTATTTACTGCCCCAATACGTTGTGCCTCGGGGGAGATTTCATCCATAAACTCCATTACGGTTTGTTTATAGGGAATGGTGACATTGAGTCCGTCAAATTCCTTTTTTCTGAGAAACTCCCCCACCTCGTTTTCCAAAAGTTCCTTGTATTCGTAAGAATAGTCAGCAAGCTCATTATGGATAGGTTTTGAAAAAGAATGACTGAGTTTTTTTGCAATCAAGTAAATTTTCATTAAAATCAAGCCTCTCTGTAACTGCCGAGATATTTAATATTCTTTTCCCCTAAGGAGTATTCAAGCAAATCTATTATGGCAGGAAGCTTTTCTGAATAAACCGACACATCTATATCGAAATAGAACATAAATTCAAAGTCGCTTTCTGGGATGGGACGGCTTTCCAGTTTAATAATGTTGATACCGAGAGAATAGAAGTTTGCAATTACGCTGTAAAGAGCACCTGCTTTGTGGGGCGTTCTTATGAGAAGGCTTGTTCTGTCAGCACCGGGGTAAATTTCAAGATTTTTGGAAAAGCAGATGAACCTTGTATAGTTATTTTTAGTGTTCTGTACATAGGGCTTTACAACCTGCAGACCGTACTGCGTTGCACAGATTTCTCCCGAAAGTGCGGCAACATCGCTTCTTTCTGATTCTGCTACCATTTTTGCCGCAACGGCTGTGTTTTCACATTCTGTTACCTTTACGCCCTTGCCAAGGGATTCAAGAAATTCACTGCACTGGCTGATTGCCTGAGGATGAGAATATATTTCCTTTATATTCCTGAGTTCAACGCCTTCTTTTGCAAGGAGGCTATGTTCTATCTGCATTCTTGTACTACGGACAATACTGAATTTATGCTCGCTCATAAGATTGTATATCTGCGTAACGCTACCTGCACTACTGTTTTCAAGCGGAACTACGCCATACGCACAAAGTCCGCTTTCAACAGCATGGAAAACTGCCGAAAAAGAGTTACAGTACATAATTGACGGCTTCTCAAAAAGCTTCTGGCAGGCAACTGAAGAATGAGCTCCCTCTACGCCCTGACAGGCAACAAATGCCTTTTCGGGGAAAAGATTGGGAGTTTTATCCATCGCCTTCTGAATAGCCTGAGAGAGTCCCGACTGGGGAGAAAGAGCCTTGCTCTGATATGTACGGCTGAGGTCAAGAATGGAGCCGTAGAGTCTTCTTGCGTAATCTCCGTATTCCTCGCCTGCATTTTCCTCCACCTTTTCAAGGAGCTTACGCTCTCTTTCGGAATCGTATACAGCCATTCCAGTTTCCTTTTTATATGCAGCAACTTCCTTTGCCACATTCATTCTTCTGGTGAAAAGCTCTACCAATTCCTTATCTATACTGTCTATTTCTTTTCTGCAATCCTCAAGATTCATTTTTTCTGCACCTCATAAAATTTTATTTGCAACGGCTATTGCCGCTGCCGCTTCTATGCAGGGTACCGCCCTTTTCACGATACAAGGGTCGTGTCTGCCCTCTATTATAAGTGTTCGGCTTTCTTTTTTGGAAAGAGATACACTCTTTTGTTCTTTTCCAATAGACGGGGTGGGCTTTATTGCTACCTTAAATATTATTGGCATACCGCTTGATATTCCGCCTAATATTCCGCCGTGATTATTGGTTTCGGTTACGATTTTTCCGTCTTTTACCATAAAGGCATCGTTATTTTCGCTTCCTCTTATTCTTGAGGAATCAAAACCTCTGCCAAACTCGATTCCCTTTACGGCAGGAATAGCAAATACCGCCGAGGAAATACTGCTTTCCCAGCCACCGAAAAATGTGTCGCCTACACCTGCAGGAACACCTGTAATTGCACATTCTATTGTGCCGCCGATACTGTCGGCATCCTTTTTAGCAGAGAGGATTTCCTCTTTCATTTTTTCGCCCTTTTCATCATTTAGTACGGGGAAAGGCTTACCGTCTACAAAATCATTTTTGGTAGCATTGCAGATGTCGAAGCTGTCATCCTCCACATTTCCTATTGATGAAATATGTGCACCGATAAATATACCTTTTTCCTCTAAAAGCTGTTTTAAAATTCCACCTGCTATACAAAGTGGGGCTGTAAGTCTGCCTGAAAACTGACCTCCTCCCGATACGTCCATGTATTCACCGAACTTGCTCCACGCTGCAAAATCAGCGTGGCCCGGTCTTGGAATGTCTTTGAGGTTTTCGTAATCCTTTGAGCGGGTGTTAGTGTTTTCTATAATTCCGCAAAGCGGTGCACCATTTGTAAAGCCGTTTGTAAGCCCTGCAACAAACTTTACCTTGTCCCCCTCTTTGCGAGTGGTGGAAAATTCGTCATTTCCGGGGGCACGGCGTGCCATAAAGGAAGAAAGCTTTTCTTCATCAATCTTTATTCCTGCAGGTAAGCCCTCTATAACTGTGCCCATTGCTTCGGAATGGGACTGACCGAAAAGAGATATTCTGATTTTTTCACCTGTCGTAAAGCTCACTGCACTTACCTCCAAGCATAGTAAATTTTTCGTAAAAATCGGGATAGGATTTGCTGACCGCCTCGGCAATGTCTATTGTAACATCACCTGTGCATAGGAGAGATGCTATCGCACCGCTCATTGCAATGCGGTGGTCGTTTGCACTTGTTATCTTACCGCCTGTAAGAGCATTTCCCGTAACATATATATTATTTTCGTCAAAATCTATTTTTCCACCGAGATTCCTTATCATATCAACAGTGGTTTTAACACGGTCGCTTTCCTTGTCACGGAGTCTTTGTATATTCTTAAATACAGTCGTTCCCTCTGCCGTAGTTGCCGCCACACAAAGAATGGGAACAATATCGGGAATATCCGCACAATCAACCGTAATTGCTTTTAACCGGCTCTTTTTTACGGTTATTCCGTTTTTGCTCTTGATTATGTCCGCACCCATTTCAGAAAGAATATCTGCAACACGGCTATCACCCTGAAAAGAATTTTCACAAAGCGACGTGCAGGTAATACCGTTTTCTGAACTGATAGCACCTGCCACGAGCCAGAATGCACCGTTTGACCAGTCGCCCTCAATCGCAAAAATTTCTGGTGAAGTAAACCGCTGCCCCTCGGGGACTATATATCCGTTTTCGGTTTTTTCGGTGTTTACACCGAATTTCTTCATAATATCAATTGTTATATCTATGTAAGGACCGCTTTTTATAGGGGTAGTCGCCTTGATTTCTCCGCCGCCCGTCACACCAAGAGCCAACAGAAGCCCTGTTATAAACTGACTGCTGATGTTTCCGGGTATTTCAAAAACATTTCCTGAAAGCTGTCCCTCTGTTCTGCAGGGCAGGAAGCTTTCACCGTAAGAGGTTGATACGCCGTTTTTATTAAGCACCTCACACAATGGAAGTAAGGGGCGTTTTCCCAGTCGTTCCGCACCTACAAAGGTGCAATTTCTTCCAAGTGTTGCTGCAAAGGGAAGCATAAAACGTAGAGTTGAGCCGCTTTCACGGCAGTTAAGCACACATTCCCCGTCATTTTTTTGGATGGGATAAACCGTTACTCCGTCTTCTGTATATTCAATTTTTGCACCGAGAGATTTAAGGCAGTCCATTGTTGCCTTTGTGTCCTCGGAATATGAATCCGCTATAATCTTTGTCGGTCTGTCTGCCGCCGCCGCACAGATAAGAGCCCTGTGCATACAGGATTTTGACGGCGGAGCAGAAACCGTTCCGTTTAATTGTGAGGGAGAAAGAGTTACTTTCATTTTATTCCATCCTTTAATACAGTCAGAAATTCATCCATACTGATTTTGACAACATCACACTCGCCCACCCCAAGAGGTACTACTAAAGATACACACTCTCCGTCTGCTTTTTTGTCACTTTTGGCTCTTTTTAAAAGGGTTTCGGGAGAGTAGGGACATTTTGTGTCAAGTGCAAAAAGGTCAAGCATCTTTTTCAGTATATCACAAGTCCCTTGTTTACACAAGCCACGGTTGTCCCACGCCTTTGTGATAATATACATTCCCATTGCCACACACCTGCCGTGGGAAAGAGTATAGTCGGCTTCCGTTTCGATTGCGTGGCCTGCCGTGTGTCCGAAGTTGAGAATTTTACGGATTCCGCTTTCAAATTCATCCTCTTCAACCACATCTCTTTTTATTTCAATACAGCGGATAATTATTTCCTCAAGATTGTTTCTGTAATTCTCCATAATGAGGCTGTCTATTCCCCTGCCACGTATTACAGCATACTTTATGACCTCCGCCATACCATCAGCAAAATAAGTTTCGGGGAGAGTGGAAAGCACATCAGGGTCGAAAATTACTACTTCGGGCTGACAGAATGCACCTGCAAGATTTTTCCCTTGTTCAAGGTCAATCCCCGTCTTTCCACCTACCGAGGAATCCACTGCTGCAAGAAGTGAGGTTGGAATCTGCACAAATTTTACACCACGCATATAGGTCGCTGCAGAAAAGCCCGTAAGGTCTCCCGTCACACCACCGCCTAAGGCAAAGAGTGTGTCCTTTCGGGAGAAGTGATTCTCTGCAAGAAAATTCAGGATTTCAAGATAGGTTTTTGCGTTTTTGGAGGATTCACCTGCAGGAAACACAAATTCAAAAACGTTCAATCCGTTTTTTTCAAGAGATACCTTTACCCTTTCCATATACAGAGGAGCAACATTGGAGTCGGATACTATCAGGGCTTTGCCATTGATTCCAAGCTCCTTTATGTATTCGCCCACACGGTCAATTGCACCCTTTTCCACTATAACCTCATATTTTTTTGAAGCATTAACTAAAATCTTTTTCATATTAACCAATACTTTCCTTTATTTTTGATCCCTCATCCAAAAGAGTACGGAGTGTTGTCTTGTCCCCCGTTTTTATTGCGTCGCTGTATTTTTGAAGCTCTGCTATAATGTTGTCAATTTCAAAGCAGAGATTATCTCCGTTTTCCATAAACAGCGCCGTCCACATATCGGGGTTAAGCTTTGCAACACGGGTTAAGTCACGGTAGCTTCCTGCTGAAAAGCCCTTATGGACACGGGAATTGGGACTTTTGACATAGGCATTTGACACCACGTGAGCAAGCTGGGATGTGTATGCAATAATTTTGTCGTGTTCCTCCGCAGAGCTTACCGTTACACTTTTAAAGCCTGCTTTCTGGAGAAGCTTTTTTGTTTTTTCAAGAGTTTCTATGGTTTCGTTTTTGTCGGGGACAAGAATCATTGATGCATTCTGAAACATTGATGCGCGGGAGTATTTAAAGCCCGAAAACTGAGTCCCTGCCATTGGGTGTCCTCCCATAAAACAGTAGCCGTATTTCTTCGCAAGAGAGAATCCCTTTTTGCAGATTTCCCTCTTTGTACCGCCACAGTCAATCACCGTAGCGCCATTGGAAATAAATGGCGAAAATTCCTCCATAAACTTCACGGTTGCTTCGGGGTAAAGTGCTATAAAAATAAATTCACAGCTTCCTATATTCTCTTTTGTGAGTTCCTCGGTTACGGCATTTTCAAGCCTTGCACGCGCCATTGTAACCTCGTCACGGTCGCAGCCTAAAACCTCGCAACCTGCCTCCATAAAGGCTTTTGCCACAGAACCACCGATAAGGCCAAGACCTGCTACTGCAATTTTCATATTATTTCATTGCCTCCAGTACTTTTCTTACTGTATCAGAAACGTCCTTGAACTGTGTGGGAGTAAGTGACTGTGCACCGTCACAGAGTGCTTTCTGCGGGTTATTGTGTACCTCTATCATAAGGCCGTCGGCACCCGCCGCTGCTGCTGAAAGAGCAAGGGGTTTAACAAGCCTTGCAATACCGCAGGCGTGACTGGGGTCAGCAACTACGGGAAGATGGCTGAGTTCGTGAAGCATTGGAATTGCAGAAACGTCAAAAGTATTTCTGGTAGCTGTTTCGTAGGTTCTTATACCTCTTTCGCAAAGGATAATATTTTCATTGCCCTCACTCATAACGTACTCGGCACTCATAAGAAGTTCTTTAAGGGTATTTGCAAGACCACGCTTGATAAGAATGGGCTTTTTAGTCTTTCCAAGTTCTTTCAAAAGCTCGAAGTTCTGCATATTTCTTGCACCAACCTGAATAACATCAACATCTTCAAACAGATGAATATGGTCAGCACTCATAATCTCCGTCACGATGGGAAGTCCTGTTTCCTTTTTTGCCTCTACAAGAAGTTTAAGTCCATCCTCACGCATACCCTGGAAATCGTAGGGTGAGGTTCTCGGCTTAAATGCACCGCCGCGGAGGAAGTCTGCACCTGCTGCCTTAACCGCCTGTGCAACCTCTATAATCTGCTCCTCACTCTCAATAGAGCAGGGGCCTGCAATAATTCCGAAATGACCGTTGCCGATTTTTACCCCGTTACAATCAATCACGGTGTTTTCAGGGTGGAATTTACGGTTGGCGTTTTTGAAAGGTTCCGTTACACGGGTGACCTGAGTTACTATGTCAAGTCCCTCTAAAAGCTCTGTATCAATACGGCTTGTGTCACCGATAAGTCCCAGTACGGTCTGATATTCACCGGAGGAAATGTGTACACGCACATTCTGGCTTTCAATCCAGTTTATTAAATTGTCAAATTGTTCTTTTCTTGCATCGCTTTGTACTACTACAATCATTTTAATTCCTCCATATAAAAAATTAACTCTGCAGTGATTGTCACTGCAGAGTTTGGAAAATACGCTCTTATTATTCGCAGCACAAATCACTTTTACTTTGAGACATAATAAAGTAAAAGTAAAAATATGCAACTGCGAATACAAATAAGCTCATATCGTTTCTCCTTTAAAGATTTCTTATTATCATATTAGCACTCTAAATCGCTAAATGTCAACTGTTTTTTCAAAATTTATTATATTCTGCCGATAATTGTGAAAAATTACGGTTTCTTCAAGCAAGAATAATGAAAATTATTCTTCTATATTCTTACTGCGGTTACTGAGCTTTACCTCCACCTGAGATTCTGTATATCCCTCGGCACCGGGCACCATCACTGTAACGGAAACCTTTTCACCCTCCTTATAATACTTCAGTCTGTCCTGAAGCTGTACTAAGGTAGAAACTGTATATCCGTCAAATTTCGTGATAATATATCCTTTTTTAATGCCTGCCTTCTGTGCACCAAGTCCATCTATAACCTCTGTTACAAATACGCCTACCGGCATACCGAAAGCTTCGCTGCTGGAGGAATCCACATCTGTACCTGTAATTCCGAGGAAGCCCTGCTTATCCTCGTCAACCATCTCTCTTGTACGGCGAAGCATAAGCTCGTCAATGATTCCCTCAACCTCTGATATGGGAATAGCATAACCCATACCCTCTACACCTGTCGTGGCAATTTTCACAGAGTTTATGCCGATAAGATTACCTGACATATCCAAAAGCGCACCGCCGCTGTTACCTGAGTTGATTGCCGCATCTGTCTGGATAAAGGAATTTGTTACTACGGATTTTCCGTCAGAGCTTTTCATAGTTATGCTTCTGTTAACGGCACTGATGATACCTGTTGTTACTGACTGACCGTAGCCGAGTGCATTACCAATAGCAACAACCTGATCCCCCTGCTTAAGTTTTGAAGAATCACCAATCTGTGCAACCTTGATTTCTGCCAAAACATCCTTGGAAACATCTGCAAGCTTTACAGAAATCACTGCAAGGTCTTTACCGACATCATAACCCTTTACCACAGCATGGGGAATATCCTCATCCGTTATTTTTCCGTTTTGTCCGTTTTCCTCAAGACGCTTTTCAACAGGACTGAACACAACACTCAGCTCCTTTGTATTTGCTACAACATGGTAGTTTGTAACAATGAGAAGCTCGGTATCGTTCTGCCCGATGATAATACCGCTACCGCTGGAGGTACTCTCCTGCTGGTATGTGCCGAAAAATGTAATTACATCCGACACACTATGATTGGTGATTGCAACCACGGAGGGCATACAAGCCTCGGCAATAGCTGATATATCCCTCTGCCCGTGTGCTTCACTCTCCGCTTTATGGAGAATCACCTGTGTAGGAGCTAATCTGTAAGAGCCACCCGTAAGCCTTGTAACAAAGCCGTTTGCGATGCTGAACGTTGCCCCGAACAAGATTCCTGCAACAACAGAAAGAGCAACAACCTTAGGCCATACACGCTTTTCTTTCTTTATCGTATGCGTTACATTGAATTCGGGAATCCTTTCATCAAAACTCGGTATTGCTTCTTCGGTAACATCTTCAAAGGTTTCCTCTCTATTAATTTCTTCTGTTTCGGTATTTTCCATAGATGCAGACACATCATTATTTTCATCCGCATCAAATCTGTTTTCAAATTCGTTATTCATAAGCTGCCTCCTTGTATCTTTGAGCCTTTGCTCGTTTATTATATCATAAAAGATAAAAGTGTACAAACTTTATTTAAAATGTTAAAATTTTTTTAATAATCGTCCGTTGATTACTAAAGACCGCGATAAAGGGATTTATCACGGTCTTTACTGCTTTAGAATATTCCGATATATGCATCAAGCACAGATGAAATCAGTATTGCAATAATGCAAACGGGTGCAAGGTACTTGATAACAAATGTGAAGAGTGCCTTCTTTTTGAACTTTCCTGTAAGCTCCACTTCTTCGATAATAGCCTGTGGCTTAATTACATATCCGATAAATATGCAGGTAAAGAATGCTACAATGGGCATCATTACGCTGTTTGTAATGAAGTCGAAGAAATCAAGCATCTGCATTCCGATAATAGTAGCTGTATCCCAGATGCTATAACCGAAGCAGGAAACAAGCCCCATAACAATTGAGAAAACAAATACTGCTGCAAGGGCAATTTTTCTACTCCACTTAAGCTTGTCACAAACAATGGAAACAACGGTTTCCATAAGTGAAATGGAAGATGTGAGTGCCGCGAAAAGCACAAGCAGGAAGAAAAGTGCGCCGATAATCTGTCCACCTGCCATACTTTCAAACACCTTGGGCAATGTAGCAAACATCAATCCGGGGCCTTTGCCGAGAGCTTCGGGAGAGCCATTGGAAAAGGCATAGGTAGCGGGAATAATCATAAGACCTGCAAGAAATGCAATACCTGTATCAAAAATTTCTATGTTAGACACAGAGCTTTCAAGGTTAACCTCTTTTTTCATATAGGAGCCGTACGTTACCATAATACCCATTGCAAGAGACATTGAGTAGAAAAGCTGACCCATTGCCGCAAGAACGGTTGTTACTGAAAACTTTCCGAAATCGGGAGTTATATAATATTTCACACCCTCGATTGCTCCGGGAATTGTCATTGAATAACCTGCAATAACAACAGAAAGAACAACCAGAACGGGCATCATAATTTTGCTGACCTTTTCAATACCCTTTTCAACACCGAAAAGAACAACGAGTGCTGTCAGCCCGATATATATAAAGAACCAGCCGATAGGCTCTGCTGTGGAGGTTATGAATCCGCCGAAATAGCTGTCATGTGCTGCCACAACGCCATTGCCTGTGCAGAAAGCGAAAAAGTACTTTGTTACCCAACCGCCTATGACAGAATAATAAGGAAGAATTATGGCAGGAACAAAAGCTGCAAGATAGCCAAGAAATGTAAATTTCTTATTAAGCTTGGAAAAAGCACCTACAACGCTGAGTCCTGTTTTTCTGCCGAGAGCAATTTCCGCAGTCATAAGAGCAAATCCGAATGTTACTGCAAGGATAAGATATGTAAGGAGAAATATTCCCCCACCGTACTTTGCCGCAAGATACGGAAATCTCCATATGTTACCAAGTCCTACCGCACTTCCTGCAGCTGCAAGAACAAACCCGATTTTGCCGGTAAAACTGCTTCTTTTTTCATTTGCCATAAAGTAGCCTCCTATTATTGTTCGTTACTATACATTGTATTTTACCATATATTTCAAATATGTCAAGCTTGCCAAACTTCGTTTTTTATTTAGCCAAAATATTTTCTGTCAAGGCTTCTGTAGCCGATTGCCTCGGCAATATCCATTTCGTTAATCTTTTCCCTGCCGTCACAGTCGGCAATGGTACGGGCAACTTTTAGTATGCGTGTGTATGCCCTTGCAGTAAGCCCCAGAGAGTCAAAGGCATTTTTTAGCATTTTGCTTTCATTTTCTCCGATTTCACAGTATTTTTCTATAAGAGAGCCTGAAAGCTGTGAATTGGTCGTGATTGCTTCGTTTTTGTAACGTTCTTTCTGTATTTCACGGGCGGCATTCACCCTCTTTTTAATGTCCTGAGAGCTTTCTCCCTTCATTGCCTTGAGGTCAGCATACTTTACGGGTGTTGCTTCAAGCTGAATATCGATTCTGTCAAGCATAGGGCCGCTTAATTTACCAAGATACTTGCGGATTTCCGTTTCCGTACATCTGCAACGGTCACTGCCGTCGCCGTAATAACCACATTTGCAAGGGTTAAGTGCCACAACGAGCATTGTGTTGCAAGGATATGTATAGGATGCAGCCGCACGGGTTACTGTAATTTTCTTATCCTCAAGAGGTTGACGCATGGATTCTATTACATCTTTTCTGTATTCAGGAAATTCATCGAGGAAAAGCACCCCGTTATGAGCAAGGGAAATCTCTCCCGGGCGCGCTTTTGAGCCGCCGCCCACTATACTTACTGCACTTGCACTGTGGTGAGGGGTACGGAATGGACGGGTTGCTATAAGCTTGGTATTGGCATCAAGCTCGCCTGCAATTGAGTATATTTTTGTAACCTCAATGGCTTCCTCCAAGGTCATATCTGGAAGAATTGTGGGGATTCTCTGTGCAAGCATTGACTTACCGCTTCCTGGGGTGCCGATAAGGAGTCTGTTATAAGGCTTACTCCAGACACAGAAAACCCTTGATTTATAAGGGTTTGAAGCACTCGTAATTTTTAAAAGCACCATTATTTTGGGTACAATTAAATAAAAAAATCCCCTCTTTTGAAAAATTATTGACCGCATTTTTATTCCTTTTTAACGTATAACTTTGCAAAAAATTATACTATCTCACATTACTATATTTAACTTATTAATT
>JAFTUL010000039.1 GCA_017466275.1 Clostridia bacterium | reverse complement strand
TTATTATACATCGCCTCAAACACTTTGTCAACACTTTTTTTGAACTTTTTTCAAAGTTTTTTGTGTGACGCGTTTTCGCAACAACGTTGTATATGATAACACCGTTTTTCCGAAAAGTCAATACCTTTTTATAAAAAAATTAAAAAAGTTTTTGAAGCGATGTAAAACAGCTTAAAACGCATATTTTTAAGACGTTTCTATTATAACCATTTTTTGCTTTAATATTATATAATAGGAAAAAACTTTTCTTTTTGCCTTGATTTCTACAACATAAAGCTGGAGATATCAGGCTTTTCCAAAAAATTATAAAAAAAACTTGACAGAATAGTTTATTGTGTTATAATTAGTATGTTACTTTATGCAGAGCTTGTTTTCACAAGGCTGCGAGGGGAGGGTATGAAATGTCCGAAATCAGAGTTAAAGATAATGAATCTTTAGATAGCGCCCTGAGGAGATTTAAGCGTTCTTGTGCTAAGGCAGGCGTATTGTCCGAAGTTAGAAAAAGAGAACATTATGAAAAACCCAGCGTAAAGCGCAAAAAGAAGTCTGAAGCAGCAAGAAAAAGAAAATTTAAGTAATTGACAACAACAAACCCACATACAATTAGTATGTGGGTTATGTTTTTCCTGTAGAAATGCGGAGGTATTTTCTATGTATATCAGAAGATTACTTGACGACGAGTATGAAGATGTAGTAAAATTGATTACAGACACGGTGCATACAGTTTGTGCCAGTGATTATACAAAAGAGGAGCTTGATGCCTGGGCACCGGAGAATTTCGATATAAAGAAATTCAGAGGAAACCTCTCCCCCTGCCTGAATCTTGTTGCTTTTGAAAAAGGGAAGCTTGTAGGTTTTATCAGTATGGAAAGAAACGGTTACATAAACAGGCTCTACACCCATAAGGATTATCTGAGGCGAGGCATCGCAACCGCACTATATAACAAAGCGGAGGATTGGGCAAAAGAAAAAGGCATATGCGAAATAAGTCTTGACTCCAGCAGGACTGCAAAAGATTTCTATTTAAAATTAGGTTTTAAAGAATCAGGAATCAGCGTCATTAACCACGGAAATGTGGTTTTCAGAAATACAGTAATGAAAAAGGTGATACAAAATGGTAAAGCTCGGTAACGACTGGGATGAAAAAATAGGTAGAGAATTTGAAAAAGAATACTACCTGAAATTAAGGAACTTTTTGAAAGAGGAGTACACTTCTCATACAGTGTTTCCCGACATGTATGACCTTTTCTCCGCACTTAAGGCAACGCCGTATTCCAAGGTAAAAGTTGTTATTCTCGGGCAGGACCCATACCACGAGCCGGGGCAGGCACACGGCATGGCATTTTCGGTAAAACCGGGAGTGCAGATTCCTCCGTCACTTCTTAATATGTATAAGGAAATAAATTCAGAATTTGGGTATCCTGTTCCCCAGACGGGCTATCTTATGAAATGGGCTGAGCAGGGAGTTTTGCTTCTTAATACGGTGCTTACAGTAAGAAGCGGTGAGGCAAACAGCCATCAGAACAAGGGTTGGGAAATCTTTACGGATGAAATCATCCGTCAGCTTAATGCCCGCCGTGACGGTATTGTTTTCCTCTTGTGGGGCAACAATGCAAAGAAGAAAAAGGAGCTTATAACAAACCCCCAACATTATATATTGGAAACAGTTCACCCCAGTCCCCTTTCCGCATCGAGAGGGTTTATGGGCTGCGGACATTTTAAAAAGGCAAATGAATTTTTGATTTCCAATTTAAAATCACCCATTGATTGGCAAATAAAAGATTAATTTCAAGAGGATTCCGATTAAAATGGAGTCCTCTTTTATTGACATTTATTTTTCATAATGCTATAATTTAATAAGTATTTTAATAGCGAAAGGAATGACAGCTATGTATAATCCAAAATCAATGATAGCCGAGGAATTCATCAGTGATGAGGAAATCCGTGCAACCCTCGAATATGCAGAACAAAATAAAAACAACATAGAGCTTATCGATGCTATTTTAGATAAAGCAAGACCGCAAAAGAAGGACAACGGTACTTTCTGTGCAGGACTTAACCACAGGGAGGCTTCTGTTCTTTTAGCTTGTGAAATTCCCGAAAAGGTTCAGGAAATGTACTCTCTTGCCGAAGAGATAAAGCAGGCATTTTACGGAAACAGAATTGTTATGTTTGCTCCCCTCTATCTTTCCAACTACTGTGTAAACGGCTGTGTATACTGCCCTTACCATCACCAGAACAAGAACATTTGCAGAAAGAAGCTTACTCAGGAGGAAATCAAAAACGAGGTTATAGCACTTCAGGATATGGGACACAAGCGTCTTGCCATTGAGGCTGGTGAAGACCCCGTAAATAACCCCATTGAGTATATTCTTGAAAGCATCCAGACTATTTATTCAATTAAGCATAAGAATGGTGCAATCCGCAGAGTTAATGTAAACATTGCGGCAACAACCGTTGAAAATTACCGAAAGCTCAAGGATGCAGGAATCGGAACATATATTCTGTTTCAGGAAACTTACCACAAGGAAAGCTACCTGAAGCTTCATCCCACAGGTCCTAAACACGACTACGCCTACCATACAGAAGCAATGGACAGGGCAATGCAGGGCGGAATTGATGATGTTGGTCTCGGCGTGCTTTTCGGACTTGAACTTTACAAATATGAGTTTGCGGGACTTTTAATGCATGCTGAACATCTTGAAGCTATTCACGGAGTGGGTCCACACACAATCAGTGTTCCGAGAATCAAACGTGCCGACGACATTGACCCTGATGTGTTTGACAACGGCATTGATGATGAAACCTTTGCAAAGATTTGCGCACTTATAAGAATTTCCACACCTTACACAGGTATGATTATCTCCACGAGAGAGAGTCAAGCTGTCCGTGAGAAAGTTATAAAGCTGGGTGTTTCACAGATAAGCGGTGCTTCCAGAACATCCGTAGGCGGTTACACCGAGGAAGAACGCCCCCACGACAGCGAGCAGTTTGATGTTTCCGATACAAGAACTCTTGACGAGGTTGTAAAATGGCTGATGGAGCTTGGTCATATCCCCTCTTTCTGTACTGCGTGCTACCGAGAGGGCAGAACTGGCGACAGATTTATGTCACTTTGCAAGTCGGGACAGATTCAGAATTGCTGTCATCCCAACGCACTAATGACATTGAAAGAATTTCTTATGGACTATGCTTCCGAAGATACAAAGAAAGTCGGCGAAGCATTGATTCAGGCAGAGCTTGAAAATATCCCCAAGGAAAAGGTCAAGGAAATCTGCAAAGAAAATCTTGAAAAAATACAAAATGGAATAAGAGATTTCAGATTCTAAAAAAATAACGGAAACCTTGAAAGGTTTCCGTTATTTTTTATTTCATTATTAGTCATCAATACCGTTGTCTGTTGCTCTTTCATAAATTGCAACAACCTCATCTGAGGGTTTTTTATCAATAAGAGTAACTATAACAGCCGCGATTGCACCAATGATAAAGCCGGGGATAATTTCGTATACACCAGTAATAGCAGTAAGTGTCAATCCGCCCGATATGGGAAGCCATAACCAAGCCATATCCACAACTGCACCTGCTACGATACCTGCAACTGCACCCTTGTATGTAAATCTCTTCCAGAAAAGCGAAAGAAGAACAGCAGGGCCGAATGCCGCACCGAAGATACCCCATGCGTTTTCAACAAGGTCCATAATTGCCTGCGCTGCTTTACCTTTACTGCTTGCAATAAAGTATGCAACAACTGCAATTACAAGAACAACTATTCTGCTCACCCAGAGCATTTCCTTGTTTGAAGCATTTTTTCTAACAATGGGCTTATAGAGGTCGCTTGAAAAAGAAGATGCTGCAACAAGAAGCTGAGAGTCAGCAGTTGACATAGAGGCTGCAATAATGGCTGCAAGAAGAAGTCCTGCAATAAATCCGGGGAATACGTCACGTGCAAGTTCTACAAAGATAAGAGACTGCTTTCCTTCTGCAAGAAGTTTTGCTGAAAGGTCAGTACCGTCAGCATATACAAACATTCTGCCGAAATATGCAATTACGATAGTTGCTGCAAGAGAAAGAACAACCCAGATAATTGCAACAGTTGCACTCTTTTTGACCATAGAGGGCTTCTTGATAGCCATAAATCTTACAATAATATGGGGCATACCGAAGTAACCAAGTCCCCAGCCGAGGCCGGAAACGATATCCTGCCAGCTTGCATTAAAGAAGTTTGCAACAAATTTGAATTCCTCACCGTTAGGGCCTGTATACACAGTAGAAAGAGCTGTGGGGTCGAGGTCTTTTACAAAGCCTACAACGATGGGAACAATGAGAAGTGCCGCAATCATCAGAAGTCCCTGGAAAAAGTCAGTCCAGCAAACAGCCTTGAAACCGCCAAGGAAAGTGTAGAGAACAACAATTACTGCAAAAATAATCATTGCAGTTGAAGCAGAAAGTTCAGGAACAAGAGTTGTGAATACACCTGCACCTGCTACGAAAGCAGAAGCAACATAGATGGTAAAGCAAACAAGAAACACAACCGCACAGATAACACTAAGCACGTGACTCTTTGTTGCAAAACGGTTGGAAAGGTACTGAGGAAGTGTAATTGCGTCACCGGAAGCACGGGAGAATTTGCGAAGTCTCTTAGCAACTAAAATCCAGTTAGCTGCAGTACCGATTGCAAGACCGATACCAATCCACGCCTGACCAAAACCGAATGCAAGAATGCTACCAGGAAGTCCCATAAGAAGCCATGCACTCATATCCGATGCTTGAGCACTCATAGCCGTTACCCAGGGGCCCATCTCTCTTCCACCGAGGAAATAGTCTTTTTCGTTTACATTCTTATTTCTTCCCTTTAAGAAGAAGAAAACACCTATGGCAAGCATTGCCACGAAGTAAAGTACAAATGCAAGAATATCCATTACTTTTATCTCCTTTTTTACATATATTTGTCATTGTATCACAAATTCACCACTTGTTCAAGCTTTTTTATTTTTTGAAATTTCTATATTCTGTAAAATCTTTGTACAAGTACAGAGAGCCGCAGATGAGAACAGTGTTATTTTTATCTGTTGCTTTTTTGTATGCCTCCCCAATTGTTTCACAGGGAGTTGCATAAAACCCGAAGCTTCTGAATTTTTCCGAAAGCTTTTCGGGAATCTCTGCACGTGGGTTGTCCTTTACAGGAACTGTAAAGACCTCAGTCCTTTTAGCGAATCCGTTTTCTTTCAAATAATGAAGAGATGCATCAATATCCTTGTCAGCCATTGCCGCATAAATAATCGAAAGCTTTGCTTCGGGAAAATAACGGTTTATTGCACCGACAAGAGCCTCGGTACCGTTAAGGTTATGAGCTCCGTCAAAAATCACAGTAGGGTTTTCAGAAAGCTTTTCAAACCTGCCGATATTTCTCGCTGTGTTTAGTCCTGAGCGTATAGATTTTTCGTCAATATTCAAAATCTGTGCCGCCTTTACCGCAAGAGACGCATTTTCCGTCTGATGGATACCTGCGAGGTTTATTTTCAGATTTTTTAGTTCTCCGAGGTCAAAAATCTCACTCATACCCTCGTGAGAGTGATTTTCACAAGTTTGTGCAATAATAAATTCTGCACCTTTTTCCTGTGCGGCTTCTTTTAAAACCGCAAGGGCATCTTTTTGCTGATTAGGGATAGTTATAACCTTGCTTCCTGGTTTTATAATACCTGCTTTTTCAGCGGCTATTTTTTCAATTGTTCCGCCTAGGTTTTAGATTTGGTCAATATCAATTTTTGTGATAATGCTTAAATGAGGTGCATCAATGATATTTGTTGCATCCAGTCTGCCGCCAAGTCCTGTTTCAAGTACTACAATATCACAGTTTTGCTTAGCAAAATAAATAAACGCCGCTGCCGTCCATATTTCAAACTGGGTGGGCATAGCACCTTTTTCATTTTCCACTTCCTTTGCAAAAATTTCAACCTCAGAAAGAATTTCGTCAAGTTCCTCTTTTGAAATATTTTTTCCGTCAATGCTGATTCGCTCACAAACATCAATCATATTGGGGGAAATAAACTTCCCCGTTTTAAGTCCGCTGTCAGTCAGTATGCATTGCAAAAAAGCACACGTAGAGCCTTTTCCGTTAGTACCTGCCACGTGTATGAACCTAAGCTTGTTCTGAGGATTTCCGCATTTATGACAAAGTGCACCTATGGACTCAAGTCCCAGACGACTTTTTGCCTGAAAGCTATTTGCATATGTTTTAAAGTCACTCATTGCCCTCTCTCCTTTGAAATAAAATCCTTAAGCTGAAACACAAGCCTTCTGCCACCGTACATCACGGCGGTGTGAAGCACAAAAAGTATAATCATTTGCGGAAGTCTCATCCATACTGCCGCCCAAAAGCCTGCATAGATGCCCATTACGGCAAGTATGTTTGACATAATAAAAAATGCAATCAAAAACTGTAAAAATGCACAGACTAAAACCCGAAAATAATACCTCTTGTTATCTTTCACCTTATAGAAGCAAGCACCAAAAATGAATCCGCATAAAAATTCCACGGCAGTAATCATAGGATTAATTCCCATCTTGGCAGCTTCTATGAGGTCGGCAATTGCCGCCACACCGCCTGCCGAAAACGGGCCGTAAAGCACACCTACAACAAATACCGTAATAAATTTCATTGGGATTTTCATAAGGTTTCCCACTCTGAAAGTAGCAAACACACCTAAAATTACGGTTATTGCTGTAAGAAGTCCCAAAGTGCAAATTTTCTTTGTTGAAATTCTTTTATTCATAAAAATCAAAACCTTTCTGCAGCAAGCTGCAGAAAGGTTAATTGAGCCTTGGTGCAGCAACGGAATGCGAAATCATTACCGCAAATGCAGGTATAACCCGACATTTTTCGTCTTGGAGGCAACTTCCCGTCCCCCAGGCACTTAACGCAATGATTTCTACTTTGCTGTGTTCCTATTACTTATATTTCTTTAAATTCCAAATCTTGTCGTTATATTCATTAATTGTTCTGTCGCTGGAGAAGAATCCGCTCATAGCAACATTTGTGATAGCCTTCTTAAGCCACAAATCCTCATCACGGTATTCCCTATCAGCAACACGGTGAATTTCACAGTATGCCTCAAAATCACGGACAACCATATAAACATCGGCTCTGCCGTGGTCACCGAAGATAAGAGTATGATAAAGGTCCTGATACTTTGCGGGGTCGGAGGGACAGATTGTACCGTCAATAAGCATATCAAGAACCTTTCTCACCTCTGCATTTGAGGTATATATGCTCTCACTGGAATTTTCATTGAACTGAATTTCACGGTTAACCTCGGGTGTTTTCATGCCGAAGATGAAGATATTATCATCACCCACACACTCACGCATTTCAACATTGGCACCGTCAAGTGTACCGATTGTAAGTGCACCGTTTGCCATAAATTTCATATTGCCTGTACCGCTTGCTTCCTTACCTGCTGTGGAAATCTGTTCACTGATTTCTGCCGCAGGAATAATCTTCTGAGCAAGGCTGACACCGTAGTTTTCAATAAAAACAACCTTGAGCTTTGAATTAACATCGGGGTCGTTATTAATCATTTTTGCTACATCACAGATAAGCTTTATAATAAGCTTTGCACGTGCATACCCCGGAGATGCCTTTGCACCGAAAATGAATGTATGGGGATACATATCAAATGATTTGTCTGTTTTAAGCTTGTTGTACAGATAAAGAATATGAAGCACGTTAAGAAGTTGACGCTTATACTCGTGAAGTCTCTTTACCTGAACATCGAAGATGCTGCCCGGGTCAATGTCAATTCCGTTATGCTCCTTGATATATGCCGCAAGTTCCTGCTTTTTCTTCAGCTTAACCGCCTTGAACTGCTGCTGGAATTCCTTGTCGTCCGCATAGGGAAGAAGTTTTTCGAGCTTGGAAACATCCTTTACCCAACCCTTTCCGATTTTTGACGTGATAAGCTCGCTAAGCTCGGGATTTGCAAGTCTGAGCCAACGACGATAAGTGATACCGTTGGTAATGGACACGAACTTATCGGGTGTAAGGTTGTTGTAGTCGCGGAATACATCATTTCTGAGAATTTCAGTATGAAGTCCCGATACACCATTCACCTTATGGCAGGTTGCAAGGCACATATTTGCCATATTAATATAGTTGTGGGCAATAATTGACATATAGTTGATTTTACCCCAGTCGTCACCATAGCGTGAGTGCAAGTCCTCAACAAGTCTGCGGTTCATTTCGTCAACTATCATATAAATTCTGGGAAGAAGACGCTGGAACATATCCATAGGCCATTTTTCAAGAGCCTCCGCAAGAATTGTATGATTGGTATATGCAAATACTTTGCATACAATATCCCATGCCTGTTCCCAGCCCATTCCCTCTTCATCCATAAGGATACGCATAAGTTCGGGAATTGCAATAGCAGGATGTGTATCGTTGATGTGAACTGCAACAAATTCGGGAAGTCTGTCAAGGTCCATTCCCTTATGATGGCGTTTGAATCTTGAAATAATCCACTGCATTGTGCAGGAAACAAAGAAATACTGCTGACGAAGACGAAGTGCCTTACCCTCCTGATGGTTATCTTCAGGGTAAAGAACTTTACTGAGCACTTCTGCAAGTGCTTTTTCCTCAACGGCTCTTAAATAGTCACCGCCTGAAAAACTTGCCATATCCAAGTCGTGTTCCGCTCTTGAAGACCATAGACGGAGAGTGTTTACAATTTTTGCATCATATCCTACAATGGGAACATCATATGGAATACCCACTACATTTGTTGTATTTATATAGTCTACTTTAAGACCGTTTTCGGTCATATATGTGTTTACTTCACCGCCGAAACGAACTGTAACTTTTTCCTCAGGGCGGGGGATTTCCCACACACTTCCGTCGTTAAGCCAGTTATCAGGGGTTTCAACCTGTTCACCGTCTACGATAAGCTGTTTGAAAAGTCCGTACTCATAACGGATTGAGCAGCCGAATGAAGGAAGCTCCAGTGTTGCAAGAGAGTCGAGGAAGCACGCCGCAAGTCGTCCAAGACCGCCGTTACCAAGACCTGCATCACTTTCCTGAGAAGCAATTTCCTCAAGGCTGCAGCCCATTGACTTAAGTACCTTGTCATAATCGTTTGTAAGGCCGATGTTTAAAAGATTGTTACCGAGAGAACGTCCCATCAAAAATTCAAAAGAAAGGTAGAAAAGCTCCTTTCTCTGTGCTGTTCTCTGTTGACGGCGGTATGCCGTCCATCTTTCCATCATTTTATCACGTACGGTAAGAGCCGCCGCCTTGTAGATATGAGATTTTGTAGCATCCTCCAGCGTTCTGCCGTAATGACGGTTAAGCTTTCCGAGGATTTCATCTTTTATCTGCTGTTGATTTGCAGTAAGCTTTACTGTTGCCAATTTATTTACACTCCTTATTAACTAAATAATAGGTATAAAGTATATTCTATACTCTATACCTATTTATTATACTACAATCTGTTATATACGTCAATGTATTCTTTTGCTGAATTTCTCCACGAAAAATCAGCTTTCATTGCTCTTTTTACCATAGAATTCCAAGATTTCTTGTTGTCGTAATATGTCCTCTTGGCATAGTTTAAAATTCCGAGCATTTCGTGAGCATTGTAGTTTGTAAAGCTGAAGCCCGTACCTGTATCCTCGTACTCGTTAAACGCTTCAACACTGTCACGGAGTCCGCCCGTTTCACGGACAACGGGAAGTGTGCCGTAACGCATGGAAATCATCTGGCTAAGTCCGCAGGGTTCAAAGAGTGACGGCATAAGGAATGCATCACAGCCTGCATAGATTCTGTGGCTTGCGGCATTGTCAAACATAATGAGAGAAGCAAGGGAGCCTTTATACTTCCATTCAAAGTGACGAAGCATATTTTCATACTGATTCTCTCCCGTACCGAGGATTATCATCTGAATATCCCCGTTTTCAAAGATGTTATCCATTACACACTCCACAAGGTCAAGTCCCTTTTGTCCCGTAAGTCTTGTAACCATACCCACAAGGAATTTATCGGGATTTTCCTCAAGACCAAACTGTCTCTGCAGGGCAAGTTTGTTTTCCCTCTTGCCTGAAATTATATTTCTGAGGTTATAATTCTTTTCAATAAATGTGTCGGTTGCGCTATTCCACTCATCATAATTGATACCGTTTATGATACCTGTCAGACTGTCACGCTTCGCCCACAGAAGGCCGTTGAGATTTTCACCGAAATATCCGGTCATAATCTCTCCTGCGTAGGTTTTACTTACTGTGGTTATAAAGTCAGCATACACAAGTCCACCCTTTAAGAAGCTTGCATCATTGAAAAACTCCAGCTTGTCGTCTGTGAAATAGCTGTCGGGAAGCTCGCACACATCCTGAATAATTTTTTTATCGTATATGCCCTGAAATTTCAGGTTATGGATTGTCATAACGGTTTTGATGTTTGCATAACGCCCATCAACATCATAATGAGCTTTCAGAAGTACGGGAATCATACCCGTCTGCCAGTCGTTGCAATGAATTACATCGGGCCAGTAGTCTACAACCTGCAGGAGTGCAAGCACCGCCTTGTCGAAGAACGCAAAACGCTCTATATCCTCGGACATATCTCCGTATATAGTGTCGGAGCCGAAATAGAATTCATTATCTACAAAGTAGTAGATAACCTCCCCTATTTTCAGTTGAAATACTCCGCAATACTGACTTCTCCAGCCCATCTTGATGTAGATGTTGCTCAGGTACTGCATTTCATCCTTGTATTTCTGAGCAATTTTCCCGTACTTGGGAAGAATTACTCTCGCTTCACACCCCTGGGCGCAAAGCTCTGCCGGAAGTGCACCAACAACGTCGGCAAGTCCGCCTGTTTTGACAAAGGGTACACATTCACTTGTGGCAAATAAAACTTTCATAATTTTGTCCTTTCTTGCTTCTTACAGAAGTGTCCTCTTTGGCAGGATAACCGGATAATTGGGCTGTCCTACAAGCCTCTTTGACTGACGGAGAGTACACTCCTTATCTATGATGACATTTTCTATATCACAGTTTTCCTCAATAACGCTGTTCTGCATTACAATACTGTTTTTGATAACTGCACCTTTAGCAATGTGAACACCGCGGAAAATAATGCTGTTTTCTACCGTTCCCTCAATGATACAGCCGTCTGCTATGAGAGAATCCGAAACCTCCGCCGTTTTTCCGTACTGAGTGGGTACCTGGTCCTTAACCTTTGTATAAATGCGGTTTTCAGAGCCGAAGATGTCCCTTCTGACATCAGATTCAAGCATCTTCATATTGGTTTCATAATAACTGCGGATAGAATCAACTATACCCACAAAACCCTTGTACTCATATCCGTAAACCTTGTGACTGTTTACGGCAGTCATAAGAATATCACGTACAAAATCGTGGCTTCCGCGGGCATACGCATCTTCAATGAGTTCAATGAGCTTGATACGCTCGATAATAAACATTCCCATACCCTGAAGAGTTGTCTTGGGGTAACGGGGACTTGTTTCCATGCCGTTTACTCTGCCGTTTTCGTCTACCTCATAGACATTGGAACGACTAAGCTGGTCGTTCTTTTCCTTTACATCACGGTAAACAACGGTAATGTCCGCATCTTTTTCAATATGAAGCTTAAGAGCCTCGTCAAAGGTCATATTGCAAACTGTTCTGCCCGAAGCCAATACAACATACTGTTGACGGCTTCTGCGGAGGAAAGTAAGCACACCGTAGAGCTGGTCGATACTTCCGGTGCTGATTCCGCCTGCACCGCCGCGTACATAGGGTGGAAGCATAAAGAGTCCGTATATCTTTCTGTTAAGGTCCCACGGAGCGCCGCTGCCCACATGGTCCATAAGAGAGGAATAGTTGATATTTGTAGCAATACCGACATTGATAATGCCCGAATTAACCATATTTGAGAGAATGAAATCGATAAGCCTGTATCTTCCGCCAAAGGGGAGTGCAGGAATTGAACGAAGCTCCGTAAGCTCGTTAAGAGTAAGCTCGCTGTTGTCAGCCATTACAATACCCATCATATCTTTCATATCAGTTCTCCCCCTTTCCTGTTTCTGATGCAACCATTGAGTTTATGCCTATTTTTTCACCGTCTGCAATGATTATTCCACCGCCGATAAGTGATATTCCGCCCGTACAGTAGGGGCTTGCGTACTGACTGCTATCGGTGTTTTCATCACCAATAATTGCACCCTTGCCGATAACGGCTTCTTCACCGATAACGGCCTTTTTAATAACTGCATTCTCCTTGATAACTGCACCGGGGAATACTATCGAATCCTCAACAACAGCACCTTTTTCCACGGTAACACCTTCAAAAAGTATACTGTGCTTTATATCACCGTAAACATTACATCCCTCTGTAACACAGCAATTGTTAATCTTTGCCCCCTTTGCAATGTAGTGGGGCGGTTTAACAGGATTTCTGGAATAAATCTTCCAGTCGCTGTCGTTAAGCTCAAACGCAGGAGGCTCCTGCAGGATGTCCATATTAGCTTCCCAAAGACTCTGCACTGTACCTACATCCTTCCAGTAACCGTCAAATGCGTACGCACACATATTCTCCCCGTTGCCAAGCATTGTTGGGATAATATTTTTTACCGAAGTCGTTGGAGCTTGCAGGGTCCTTTTCATCACTCTGAAGATATTTCTTCAGAACATCCCATGTAAATACATATACACCCATAGATGCAAGGTTGCTCTTAGGCTCCTTGGGTTTTTCCGCAAATTCAACAATTTTTCCGTCAGGGTTTGCGGTCATAATACCGAACCGGCTTGCTTCCTCCCACGGAACTTCAATTACTGCAATTGTTGCATCGGCATTTTTTTCCTTGTGATATTCCACCATTTTGGAATAATCCATTTTGTAAATGTGGTCGCCGGAAAGAATTACGACATATTTCGGATTGAATTTGTCAACAAATTCAATGTTCTGATAAATCGCGTTTGCAGTACCCTTGTACCACTCACCTTTTTCCGCACTCTGATACGGGGGCAGAACATAAACACCGCCCGAATTGCGGTTAAGGTCCCAGGGATGTCCGCTTCCGATATAAGTATTGAGTTCAAGGGGCTGATACTGGGTAAGTACGCCCACCGTGTAAATTCCGGAATGAATACAGTTACTTAACGTAAAGTCAATAATTCTGTATTTTCCTCCGAACGGAACTGCAGGCTTTGCCACAGTTTTTGTGAGTACGCCAAGTCGGCTTCCCTGTCCGCCGGCAAGTATCATTGCTAAACACTCGGCTGATTTCATTTATAAATCCTTCCTCTCTTTACTGGTTTTAGGTTGAATACGCTTTAGATAAATTGCACTCATTGGGGGAATGTCCAGAGTGATTGTATAGGGCATTGAATTCTGCCCTTTCTTTTTGGCTGAAATTGGTTTAATTTTTCGCCCGCTTCCGCCAAATTCAAGACTGTCGCTTGTAAGCACGGGAGCATAAGTTCCGCTTCGCGGTACACCCACAATATAGTCCTTGTACTCTACGGGGGTGAAGTTACAGATAACTACAATCTCGTCAGTCTTTTTCTTTCCGCGTCTTACAAAGGAAATTACGCTTCTGTCACGGTCATCGGCATTTATCCATTCAAAACCGTCCCAGCTATCCTCAATCTCCCAGAAAGGCTTGTTATCTTTATAAAAATGATTAAGCTCTTTCATAAAGGAGTGGAACTGTCGGTGCTTGTCTATGTCAAGAAGATGCCATTCAAGCTGTTCGTAATACCGCCACTCAATAAATTGAGCAATTTCACCGCCCATAAAGAGAAGCTTCTTTCCGGGGTGTGCCATCTTGTACATAAAAAACGTACGCAACGAATCAAACTTCTGTCCGTAAAGCCCTGACATTTTCTCGATAAGGGAGCATTTTCCGTGTACCACCTCGTCATGTGACAGAGGCAGAATATAGTTTTCGGAAAAGGCATACATCATTGAGAAAGTCAGAAGATTATGGTTGTCACGTCTAAAATACGCGTCCATACTCATATAACGGAGCATATCGTTCATCCAGCCCATATTCCACTTGAAATTAAAGCCAAGTCCACCATCCGACACAGGCTTTGTAACACCGGGCCACGCGGTGGATTCCTCCGCAATCATAAGAATGTTGGGATATTCCGAAAAAACGGCTGTATTAAGATTCTGCAAAAATTCAATCGCTTCAAGGTTTTCCTTGCCACCGTATTTGTTTGGAAGATACTCCTCCCTGCCGTAGTCAAGGTACAGCATACTGGAAACGGCATCCACACGAAGTCCGTCAATATGGAACATATCCAGCCAGTAAAAAGCACTTGACATCAGGAAAGATATAACCTCTTCCCTGCCGTAGTCAAAAACGAGTGTTCCCCATTCCTTATGCTCACCTTTAAGCGGATTGGGGTATTCGTAAATCGGAGTTCCGTCAAATTTAGCAAGTCCGTGAGCGTCACGCGGGAAATGTGCAGGAACCCAGTCCATAATTACACTTATGCCGGACTGATGACATTTATTCACAAAATACATAAAATCCTTGGGCGTGCCGTATCTACTTGTTGCGGCAAAATACCCTGTAACCTGATAACCCCAGCTTCCGTCAAAAGGAAATTCCGTAAGGGGCATCAGTTCTACATGGGTGTAGCCCATTTCGTTTAAATACTCGCACAGCTCATCGGCAATTTCACGGTAATTTTTAAGTGAGCCGTCGGGATGTGTCCGCCAGCTTCCAAGATGCATCTCATACACAAGCATAGGCTTGTTATAAGGTGCGTTATTCCGCCTTTTATTCATCCACCTAGAGTCGCTCCACTCAAACCCCGATGCATCATAAGTCACCGATGCCGTTTCGGGAGGAAGCTGAGCGTAACGTGCATATGGGTCTGCCTTGTACAAGGTTGTACCGTCTTTACACCGTATAAAATATTTATAGCACTGCCCATCCTTTATACCTTTTATGAAGCAGTGCCACACGCCTGAACTTCCCTGCGGATTCATGGGGTGCGACTCTGTGTCCCAACCGTTGAAATCACCAACTACGCTGACAGACTCAGCATTAGGTGCCCATACGGCAAAGCTGTAGCCAGACTCGCCATAGATTTCTGACGGAATGGCCCCCATAAATTCGTAGCATCGGAAATTCGTTCCGTTATTAAACTGAGCAAGCTGAGAGGTAGTTATAAAAGGGTTTTCATTCTTCATTGTCTTTTTGTTCTTTGTTGCCATTCGTATGCCTCCGCTTGATATAATTCTGTTATTATATTTATTTTACCAAATTTCACGGCTTTAGTCAAACGGTTTTAGGGAAATTTAGCCAAAAAAAGAGATAATTTTCGACAGTATTTTAGTAAATTTTACACAAAATTCCGCATATATCAAAAAACACCCCAAAAAAATAGGGGTGCTCTCAATTATTCTCCTGCCATCTTTTCTCTGAGGTGATTTGAAAGAAGTGCCAGAGATGATGCCATATTTTCATTCTGTACAAGTATATCTTCAGGTGCCTTTATATGAGTGGGGGCAAAATTCCATATTGCAAGAATTCCGCTTTCAACAAGTAGGTCACATACCTTTTGTGCCGCGGTATCAGGTACGGTAATGATACCGATTTTGACATTAAGCTTTTTACAGATTTCGCCAAGACGGGAAATATCAAAAATCTTTTTATTGTCAATTACCTCGGGACGGCTGTCAAATGCGGCAACAATATTTATGCCGTAATTGTCAAATCCACGGTAGCTCATAAGTGCCATTCCCAAGTTTCCTGCACCGATAAGAATTGCGTCGTTACCCTGACTGTAACCGAGAAAATCGGAAATACCGCCAATAAGGTCACGGACAACAAAGCCTTTTTTCGGTATGCCTGCAGTTTTGCATACTGCCGCTAAATCCTTTCTTACCTGAACATCATTCATATCAAGAGCCTCTGCAACGGTAGATGAAGATATGTACTCCACCTGCTGTGTATCAACAGATTTGAGATATGACATATATACAGGCAATCTTTTAAGTGCCTGCTTGGAAAGAATAGTTTTTTTATTCATAAATTCCCTCGTATTATAGACAGAAATATCTCCGCAATCTCCTTACTCTGTCTTATTTCAAATGGAACAGGGGAAACTATGTTTCCCCTGTTGTTTTCTCTTTTTATGCTTTGTTTACACTGCCGAAAAGCTCCATCTTTTCCTTAACTGTAGCCTTGATAGCCTCAAAGCCAGGCGCGAGAAGCTTTCTTGGGTCGAAACCTTTACCCTCAAGGTCCTTACCTGCTTCAACATACTTTCTTGTAGCTTCTGCAAATGCAAGCTGACATTCTGTATTAACGTTTATCTTTGCAACGCCGAGGCTGATTGCCTTCTTAATCATTTCAGCAGGAATACCTGTACCACCGTGAAGAACAAGCGGAATGCTTCCTGTTGCTTCGCTGATTTTTTCAAGAGCATCAAAAGCAAGTCCCTTCCAGTTAGTGGGGTACTTACCGTGAATGTTACCAATACCTGCTGCAAGCATTGTTACTCCAAGGTCTGCAATTGCCTTACATTCGCTGGGGTCTGCTATATCGCCTGCACCGACAACGCCGTCTTCCTCACCGCCGATTGAACCAACTTCTGCCTCAAGGCTGAGTCCCTTTTCCGCACAGATATTTACAAGTTCAGTTGTCTTCTGAACATTTTCCTCAATAGGATAGTGGCTTCCGTCGAACATAACGGAGGAGAAGCCTGCTTCGATACATTTCATTGCTGCATCATAGCTGCCGTGGTCAAGATGAAGAGCAACGGGAACAGTAATGCCGAGTCCCTCAATCATACCGTTAACCATACCAACAATAGTCTTGTAACCTGCCATATACTTACCTGCACCCTCACTTACGCCGAGGATAACGGGAGAGTTAAGCTCCTGTGCCGTAAGAAGAATAGCCTTGGTCCATTCAAGGTTATTGATATTGAACTGACCTACTGCATAATGCCCTGCACGAGCCTTTTCCAACATCTCTTTTGCTGATACTAACATAAATCACAAAGCCTTTCTGCCCACATAATTAAATGCGTTCCCCTTACCGCGGGCTGATAAGTCGCATAACAGACAATTAAAATGTGCCGTGGCACACCATCACCAATATATTATCGCATAAATTTCCAAAAAAATCAATATATATTAAGAGAAAAGAGTTGATTTTTTTGAAAAAAACTTCCGTCATTACCATAAATTTAAAATCCGCCAGATTGTTTATCTTATTATGCTCATTTTTATCTGTTATATGCCTGAGCGTGTCGCTGTCCTCGCATCTTCCGCCGTTTTCGTTAACCGACGACTCGATAAGGCTTCTTCTTTCCTCCAATTTAGCATATAAAAGAACGCCGCTCTCGTCGGTCGGAGCTTTCGCATTAGTCGAAAAAGAAGCCGAAACGGAAAATTCGTCTGCTGAAAATAACATTACTACGGCACAAAACATCAGTACACCTGCAGTTTCAAACCCTAATGCAGAGGTCAAAATAAATAATTCAACAGACTTTCCTATAAATCCCGAAGATTACCTTTCTAGCTCTCCCGCCTTTTTGAAAGAGGAATTTTCTGTGCTTATCGTACACACTCACACTACCGAAAGCTATACTCCGTCCGAAAAATACAACTATACGCCCACGGACACAGACCGCACACGGGACAAACGCTACAATATGGTGGCAGTCGGCGACGAAATTGAGAAAGTCCTCGCATCAAAGGGTATCAAGGTTTATCACGATGCAACCATAAACGATTATCCCAGTTACAGCGGTAGCTATAACAAAAGTGCAAAAGCAATTGAAAACCATATTAAAAACGATAAGAGCATAAAAATAGTTCTTGATGTACACCGTGATGCAATAGTAAATAAAAACGGTGAAAAAGTAAAACATTCCACCACCGTAAACGGAGAGTCTGTCGCTAAAATAATGTTTGTTGTTGGAAGTGATTTAAGCGGACTGACACATGAAAACTGGAAAGAAAATATGAGCTTTGCAACTAATCTCCAAAAACATACTCTTTCCCTTTACCCCGATTTATGCCGTCCAATAAATTTCAGGAGTCAGCGGTTTAACCAACAGCTTGCACCTGCTGGAATCATTGTAGAGGTAGGCACAAACGCCAACACCCTTGAC
Organism: Clostridia bacterium; assembly: GCA_017466275.1. GTDB lineage: Bacteria > Bacillota > Clostridia > UMGS1883 > UMGS1883 > UMGS1883. The sequence goes on along the minus strand of JAFTUL010000039.1, from coordinate 4,110 downwards.
GAAGCAATTTTAGGGGCAAGATATTTTGCCGTGTCATTGGCGGATTTTATAGAAAAGAATAAGTAAAAAAAGGAATCTTGCGATTCCTTTTTTTACTTATTCGTGATGTGCGTGGCAGTGTGCACAGTCACCGCTGCACTCAATTTTCTTTTCAATACCGCTCTTGTCGTAATAGTCCTGAATAGCTGCCTTGATAGCCTCTTCCGCAAGAACACTGCAATGAAGTTTTGCAGGCGGAAGTCCCTCAAGAGCCTCTACAACGGCTTTGTTAGTGAGCTGAAGCGCTTCATCCACCGTCTTGCCCTTTACAAGCTCTGTCGCCATAGAGCTTGTCGCAACTGCTGCACCGCAACCGAAAGTCTTGAACTTAACATCTGTTATGATGTCATTTTCAATCTTCATATATATTTTCATAATGTCTCCGCACTTTGCATTGCCCACAGTTCCTACTGCGTTTGCATCGGCAATTTCTCCTACATTTCTGGGGTTGGAGAAATGGTCCATTACTTTCTCGCTATACATTTATATCATTCCTTTCCTTCTACACCTTCATAAAGAGGTGACATATCACGAAGTCTTTGCACGATAGGTCCTACCGCATTTATAAAGGAGTCAATTTCTTCTTCCGTAGTAAATTCAGAAAGTGACGCACGGAGTGAACCGTGTGCAATTTCATGGGGAAGTCCTATTCCCAACAGAACGTGTGATGGGTCGAGCGAGCCTGATGTACAAGCACTACCGCTTGAAACCACATACCCCATCATATCAAGACTTAAAAGCAAGCTCTCCCCCTCAATATATCTGAAGCAGAAGCTTGTATTATTGGGAAGTCTTTCTGTTCTGTGTCCGTTAAGGCGGGTATACGGAACAGTTTCAAGGATTCCGTCAATTATTCTGTCACGGAGCTTCACAAGCTTCTTAGTCTTTTCCGCCATACCGTCTACTGCTTCTGCAAGTGCCTGTGCCATACCGACTATACCTGCAACATTTTCAGTTGTAGCACGTCTTCCAAGTTCCTGCGCACCGCCGTGGAGAAGATTTTCAAGCTTTACTCCCCTGCGGATGTAAAGAGCACCTACACCCTTGGGTCCGTGAAACTTATGTGCCGACAGGGAAAGGAGGTCAATATTCATTTCCTTTACATCAATGGGAACGGCACCTGCCGCCTGCACCGCATCTGTATGGAAACAAACGCCCTTTTCACGGCAGATAGCACCAATTTCCTTAATGGGGTTGATTGTACCTATTTCGTTATTGGCAAACATTACAGAAACAAGTATGGTTTCGTCTGTAATTGCGTTTTCAATATCTTTCGGGTTTACCATACCGAATTCATCAACGGGAACATAAGTTACCTTAAACCCCTGCTTTTCGAGGAATTCGCAGGTATGAAGCACCGCATGATGCTCAACCGTTGTTGTTATAATGTGGTTTCCCTTATCTTTATTTTTAAGTGCTACACCTTTTATCGCCCAGTTGTCAGCTTCACTTCCGCCGCTTGTGAAAAAGATTTCCTTTTCTTCTGCACCGATTGCAGATGCAACCTTTCCGCGAGCCTCTGTAAGAGCCTTCCTCGCTGCTTGACCGGCTGAAGTATATGTTGACGATGCGTTTCCGAAAGTTTCAGAAAAATAGGGCAGCATAGCCTCTATAACGCTGTCTTTCATTTTTGTTGTGGCAGCATTGTCCAAGTATATCATAAAATGCTTCCTCTCTTTTTGATTCCACGCGTAAAAAACACGTCCACATTACAGTATATTACTATTTACACTAAAAATCAAGCAAGATTTTTCAATTTAGTGATTTTCTTCATCATCGTGCATCCAACTGGTTACCTTACCGATTATACGGAACTCATCCTTTTTCTTATCAAGCCTGATATCAGGATAGAGTCCGCTTGCATTACTCGCCTTGAGGACTACCTCATCACCGTTCATATACACACGCCTGATAAGGCTGTCCGTACCTTTAAAAACACAGGCGACCTTGTCACCGTTTGTTACAGCATCTCCCATGCGGATAATAACATTGTCCCCCGGGCAGATATGGGCATCAATCATGGACATATCCTTCATTTTTATTCCTACATATTCATATCCACGGAGGTCGTCACGGTTAAGGAACAGACTGTCAACTACCAGTTCAGGCTGAAGAAACGGTTTTTCACAGCTTATATATTCAGCGATATGAACAATCTTAGAGCTTTCACCAACACAGGGAGATACAGAATTTGTCAATTCCTCCACTGAAACGGCAAAAACTTTGCATACCTTTTCAATAAATTTCATATCAGGTGCAGGAAGATACCCTGTTTCAATATTTTTCACGGTAGTAATTCCAACATCCAAAACGTTAGCAAAGCTCTCAAGTGTTAGACCTGAATGCTTCCTGATATTTCTAAGATGCAATCCTATCATACTCATAAAAACACCCCTTGTCGGAATATGTCTATAAATATTTTACCATACAGGAGGTTATTTTTCAAGAAAGAAGTGCCATATTTATTCCCTCGGAAATTATATCTGAAATCTTTTCGCTTATGCTGTCAACATCATTAGGGGTTACTATCATATTCTGGTTTTGCCTTGAGATATTTTCGGAAAGCTTTTCCCTGCTGTTTTCCGACATTGCCTTGAGCATATCCGAAACAAGAGTTACTGCATCCACAACCATAGGCACACCAATTGCAATTACAGGTATTCCCATGGTTTTCTCGGTAAGCTCTTTTCTGTTATTACCCACTCCGCTTCCCGGGCAAATTCCTGTGTCTGAAAGCTGAACAGTTGTGCCAAGTCTTCCTATATTCCTTGCAGCAAGTGCATCCACCGCAATAATGAGAGATGGTTTTGATTTTTCCTTTACTCCCTGCACTATCTCCCCTGTTTCAATGCCTGTTATACCAAGCACGCCGGGGGCAATGGCACTTACGGGACGTATGCTAAAATCGTATCCTGCCCCACCCTCTTTTGTGATATGGCGGGTTACAGTGACCTTGCTGACAGTTTTCGGTCCAATAGAATCGGGAGTAATATATCTGTTTCCAAGCCCTACAACGAGAACTGACGACAAATCCATAGGCGAAAGCAGTTTCTTAAGCTCGTCTCCTACGGCTTTTGCTCCACGGTCAAAAACATCATCATTTTCAAAAATCGTTCTGTCTATTTCGATTGTGACATAGCTTCCCTTGGGTTTACCTATTTTTTCTGCGCCTTCGTCTGTTGTTATTTTTACATGCGTTACTGTTATTCCGTCGTTGTCGTGAGCAAGGCTTTCCACTCCTACGATTTCTTCGGCAAACATTTCCCTTAATTCAAGGGCAAGGTCAGTTCTTATCGGCATTTTCCGATCCCTCCTTTTTTTCGTCTTCCTCTGTCAAGTCAAGATATGCCTTGTGCAGAATGAGAAGCTCCATATTTTGACCCAAAACGCTCTCGGAGGATAACGGCTCGTTTGTAATCGGTGTATCTTTTTGCATTTTTATCAACCTTTCAAATATTTTTATTTATTATTTGTAAAAGGACTCAAAAAATGCAAAAAAGACCGCTTCTTTCGAAGCGGTCTTTAAAAATTTTATGATTAGTTTGTGATAACCTGCTCTGTTTCCTTGTTGAAAAGATGAATCTTTTCGGGGTCGATAGCAACGCTGATTGTTGTATCAATCTTAGCTGTGCTGTCAGCCTTAACACGAGCAACAAAGTTCATACCGTCAATTACAAGGTAGAGATAAGTTTCGGCACCCATCATTTCAGTTACTTCAACAGAAGCACTTACCTTGCTGTCAGCATATTTTGCAAGAGAATCTTCATCATCAGAGAGATCCTCAGGACGGATACCCATAACAACTGTCTGTCCAACATAAGCCTTTGCCTTTTCTGCCTTAGCAGCGGAAAGCTTAATTGTGTTGGAACCGAACTTAACGCAAAGTTCACCATTTTCTTCAGCAATTACTGCATCACAGAAGTTCATCTGGGGAGAACCGATGAAGCCTGCAACGAAGAGGTTGCAAGGATAGAGGTAAAGGTTGTTAGGAGTATCAACCTGCTGAATGAAACCGCTCTTCATTACAACGATGCGGGTACCCATGGTCATAGCCTCGGTCTGATCGTGTGT
>JAFTUL010000038.1 GCA_017466275.1 Clostridia bacterium | reverse complement strand
GGGCAATCGTGAGTTAATGCAACATTTGTGGATAAATCTCATTTCCAATGCAGTAGAGCATACTCCGCAAAACGGTGAAATTGCAATTTCTCTCCACGAAGAGAATGGGGAGATTATTATGAATATTGCCGATACGGGAGAGGGTATGAGCGAGGAAACTTTAAAACATCTTTTTGAACCATATTATCAAGCTGATGTTTCTCGTTCTTCAAAAGGACTGGGATTGGGGCTTTCTATTGCAAAGCGTATTACCGAGCTGTGTAACGGCAGTATAACGGTTGAAAGTGCGGTCGGAAAGGGCAGTTTATTTACAGTAAAATTATCAAAGTAAACTAAAGGTAAACAAAAAACGTTTTTTGATTTACGAAGTGAATACATTTATATGATAACCTCCATAATAGCAAAGTATGGAGGTTATTTTTATGAAATGGAACATAATAGGTGATTCAAGCTGTGATTTATTCGATTTGGAATCCCCCTCGGAGAATATTACTTATAGCAGTGTACCTTTTTTACTTAATATAGAAGACAGAGAATTTGTTGACAATGAAAATCTCGATACCATAGAAATGGTAAAGATTATGAAGGAGAGCAAAAAAGCAAGCTCAAGTGCCTGCCCCTCACCTGAAAGCTGGAGAGAAAAAATGACTGCAGGGGAACATAATATACTCGTTACCATCTCTAAAAATCTTTCGGGAAGTTATCAGAGCGGTGACATAGCGGTAAAGACAATCTGCGAAGAATCACCCGAAACAAAAGCGGTTGTTGTAGACGGCTGTGCTACGGGACCGTCATCTGTACTTACAGTAAGGAAATTGGTTGAGAATATCAATAACGGAGAAGATTTTGAAACCGTTATTAAAAATACGGAAGAATATGTCAGCAAAATTCATACAGTGTTTGCACTTTCCTGCTTTGACAATCTTGTAAAAGCAGGCAGAGTAGGAAAAATTGCAGGTATCCTTGCCGCAAGTCTTGGCTTCTGGGGTGTAGGCGTGGAAGAAGGTGGCAGGATCGCTTTCAGGGCAAAGGTAAGAGGAAAGAAAAAAGCAATCGCAGAAATGCTCACAGTTATTAAGGAAAACGGATTTAACGGAGGAGATGTCGTAATCAGCCATTGTATGAATGAACCGCTTGCCCTTAAAATGAAAGAGGAGATTGAAGCACTTGACAGCTCTGTAAAGGTAACAATTCTTCTTACACGCGGACTTAACAGCTACTACGCAGATAAAGAAGGACTTATAATTTCATATTAAAAGTAAATATCCCACGGCAATTGCCGTGGGATATTTACTTTAGTGTTTCCTAATAATTTTACTTTTAAATATCAGCGTTGTCACAACGGTTGAAATTATAATTTCGGGAATCATATAAGTGCCGTTGTATACAAGGGAGTAGATAAGTACACTTTGCCCCTCGGCATAGACTCCCCAGATAAGTATGCCCGAAAGTATGTGGCATATATATCTTAATAAGGTTACAGTAAATGCAGAAAGTCCTGCTGAAAAAGCCTTTTTTCCGCTTAAATTAAAGACTATCCCCGAAAGCCCCAATCCACCGAAAGCTATAATGTAATCCAAAAGAATTACCAGCACAAAATTCAAAAAGGTTTGTGTGGGCGGTGGGTAGAAACCGAACATCATCTGCAGTATTGCATAGGCAAGGGACGAGCAAAGTCCCCACTTTGTACCGAACATAATTCCTACTGCAATAATCGGCACCATCGAGGCTATTGTTACGCTTCCGCCTTGAAGCCACGGTGCGGGAATCAGCTTGCTGACCCACATCAGGACTGTCGCAAGTGCAACTAAAAGTGCACTTGTTGTTAGTTTTTTAGTTGTGTTCATTTTGTTATTCCTCTCTTTTGTGATTTTTATGAGTGGGAATAATTCCAACAAAAAAATCGAACCGCAGGAAAATCGGTTCGATTACAGAAAATCTAATCAATTATTTTCCCTACGTTGGCATTATCCAAATCAGGTTACGGGTTAAAGCGACATTACGCTTACTCTCAGCCTGCTTGTGCAAGCACCCCATTTTTAAATTGTTGCTTCGAAGCAAGTTCATTATACAACCGCGTGATGTGTTTGTCAAGAGCTGTTTTTGAAGATATTTGGCAGGTTTTTTACACTATTGAAAACATTATTTGTATTATTAGAAATATTTGTTGCAAATAAAAAACAGTAGTGATATATTTTTCTTAAAGAATTTCTTTAAGGAGGAATTGTTATGAAATGTATTATAAACGGCAGAATTGTCCTTAAGGACAAGGTCGTGGATAATTGTGCTATCATTTTTAGTGACAAGATAGAAAAAATCGTAAGCGATAGCGAAATCAATACTGCAGACTATGAAATCATTGATGCAAAGGGCAGACTCGTTGCCCCCGGTCTGATTGATATGCACATTCACGGATACCTGGGTGCAGATGCTTCCGACGGTGATGCTGACGGAATCCGCAAAATGGCAGAGGGTATTATTAAAAACGGTGTTACCGCTTGGTGTCCTACCACAATGACCGTTTCAAAACAGGAAATAGAAACTGCATTTGAATCTGTCAGAGAGGTTAAAAACAGCGGTGAATACTACGGCTCCCGAATACTCGGAGTTAATAGCGAGGGTCCGTTTATAAATGAATCTAAAAAAGGTGCGCAGGCAGGGGAGCATATCCTTAAGCCTGATGCTGACTTTATAAAGAAACATTCCGATATTGTGAAGCTTTTCACAGTTGCCCCCGAAGTTGACGGAGCACTCGAGTGCATTGAAAAGGTTTCAAATGAAACTGATGTACTCATTTCTATGGGACACAGCGATGCAATCTTTGAACAGGCTTTGGCAGGGGTTGAAAAGGGCGTACGACATACAACACATCTTTTCAATGCAATGTCAGCACTTTCACACCGTAGCCCCGGTGTTACGGGTGCAGGACTTTCCGACGGCAGAGTAAGTACTGAGCTTATTGCCGATACATTCCACGTAAACAAGGGACTTTTTGGCTTGGTATATAAGCTTAAGGGTGACAAGCTGTGCCTTATAACCGACTGTATCAGGGCAGGCGGTATGGAAGACGGTGACTATACCCTCGGCGGTCAGCCTGTACATAAAGAGGGTATCAAGTGTCTTATGCCCGACGGCACAATTGCCGGAAGTGTATTAAGGCTTAACGAAGCGGTGAAAAACCTCTATGAGAATACAGACCTTGAAATTTATGAGGCTGTAAATTGTGCTTCCCTCAACATTGCAAAGGCATTGGGTGAGGATAAGGAGATTGGCTCGCTTGAAATCGGAAAGCGTGCAGATATAATAATTGCCGATGAGAAGTTCAATGTTTATACAACAATCCTCGGCGGTGAAATAAGATATAAAGGAGAATAATTATGGTAGCAAGACTTGAACCCGAATTTATGCCTATGGTAAAGGTGATAAACGACTTTAAAGAGGCAGTAGCAAAAGCAGAAAATCAGCCCGTTGTAATTTCTGTTGAAAGAAACGGCGGACTTATGGCTGTATACAAGCTTGACGTGTACAAGGAAAACACAGGCCATGACGAAGAAAACTACGGTATCGTGGAAAGAATTATTAAAACCCTCCTTTGGGCAAAGGGCGGTTTTAAGGTATATGTGGCAGGTTCTAAGTATATTTATGACCGTATTGCTGACGATTACAGAGTAGGCGGTGCAAGAGAGTTTGACTTTAACTTTATGGCTCGCGTATATGAAAAACCTTTCGAGGTTATATATGTAGAAAAGGTAGAAGACGCTCCCAAGGAAAACGACGCATCCTCTCCCGTAGGCCGTCACCTTGACGGTTGCCGTATCGGTTTCGATGCTGGCGGAAGTGACAGAAAGGTTTCTGCCGTTGTAGACGGTGAAACAGTTTATTCCGAAGAGGTTGTATGGTTCCCCAAGCTTCAGGAAGACCCCAAGTATCATTATGAGGGAATCCTCAATGCAATGAAGACAGCAGCATCACATATGCCCAGAGTTGACGCTATCGGCGTTTCTTCCGCAGGTGTTTATATTGATAACAAGATAATGGTTGCTTCTCTCTTCCTCAAAGTGTCTGACGAGGACTTTGAAAAGCACGTTAAGACAATGTACCTCGACGTTGCCAAGGAAATAGGTGATGTCCCCGTTGAGGTTGCAAATGACGGTGATGTAACAGCACTCGCAGGTGCAATGAGTCTTGAGGACAACAATGTTTTAGGTGTTGCAATGGGTACAAGCGAAGCAGCAGGTTACGTTGATAAGGACGGAAATATTACAGGCTGGCTTAATGAACTTGCATTCGTTCCTGTAGACTTTAACAAGGGTGCTATGGTTGACGAGTGGAGCGGTGACTACGGTTGTGGTGTTAAATACTTTTCACAGGATGCAGTTATAAAGCTTGCTCCCAAGGCAGGAATAGAGCTTGACGAAAAGCTTTCTCCTGCAGAAAAGCTCAAGGTTGTTCAGGGACTTATGGAACAGAACGATTTACGTGCAGCAGCTATCTATGAAACCATGGGTGTGTACTTCGGTTACACCATTGCATACTACTCAATGTTCTACGACATTAAGCACGTGCTTATCATGGGTCGAGTTACAAGCGGTAACGGCGGTGCAATTATTCTTGAAAAAGCAAACGAAGTTCTTAAAACAGAATTCCCCGAGCTTTTCAAGAAAGTTCAGCTTCATATCCCCGACGAAAAAGCAAGAAGAGTAGGTCAGTCCGTTGCGGCTGCAAGCCTTCCCAAAATCAAATAATAGTCAGAGCAGTGTTTTACACTGCTCTTTACTTTTTGCAAAATTGTGGTATAATTAATTAACAAAGTTAATTTAGTTTATGAAGGAGAAGTCTTAAATAAAAATTTTAGAGGTGTAACAAATGGATATGAATTTTGATGTTAACAAAATTTTTCAAGATAGATTAGCAACGAGTATGGGTCTCGACAAATATCAATATATTATGGAAAAGGTCGGAAAGACGGACGTTTCCAAAGATGCAGATTTTCAAAGAATATTTAATGGGTTTTACATAGTTAGACGAAATTTAGAGTGGAGAAAGATATATTACGAATTGTTTGAACAAGTGAAAAATAGCTCTCCAACTTTTGAAAGTATACTTATCCATTTGTACGAATACACGGGGAATGTTGAACCATCATTTTCAAGTAAAATGCTTGCTTCTATTTTTCCTGACAAGCCAATATGGGATCGTTACGTTGTAAATAACCTTAATATACAGTTAGATGCAGAAATCAAAAAGGAAAAATTAGAAAATGCGATTGCACTTTATACTAGTATGGAAAAATGGTATGAAGATTTTTTGCAGACAGACAAAGCGAAAGAATGTATCGAGGCATTTGATCGTGTTTTACCAGATTACAGTCATATATCAAAAATAAAGAAAATAGACAGTATTTTGTGGAGTATAAGGTAAAAATCCTTGTATTAAATTTTCTGTTCCTAACTTGACACGAACTTTGTCGAATAATAAAGGAGAAAAAATATGACTTTTTACGCAAAGAAATTTTCTCAGCTTACTACTGAGGAATTATACGAAATTTTAAAATCCCGTGCAGAGATTTTTCTTTTGGAGCAGGGGATAGTATGTCAGGATATGGACGATATTGATTACGAGTGTATGCACTACTTTTTCACCTCGGGAAAGAGGGTTATCGCCTATTTAAGAGCCTTTGTTTCCAACAAGGAAAACAATATCGTAACAATCGGCAGAGTTATCACTCTTGAACACAAAAAAGGGCTTGGAACCGAGCTTATGAAGAAAAGCATTGCAGATATAAAAGAGAGATTCAACCCCTCTAAAATATCTGTTCACGCACAAAAGCAAGCTACGGGCTTTTATGAAAAGATGGGTTTTGTGCCCGTATCGGGAGAATACCTTGAAGAGGGAATAGTACACATTACAATGGAGCTTGAATGATGAAATTTTTACTTACCACACTCAATGCAAAGTACATACATCTGAATCTTGCCTTACGGTCGATTTCTGCATTTTGCAGGAATCTGAGCCCCGAAATATGCGAATATACCATAAATGACAATATAGATAATATAATCGCATCACTTCATTCTAAAAAGTCTGATGTCATTGCTTTTTCCTGCTATATATGGAATATTGAAAAGGTTTTGTATATTTCCCAGTGCCTTAAAAAAGTCAATCCCAACCTCATAATAATTCTTGGTGGACACGAGGTTTCGCATGATTCAAAAGAGATTCTGAAAGAAAATCCGTGGATTGATTTCATCATAAGGGGGGAGGGCGAAAAGCCTTGCTATGAGCTTTTTGAAGCACTTTATAACAGAAGATTTGTAGACAAAATTCCGTCCATTACTTACAGGGAAGAGGACAAGATATTGGAAAACCCTCTCGGAGAAGCAGGCAGTCTTAACGACTATCCCTTTGCATATGATGAAAGCATCCGTGATTTTAAGGGGAAGATAATCTACTACGAATCATCAAGAGGTTGTCCCTACTGTTGCAGTTATTGTCTTTCGGGCGACAGCAGACGGGTTGATTACCTCGACCTTGACCGCGTAAAAAAGGAGCTTCTGTTTTTTATCGAAAACGAAGTTCCGCTTGTGAAATTTGTTGACCGTACATTTAACGCAGATAAAAAAAGAGCTAATGAAATATGGAAATTTATCATTGAAAACAGCAGAAAAACCAAGTTTCATTTTGAACTGGCAGGAAGCCTGATTGACGACAAGGCCATAGAAATTCTGAAAAATGCACCCGAGGGAATTATTCAGTTTGAGATAGGCGTTCAGTCTACCAACGAAAATACAATTTCAGCAATAGGCAGAAGCATTGAATTTGAAGATGTAAAGGAAAATGTGGAGAAAATCCTTGCTTTGGGGAATATACACATTCACCTTGACCTTATTGCAGGACTTCCCTATGAAAATTATGAAAGCTTCGGAAAATCTTTTGATGATGTTGTTTCTATCCGTCCTCACGTATTGCAGTTAGGTTTTCTTAAGCTCCTCAAAGGCTCCAGGATAAGAGAACAGGAAAATATATTCGGTTACAGGTACAAGGAAAAAGCTCCATATGAAATAATGGAGAATAACTATATTTCCTTTGATGAAATTATAAGACTCAAGCATATTGAAGAGGTGTTTGAAAGGTATTATAACAGCGGTGATTTTAGCCGTTCAATGGACTATCTTTTCTCGCATAATGAGTCACCGTTCAGGGTTTTTGAGTTTATTGCGGATTATTTTGTAAAGAATAATCTTTTTGAAATCCCTGTTTCTCTTGAAAAGCATTATGAGATTTTGGAAGAGCTTTTTCGCGATAAAGAGTTTTCCGATTGCGTTCGGACAGACCGTCTGACCAATCGAAAGGCAAAGCTTTCCTATGAAAACGAGCCTGAATTCAAAAATCGATGCTTTGAATTTCTTAAAAATGAGAAAAATGTGGAAAAATATCTCCCCGATTACAAGGGTCTTCCACCGAGAAAGATTTACACAAAACTCCGCTTTGAAAAGCTTTTTGGCGGGGTATACCTCTATGAAACAAAAACCAATAATATAAAAGAAATCAGCGAAGATTTTTAGTCTTCACTGATTTCTTTTATACGAATTATCTAATACATTTTTTTGCAATTAAAATTTCTTTTCCTGTATTTTTAAAACATTAAAAAAAGTTGTTGACATTACAAGAATTTCATATTATAATAGGTGAGTAACCAAAAACGGCCCCATAGTCTAGCGGCCTAGGACGTCGCCCTCTCACGGCGAAGACCGGGGTTCGATTCCCCGTGGGGTCACCAAAAAACGAAGTACACTAGGCGTGTGCTTCGTTTTTTTCTTGCATTATTATACAATTAGTGTTAAAATAATTGTCGATAAAAAGGAGATGTACGTATGAAAGAACTTAAACCGATGCTTTTTACCTCAATGAAATCATACAGTAAGGAGAAGCTTATCAAAGACATTATTGCAGGTATCATTGTTGCAATAATTGCACTTCCGCTTTCTATTGCGTTGGCACTTGCTTCAGGCGTAGGACCGCAGGAGGGTATATATACTGCAATTGTTGCAGGATTTATTATCTCATTCCTCGGCGGAAGTACCGTACAGATAGCAGGGCCCACAGCGGCATTTGCTACCATAGTTGCAGGGATAGTTGCCAAAAACGGTATGGACGGACTTGTGGTTGCAACTGTTCTGGCAGGTATTTTCCTTGTGCTTATGGGCGTTTTCAAGTTGGGTAGCCTCATTAAATACATACCATACACAATTACCACGGGATTTACCGCAGGTATTGCTGTGACAATTCTTATAGGACAGCTCAAGGATTTCTTCGGACTTACATATGCAGGCGGTGAAAAGCCTATTGAAGCAATTGAAAAGCTTGAGGTTTTCTTTGAATATATAGGAACAATAAATATAGAAGCAGTTATTGTTGGTGTCATCAGCCTTGCAATTCTTATTGTGTGGCCGTATATCAATAAAAAAATCCCTGGCTCTCTCATAGCTGTTATAGTAGGAAGCCTTCTTGCTCTTAAAATGGATGTTCCCACTATCGGCAGTTCTTTTACATTAACAAGTGCATTGCCAAAGTTCAATATACCAGGCTTTGATTTGGCAATTGTGAAAAATGTTCTTCCTGACGCTTTTACAATTGCGATTCTTGCGGCGATTGAGTCACTTCTTTCCTGCGTTGTTGCAGACGGAATGACAAACACAAAGCATCGCTCAAATGCGGAGCTTGTAGCACAGGGTGTAGGTAATATGGGTAGTGCCCTTTTTGGAGGTATTCCTGCAACAGGTGCTATTGCAAGAACGGCTGCCAATATCAAAAACGGAGGTACAACACCGATTGCAGGTATGGTACACGCAGTAGTGCTTCTTCTTGTGCTTGTGTTCCTGATGCCCTATGCATCATTCATTCCAATGCCCACTATTGCGGCAATCCTCTTTATCGTTGCATATAATATGTGCCAGTGGAGACCTTTTGTACATCTCTGCAAAACTGCACCCAAGAGTGACATTGCTGTATTGGTGCTGACATTTGTTCTCACAGTTGTTTTTGACCTTGTAATAGCAATCGAAGTCGGCTTTGTTCTCGCTTGTCTTCTCTTTATGAAGCGTATGAGTGACGAAACAGGAGTTATCGGCTGGAAATATGTGGAGGAGGATACAGACGACAGCGAAAAGCTCCGTGTTCTTCCCAAGGAAATCCGCGTTTATGAGATTACAGGACCGCTGTTCTTCGGTGTCGCAGATGTTCTTGCAAAAATCAGCACAAAAGAATTTACAAAATGCCTTATTATAAGAATGCGCAGTGTTCCTGCTATTGATGTAACGGCTATGAATGCTATGGAGGAGCTTTACACTAAATGCACAGAAAAGGGAATAAAAGTCATATTCTCTCATGTCAATGACCAGCCTATGCGTGTTATGGATAAGGCAGGCTTTGTTGAAAAAGTGGGCAGACAGAATTTCTGTGAGCATATAGATTCTGCAATTGCACTCGCAATGCAAATTCAACAATGATAGATATTTTTGAATCCATAAAAGGAGGTGGCGAAAATGCCATTAAAAAAATATAAAAGCACAACTATTTTTATGGGGATGACCCGTACTAAGAAAAGAGCGTACGGTCAGGGGACTACTTCGCCGCCTGTTTCTTCTTTATTTTAATAGGTAAAATAACAAAATTATAATAAATAAAGGAGAAAAAATTTATGTGGTTTATATTTGCTTTAATAACAACTCTTGCGTGGGGACTTGCGGAACTGTTTTATAAAAAAGGTGCCAGACAGGATGAGAAGTATTCACATTTGAAAATTTGTGTCTGCGTTGGTGCCGTAATGGGAATACACGCAATTTTCACACTGCTTACACAGGATATCAATTACAACCCCATTAATCTTATCACATACCTGCCAGTATCACTGCTGTATATTGTATCTATGGCGTTTTCATTTTTCGGTATGCGTTTTATTGAAGAATCAATTTCCGACCCCATTGAAAATACATCAGGTGCAATCTGCTCTTTGCTCTGTGTTATCTTTTTAGGTGATGCACTTTCAATACCGGCGGTACTTGCTATAATTATTATGGTTATAGGTGTTCTTGGCGTTGGCTTTTTGGAAAACAGGGGAGATACGGCAAGAAAAAAGGTTCTTGGTAAAAAAATGGCAATTATTGCTTTCTGTATGCCCTTTGTGTATGCACTGCTTGATGCAGTCGGAAGCTTTGTGGACGTATTTTATCTTGATGATGTAGCCGCAACACCTCTTATCGGTGTAAATGAAAGCACAATTGAAGCCGTGGCAAACACCAGCTATGAGCTGACCTTTGCAATATTTGCACTTATCTTATTTGTGTTTATGAAGATAAAGAAAGTTGAGTTTGGCTCAATCTCCAAGCAAAAGGATAAAGTTCTTTCAGCAGTGTTTGAAACTGCAGGACAGCTTACATATGTATATGCAATGAGCGGAAACGGTGCAGTTGCAGCACCCATAATATCATCAGTATGTGTTGTATCGCTTCTCCTTTCACGAATTTTCCTGAAAGAAAAGCTCACAAAGAAGCAATATTTATTTATTTCGATTGTAATTATTGGTATACTTATGCTGGCAGTAATCGAGGAACTTTGACTTTAAAAGAAAACTTACAAAATTTTCTTGACATAGTTGCTAGGCTGTGTTATACTGTTACGGTAACCGCGTAGAAAAGGTTTTAAAAGTGTTTACACTACCTTAATAGCGAGTCTGTATAAACGGGAGGTGCAACAAATGTACGCAGTAATCAAGACTGGTGGCAAGCAGTATCAGGTTAAAGTTGGTGATGTTGTTTTCGTTGAGAAGATCGACGCAGAAGCAGGCGCAGAAATCAAGTTTAACGATGTTCTTGCAATCGGTGACGACGGTAAGTTTACAGCAGGTGCTCCTACAGTTGAGGGTGCTTCTGTATCTGCTAAGGTTCTCAGCCAGACAAAGGGCAAGAAGATTATCGTTTTCAAGATGAAGCCTAAGAAGGGCTACAGAAACAAGAACGGTCATCGTCAGCCTTATACAAAGGTTGAAATCACAGCAATCAATGCGTAATTATGATTAAGTTCACTACGGTAGCGAATACCGATGGAAAGATTACACAGTTTACGGTGGACGGGCACAGCGGTTATGCCGAAAGTGGCAGTGACATTGTTTGTGCATCTGTTTCCTCGGCTGTGTGGCTTACAATCAACGGCATTGAAAAGCAAAACCTTGCAAAGCTTTCTTATGAAGAGCGTGACGGTTTTGTGAAGTGCATTATCTCCGACAAGTCGGAGGGTGCAGATATAATGCTTGATTCTCTTGTTATGTTTATAGCAGAGCTTTCAGGTCAGTATAAAGAATTTTTGAAATTTACACAGATGTAAATCTGTATGCTATTTTTGGAAGGAGTGAAATTATAATGTTCGCATTGAATATTCAGTTGTTCGCTCATAAAAAGGGTGTTGGTTCTACAAAGAACGGTCGTGACAGTGAGTCCAAGCGTCTTGGCGCAAAGCGTGCTGACGGTCAGGCTGTACTTGCCGGTAACATCCTCGTTCGTCAGAGAGGAACTAAAATTCATCCCGGTATCAATGTAGGTATTGGTAGCGATGATACCTTGTATGCTCTTGTTGACGGAAAAGTTAAGTTCGAGCGTAAGGGCAAGGATAAGAAGCAGGTAAGTGTATATCCTGCGTAAATCAAAAGATAAAAGCTCGGAATTTATTTCCGAGCTTTTTTGTTATTGTTAGTCGAAAGAGAGGTATAGGTATGTTTGCAGACACAGCGACAATAACTGTCAAGGCTGGTAACGGCGGAAACGGTCTTGTTTCATTCCATAGAGAAAAATATGTTCCCGACGGTGGACCCGACGGTGGTGACGGTGGCAAGGGCGGTAACATCATATTTAAAGCGGACAAGACTCTTACTACTCTTATTGATTTTGCTCACAGAAAAACCTTTACCGCAAAAAACGGCGAAGATGGTAAAGCACGCCGTTCATCGGGCAGAAAAGGGGAGGACCTTTACATCCTCGTTCCTGTCGGTACAGTTATAAAGGATGCAAAGAGCGGCAGAGTAATGAAAGATATGTCAGAAAATGAAGAAGAATTTATTGCAGCATACGGCGGAAACGGCGGATGGGGCAATGTTCATTTTGCTTCTGCCACAAGACAAACTCCCAAATTTGCAAAAGACGGACTTAAAGGGCAGGAGAGAGAGCTCCTCCTTGAACTTAAGCTTATTGCCGATGTAGGTTTGGCAGGATTTCCCAATGTCGGTAAATCCACGCTCCTTTCAGCAGTAAGTGCGGCTCGTCCTAAAATTGCAAACTATCATTTTACAACATTGGAGCCTAATTTGGGCGTTATAAAAATGGGCGAGGGAAAAAGCTTTGTAATGGCAGACATTCCCGGCCTTATTGAAGGTGCACACGAGGGAATAGGTCTCGGTCACGAATTCTTAAGACATATTGAGAGAACACGGCTTATAGTTCATATTGTGGATGTCTCGGGAATTGAGGGAAGAAATCCTATTGAGGATTTTGAAAAAATTAATAACGAACTTTCTCTTTACAGCAAATCCCTTGCAGAGCGTCCGCAGATTGTTGCGGCAAACAAGACGGATGTTATTACTGACCCCACACTTTTGGAAGATTTCAGAAAATATATAGAAGAAAAAGGACTTAAGCTTTTTGAAATAAGTGCAGCAGCACACAAGGGCACAAGAGAGCTGATAAACTATGTTTCAGACATTCTTGACACTCTTGAACCCGTGGAAATTTACGAGGCAGACTTCGTTGAAGAGGACTTTTCTGAAGAACCTTTTGAAGTTCGTAAAGAGGGCGAAACCTACGTTGTTGAGGGTCCCTACATTGAAAAGCTTCTCCGTCACTCAAACTTTGAAGATGCTGAAAGTATGCAGTATTTCCAGATTGCACTCCGGAGAAAAGGCATTATTGAAGCATTGGAAAATGCCGGATGCGGTGAGGGAGACCCCGTAAGAATGTATGAACTTGAGTTTGACTATACAGAATAAGGTGAAATATATGATAACAACAAAACAGCGAGCATACCTTCGTGGGCTTGCAAATAAAGAAAACGCTATTTTTCAGATTGGAAAAGGCGGTATAACAGACGAAATAATAAAGGAGATTGACATTGTCCTTGAAAAGCGTGAGCTTATAAAGGTAACTGTCCTTGAAACTTCTTTTATGACTGCCAGAGGTGCTTGTGAAGCCGTTTGTGAGGCAGTAGGGGCAGAACCCGTTCAGTGTATCGGAAGCAAGTTTGTAATCTACCGTATGGCAAAAGCGAAGGATAACCGTAAAATAGAACTCCCTAAGTGAGGAATCATTTATGAGAATCGGACTTTTCGGCGGTGCGTTTAATCCCCCTCATAACGGACATATGTCGGTTGCAAGGTGTGCCATTAAAGAAGCAAACCTTGATAAATTGATATTTATACCCACAGGGAATGCACCTCACAAAGAGGAAACTCAGATTTCCAGAGAAGACAGATATAATATGGTTTCGGAAGCAATTTCGGGCGAGGAGAAAATGAGTGTCAGTGACTATGAAATAAAGCGGAGCGAGGTTAATTACAGTGCAAATACCGTGGAGTATTTCAAGTCACTTTATCCGGAAGACGAGCTTTTTTTCATAATCGGTGATGACTCTTATAATCAGCTTGATACGTGGTTTGAGCCGCATCGCATTATGGCTTCCTCCACACTTCTTGTTTTCCCGAGAGAGGGTGCGGATGTAAAATCTCCTGCCGTTATGCTTCCTATGGATGTTGTTGAGGCTGCCTCTTCAGAAATCCGTGAAAAAATAAAGATGGGAAAAGATTGCAGAAACTTATTGCCAAAAAAGGTTTTTGATTATATAATAAAAAGGAATTTATACGGATTGAGGGACCTTGATTGACAGAGAACGAAATGTTAACGAAATTGAAAGCCACACAGCATGAGCGTCGTTTCAATCACACTCTTGGAGTCGTGAGCGAGGCAGAGCGTCTTGCACCTAAGTTTGGTGTTGATGTCCAGAAGGCAAGGCTTACCGCACTTTTACACGATTGTGCGAAAAATCTTGACGAGGCAACTGGCGAAAACTTTTTTGTGCTGTGCCAGAAATACGGTGTAAAGCTTGACGAGTGTGCGAGAAATGAAAATGCACTAGTACACGCTTTTCTCGGTGCGGCTGTGGCTTACAAAGAATATGGAATTGAAGATAACGAAATTTTAGAGGCAATATATTACCACACTACTGCAAGGGCTAATATGACACCTCTGGAAAAGCTTATATATATTGCGGATATGACCGAGCCGGGCAGAACAATAGAACAGGCAAAGGAAATCCGACGACTTGTAGAAGAAAATATTGATGAGGCACTTATCTATGCAATAGGCTGCTCCATCAAGCACGTAATAAAGAAAGGGACTCTCATTCATCCCGATTCTGTACATGCACTAAACTACCTTATAGAGCATAGGAGGGCACAGAATTGACAGATATTCAGAAAGTACACAAACTTGTAGAAATCCTTGACAGTAAAAAGGGCAGAAACATAATTGCACTTGACCTTAAGGGTGCGACAATAATTGCAGATTACTTTGTAATCTGCAGTGCAGGCTCCCCTGCACAGATGCACGCCCTATACGAATATGCCTGCGACGAAATGGCAAAGGCAGATTGCCTTCCCACCCGTACAGAGGGAATGAAAAATCCCGACTGGGCACTTATTGATTTTGACGGAGTAATGCTTCATATTTTCAGCACACAGATGCGTGATTTCTATGGACTTGACAACCTGTGGGCAGAAGCAGAAAAAATAGATATTGATACAACCGATGAAGTTTGATACGGAAAGGATTGAAAACCATGGAATATAATGTTAAACAGATTGAACAGAAATGGCAGAAATACTGGGAGGATAACAAGTCCTTTGAGGCAAAGAATAACTCAGATAAGCCCAAATTTTATGCCCTTGTAGAATTTCCGTATCCCTCGGGAAGCGGTATGCACGTAGGTCATATCAAGGCTTACTCAGGACTTGAAGTTGTTTCCCGTAAGAGAAGACTTGAGGGATATAATGTACTTTTTCCCATCGGCTTTGACGCATACGGTCTTCCCACCGAAAACACAGCAATAAAGACAGGCGTTCATCCCAGAACTGTTACCGATAATAATATTGTAAAATTCACAAGTCAGCTTAAGAGAGTTGGTTTCTCTTTCGACTGGTCAAGAGTTGTTGATACAACTGACGAGGGCTACTATAAGTGGACTCAGTGGATTTTCCTCAAAATGTTTGAAAACGGGCTTGTTTTCCGTGATACAACACTTGTAAACTACTGCCCCAGCTGTAAGGTTGTCCTTTCCAATGAGGACTCGCAGGGCGGTAAGTGTGATATCTGCCACAGCGATATTGTGCAGAAGACAAAGGAAGTTTGGTATCTTAGAATTACCGAATATGCCGACAAGCTTCTTCAGGGACTTGAGGAGGTAGACTATCTTCCCAATATCGTTCTCCAGCAGAAGAACTGGATAGGCAAGAGTGAGGGTGCTTTCGTTAACTTCTCCATCAAGGAAAATGATGAAAAGCTCCGCGTATATACAACCCGTCCCGATACTCTTTACGGCGTAACCTTTATGGTTATTGCTCCCGAGCATCCCATTATTGAAAAATATAAAGATTCTATCAAAAATTTTGACGAGCTTGACGCGTACAAGAAAGAATGTGCGAAAAAGAGCGAATTTGAACGTACACAGCTTGTAAAAGATAAAACAGGTGTTAGAATTGACGGCCTTACAGCAATCAACCCCATCACAGAAAAGGAAATCCCCGTTTACATTTCCGACTATGTAATGATGGGCTACGGTACAGGTGCAATTATGGCTGTACCTGCACACGACACACGTGACTACGACTTTGCAAAGAAGTTTGGCATAGATATTATCGAGGTTATTAAGGGCGGAGATATTTCCAAGGAAGCTTATACAGGCGACGGTGAAATGGTTAACTCCGGCATCCTTGACGGCATCAAGACCAAGCAGGAAGCAATCTCCAAGATGCTTGAAGTGCTGGCAGAAAAAGGTTGCGGAGAAAAGGGCATCCAGTACAAGCTGAAGGACTGGGCATTTAACCGTCAGCGTTATTGGGGTGAGCCGATCCCGATTGTTCATTGTCCCAAGTGTGGAATGGTTGCTGTTCCTTATGAGGAGCTTCCCTTAAGACTTCCTCCCGTGGATAACTTTGAACCCGGTTCCGACGGTGAAAGCCCCCTTGCAAAGATTGAATCTTTTGTAAACTGTACTTGTCCCAAGTGTGGCGGAAAAGCAAGAAGAGAAACAGATACAATGCCTCAGTGGGCAGGTTCCTCATGGTATTTCCTCCGTTACTGTGACCCAAAAAATGATAAAGAATTTGCTTCACAGGAAGCACTCCGCTATTGGATGAACGTTGACTGGTACAACGGCGGTATGGAGCATGTTACAAGACATATGATTTATTCCCGTTTCTGGCACAAGTTCCTCTATGACCTCGGTCTTGTTCCCACAGCAGAGCCTTACGCAAAGAGAACTGCTCAGGGACTTATCTTAGGCCCCGACGGTGATAAGATGAGTAAGAGTAAGGGTAACGTAGTAGACCCCAACGACGTTGTTGATGTTTACGGAGCTGACGTTCTCCGTGCATATGTCCTCTTTATGGGTGACTATGAGCAGGCAGCTCCCTGGAACGAAAGCAGTATGAAAGGCTGTAAGAGATTCCTTGACCGTGTATGGGAGCTTCATAATATGCTTATTGACGGTGACAGCTACCGTGATGAGCTTGTAAGCAGTATGCACAAAACCATTAAAAAGGTTTCAAACGATATTGAAAGTATGAAGTTCAATACTGCCATTGCTGCACTTATGACTCTTGTAAACAAGATTTATGAGGTTGGTAGCATTAACAAGGCAGAGTACAAAACACTTCTTACACTTCTCAATCCCTTTGCTCCTCATATGACAGAAGAGCTTTACAGCGAACTCTTTGGCGAAATCCTCTCTAACGGAAACTGGGTTTCCTATGATGAAGCACTTTGTGTTGACTCTACAATTGAGATTGTTGTTCAGCTTAACGGCAGAGTAAAAGCAAAGATGGTTGTAGATGCAAACATCAGCCGTGAGGATATGGAAAAAGCGGCAATGGATAACGAAGAAGTAAAGGCTCTTATCGGTGATATGACAGTTGTAAAGGTAATTGCAGTTCCCGGTAAGCTTGTAAATATCGTTGTAAAGTAAAGGACTGAAAAATATGAATTTTAAAAGTACACGTGATAACAGTATAAGTGTTAAAAGTGCGGAGGCTATTGCAAAAGGACTTTCTCCCGAGGGCGGTCTTTTTATTCCCGAAAGCATCCCTGCAGTATCACTTAACAATATCAAATATATGGCAGATATGACATACACACAGCGTGCTAACGAGATTTTGGGAAGATTTCTCACCGACTTTACCGAGGAGGAGCTTCAGAAATGTATTTCTGCCGCATATACAAAGGAAAAATTTGAAACAAATAACATTGCTCCCGTTTACAAAATGAACGATTCTCAGTATATACTGGAGCTTTGGCACGGACCTACCTGTGCATTCAAGGATATGGCACTGCAGATTCTTCCGCATCTTCTCACAACATCTGTAAAGAAGCTTGGAATAGACCGTGAAACCGTAATTCTTGTTGCTACAAGCGGTGATACGGGAAAAGCGGCTCTTGAGGGCTTCAAGGATGTTCCCGGAACAAAGATTATTGTATTCTATCCCGATGAAGGAGTAAGTCAGATTCAGCGTCTGCAGATGTGCACTCAAGAGGGTAAAAATGTATTTGTAAGTGCAGTTAATGGTAACTTTGACGATGCACAAAACGGTGTTAAGGTAATCTTCACCGATAAAGAATACGAAAACGAGCTTCTTTCATCCAAAAAAGCACTTTCCTCAGCCAACTCCATTAACTGGGGTAGACTTGTTCCACAGATTGTGTACTATTTCTCAGCTTACTGTGATATGGTTAAGTCCGAAGAAATAAGTGTGGGTGATGAGGTTAATATCTGTGTTCCCACAGGTAATTTCGGCAACATTCTTGCTGCTTACTATGCAAAGAGAATGGGACTTCCCGTAAAGAAGCTTATCTGTGCTTCCAATAAAAATAATGTTCTTACTGACTTTATTGAAACTGGTGTATATGACCGTAACCGTGACTTCTTCGTAACAACATCTCCCTCAATGGATATACTGATTTCTTCCAACCTTGAAAGACTTCTGTATATTGTTTCGGGAGGAAATGCGGATTTAGTAAACGGTTATATGACCGAGCTTAAGGAAAACGGCAAATATACCGTAACCGATGAAATCAAAAAAGAAATCAGCGACAATTTCTGCGGCGGTTTTGCAGATGACGATATGTGTGCTGACACAATCAAGAAAACATATGAAAAATTTGGTTATGTAACAGACACACATACTGCAGTTGCAGTAGCCGTTCACAACGCTTACGTTGAAAAAACAGGTGATAGAACCAAGACAATTATCGCATCAACTGCAAGTCCTTTCAAGTTCAACGGTGCAGTTCTCAGCGCTCTTCAGGGAGAAGAACAGATTGCAGAGCTTGACGAGTTCAGACTCCTTGAGAAGCTTGCAAAGGATTATGAGCTTCGTGTACCGTCCTCTTTGGCATCTCTTGAAGAAAAAGAGGTTCGCTTTGAGGTTGTATGTGACAAGAATCAGATGAAAGCCGTTGTAAACGAATTTCTTAAAAACTAATAAAAAAAGGCTGATGCATTATTTATACCATTATCTTAAACAATCGTACAGTTCGAGCTGTTCCCTTGTAATGGTAATGCATCAGCCTTTTTCGTTGATAATGGAATTAAAAAGACCTTCGTTTTTTAATTCCACTTTAAAGAATACTGTTAGTTACAGCACTCTCTTTTGGAAAAGGTTTCGCAACCTGTTTCCGATACGTTGCTTGCGGACTTACCGCCAACCATAATGTGTTCAGCCATACATTCGTTATCGGTGTTATGATGAACACAGTTTTCAACAACGCATTTTACGCCGCCTAAGGGTCTGTCTGAGTTTTTACAAGACATCTCTATCACTCCTGACTTAATTTGTAAGGTATTTGGAATTAAAAATGTAACTTACAAATTTAATTTCAAAGCTTACGACATTATTTTGTGCGGCAATAAAATTTATATTCGGAGAAAATTATGGCAATTTTTGCACTTAGCGACCTGCATCTTCCGCTGGGTATTGACAAACCAATGGACATTTTCGGCGTAAGATGGGACAATTATGTTGAAAAAATTGAATATGAGTGGAAGAAAAATGTTAAAGAGGAAGATTTTGTTATTGTAAACGGAGATTTCAGCTGGGCGACATATCTTTCGGAGTCACTTAAGGATTTTCAGTTTGTAGAAGCTCTTCCGGGCAAAAAGCTTATTTCCAAGGGAAACCACGATTATTGGTGGGAAACCATTACCAAAATGAACGCATTTTTAGAGGAAAACGATATTAAAAGCGTGACATTTATGCAGAATAACGCAATTTTATGTGACGGAGTTGCAGTATGCGGAGCAAAGGGATGGATTTCCCCCGGTGATAAGGCATTTAAAAAAGAGGATGAGAAAATCTATCGCAGGGAACTTATAAGGCTTGAAGCATCTCTTAAAGCCGCAGCACAGCTGTCTGAGACCATAATTGCGGCACTTCATTATCCGCCTGATGAGGTATATTCCGAAGTAATGGAAAAGTACAATGTGTATAAGTGCGTATTCGGGCATTTGCACGGAAAAAGGGCAGAGGATTATCGGTGTAATAACCAAAATTATTCCCTTGTATCAGCAGATTTTCTCAAATTTTCACCAATTCGCATAATTTAATGGGAAATATTGAAAAAACACTTGCAAAAT
>JAFTUL010000037.1 GCA_017466275.1 Clostridia bacterium | reverse complement strand
TAAAATGATGCAGGATGCATTTTCAATCTGGTCGTTGTAAAACTCACCGAAATTTTTCATATACATCTTGCATTTTTTTGCATCGGCAACCACACAATAGCTGTTAAGAACAACCTCGTGGGAAGTAACTCCCTTTACAGCTTTTATAACATCACTCAATTTGCCAACGCCAGATGGCTCGATAAGAATTCTGTCAGGATTGTACTCCTGCAGTACCTTTTCGAGTGCCTTTTCAAAATCGCCCACAAGGCTACAGCAGATACAACCGGAATTCATTTCATTGACCTCAATTCCAGAGTCCTGCATAAATCCACCGTCAATACCGATTTCACCAAACTCGTTTTCAATAAGAACAAGCTTTTCTCCGTTAAAAGCTTCCTTTATGAGCTTTTTTATAAGCGTGGTTTTACCTGCTCCCAAAAAGCCGGAAAAAATATCTATTTTTGTCATTTTAAAACACTTCCTATTTTTTATATTTCCAATTTATTATTATATAACTCTTTTTAAAATTAGTCAACTGCTCAAGATAAAAATTGACAATAGTACAGTAATTGTGATAAAATGTCCTCAAGTATTTTTAATGGAGTTAGTTATGAGATTACAAAAATTTATTGCCGAATGCGGCATAGCTTCCAGACGGAGCGCAGAAAAAATAATAGAAAGCGGCAGGGTGTATGTGAACGGGGAACTCATTGACTATATGGGCTGTGTTATTGACCCCGACCGCGATATAGTCGAAATTGACGGCAGAGTAATTGAGCCGGAGAATAAGAAGTACTACATTGCACTTAATAAACCCAAAAACTATGTTACAACGGTTTCTGATGATTTGGGCAGACCTACGGTTATGCAGCTTGTGTCGGATATAAGGGCACGCATATATCCCGTTGGCAGACTTGACTTTGACACAACGGGGCTTCTCATTATGACAAATGACGGGGAGTTTGCGAATATTCTTACCCATCCCAAACATATTGTAGATAAAACCTATATTGCCCGCGTGGATAAACCTCTTGACGAGAGTCAACTTGAAAGACTCAGAAGCGGAATTGACCTTGACGGAAGCCTAACTGCTCCTGCCAAGGCGGAGAATATCAAGCGTCCGCAAAAGGGGTTTGAGGTTAAAATCACCATTCATGAGGGTAAAAACCGTCAGGTCAGAAGAATGCTTGATGCAGTTGGTGCAAATGTAATGAGCCTTAAACGTATTTCCGTTGGTTCACTTACTCTCGGTAATCTTCCCGAGGGCAAATGGAGAAAATTATCTGACGCAGAGATTAATAAATTAAGAGGTAAGAATAAATGATTCGTGTAACAGTAATAGATGATACAAGAATAATAAAATCAGTGTCCGACATAGAAAATGACGGTATTCTGATGGCATGGGCGCAGGAAAACGAAAAGAGTCCCGGTCATTGCATTTTCTCCAAAGAGGGAGAAATATTCAGTATTGTTGACCGTGATGATGTGTTCGAGCTTCTTGTCAGAGCAACACTTAACTACCTTGATTTGCAGGGTGTTAAGAAAGGCTTCTGCAAAAATGAAGCACTGTCCGGTGGACTCAAACGCCTTGGTTTTACCGAAAAAGACGGTATTTGCGAGGTTGATATAACAACTTTCTTCAAGCCTTGCTGCAGCCATAAATAATCTGAACCATTGACAGAATTTAATTTTGTCAATGGTTTTTCTTTTTTCTATTGACAATCCAGAATCTGTATGCTATACTAACTGTACTAAGACACGTAATACAGTTGAAAGGAGGCAAAAATATGATAAGTCTTGACTACCGGGACAGCAAAAGCATATATGAGCAGATAGTAATGGGATTTCGTGAACTTATTGTAAACGGCATCTTGAAACCTGACGAACAGCTTCCGTCAGTCAGGGAGCTTTCCATAAGTCTTACGGTAAATCCGAATACGGTGCAGAAGGCTTATAAACAACTTGAAACAGACGGCTATATATACAGCGTAAAAGGAAAAGGAAATTTTGTTTCAACTGCTTCAGTTGTTAAGACAAGTCACAAAACAGACGAGCTATACGAAACACTCAGGAAAACAGTAAGTGAGCTGATGTTTTTAGGAGAGAGCAAGGACAAAATCAGAGATTTGGTTTCTGACATCTATTCCAAAAAGGAGGAACAGTAATGATAAAGGTAAAAAATGTTACCAAGTATTTTGACGATTTCAAAGTGCTTGACAATCTTTCGCTGAATGTTCCCAAGGGTGCTATCTATGGTCTTGTAGGACCTAACGGGGCAGGAAAGACGACTATCATAAATCACATAAACGGCGTTTTAAAACCGCTCAGAGGGGAAATCACAATAAACGGGGAGCCTGTTTATGAGAATGTAAAAATAAAACAGTCAGTTATAAGCATTGCCGACGACTGGTTTTATTACAGTACATATACGGTAAAGCAGATGGCAGGCTTTTATAAAAGCATTTATCCCCAGTTTAACAGCGAGCGTTACGAAGCAATAAAAGAGGTTTTCAAAATTGACGAAAAAAGGCAGATAAGAAAGCTTTCCAAGGGTATGAAAAAGCAGGTTGCATTCTGGCTCAGCCTTTCAGCTATGCCTGAGGTACTTATCCTTGACGAGCCCCTTGACGGGCTTGACCCTGTAATGCGTAAGCAGGTTTTAAATCTTGTTATTGCAGATGTTACAGACAGGGAAATGACAGTTCTCGTTTCTTCGCATAATCTTCGTGAGCTTGAGGATATTTGTGATTGGGTTGGCATTCTCCACGAGGGCAGAATGATTATGGAAAAACCCCTTGACGACCTTAAAGGTGCAGTTCATAAGTATCAGCTGATGCTTGATGAAGATGTTGCAGGAAGGCTTTCGGAAAACGAAAATGTTCTTCATATTTCAAAGACAGGCTCTGTGTACAGCCTTATTATGCGAGGAGATGCAGAGTCAACCTATGAAAAGCTTAAAGAGCTATCACCTCACTTATGTGAGCGTATAAGTCTTACATTGG
>JAFTUL010000036.1 GCA_017466275.1 Clostridia bacterium | reverse complement strand
ACAAGCGCAAAGAAAATCCTTGAGGCAACAGGTATCAATCCCGATACTCGTGTAAAAGACCTTACAGAGGATGAAGTTGGTAAAATCAGAGAAGCAATTGACCGCGAATATACAGTAGAAGGTGACCTTCGTCGTGAAGTAGCGCTTAACATTAAGCGTCTTGTGGAAATCGGTTCCTACAGAGGACTCCGTCACAGAAAAGGCCTTCCTGTAAGAGGTCAGAGAACAAAGACAAACGCAAGAACCCGTAAGGGTCCCAAGCGTACAATTGCTAATAAGAAGAAGTAAGGAGGAGAGAGCATGGCTAAGACAGTTAAAAAAGTAACTCGTAAGAGAAAAGAGCGCAAGAATATCGAGCGCGGTGCAGCACATATCCGCAGCACATTTAACAACACAATCGTAACCATGACCGACGTAAACGGTAACGCTCTTTCCTGGGCAAGTGCCGGCGGACTTGGTTTCCGTGGTTCTAAGAAGAGCACTCCTTTCGCTGCTCAGATGGCAGCTGAAACTGCTGCAAAGGCAGCTATGGAGCACGGTCTTAAGACTGTTGAAGTATTCGTTAAGGGACCCGGCGCAGGCCGTGAGGCAGCAATCCGTGCACTTCAGGCAGCAGGCCTTGAAGTTAGTATGATTAAGGATGTTACTCCTATTCCTCATAACGGTTGCCGTCCTCCCAAAAGAAGAAGAGTGTGATGGAGGTGCGAAAGTAATATGGCAAGATATACAGGTGCGGTGTGCAGACTTTGCCGCCGTGAAGGACAGAAGCTCTTTTTGAAGGGCGACAGATGTTATACTGATAAGTGTGCTATTGCTAGACGTGAGTACGCTCCCGGACAGCACGGACAGGGCAGAAAGAAGATTTCCGAGTACGGACTTCAGCTTCGTGAGAAGCAGAAAGTTAAGAGATACTACGGCGTTCTTGAAAGCCAGTTTGCTCATTACTTTGAGCTCGCTTCCAAGAAAGCAGGTATTGTCGGTGAAAACCTTCTTATCCTCTGCGAAAGCCGTCTTGACAACGTATGCTACAGAGCAGGTTTCGCTATGAGCCGCGCTGAAGCACGTCAGCTCGTTAGACACGGTCATTTTACAGTTAACGGACAAAAGGTAAATATTCCTTCTTACCTTATCAAGGAAGGCGATGTTATCGCACTTACTGATAAGAGCAAGGATTCTCCCAAGATTAAGGCAGTTCTTGAAGCAAACGATGCTAAGACTGCTCCGAAGTGGCTTGAAGTTGATGCTAATTCCCGCAGTGCAAAGGTTCTGTCCCTTGCTAAGCGTGAAGACATCGAGTACGAAATCAACGAAACTCTTATCGTCGAGTTGTACTCCAAGTAATAGCTTAAGCAGGCTTTTATGCCTGCTGTACCCTCGGGTATTTTATCTAAAAAATAAACAATTGGGAGGGTTATTTAAATGACTGATTTAAGATTTGAAAAGCCTCGTGTAGAAAGAGTTGAACTCAGCGAGGATGGTTCTTACGGTAAATACACTGTAGCTCCGCTTCAGCGCGGATATGGTACAACCCTTGGAAATTCACTTCGCAGAATGATGCTTTCATCTCTCGAAGGTGCTGCAATTTCTTCTATCAAGATTGAAAATGTTCAGCACGAATTTTCAACAATTCCCGGTGTTAAGGAAGATGTCAGCGAAATCGTGCTTAATATGAAGCAGGTTATCATTAAGCTTCATTCTGACGGTCCCAAGACTGTTTATATTGAAGCTGAAGGCAGCGGTGAGCTTTGTGCACGTGACATCAAGACAGACAGTGATGTTGAAATCATCAACGGTGACCTTCACATCGCTACTCTTAACGAGGATGCTAAGTTGTACATGGAAATAACCATCAACAAAGGAAGAGGTTATATTTCTGCAGAAAAGAACAAGGCTATTTTACAGCCCCTTATTGGTCTTATCCCTGTGGATTCAATCTACACACCTGTTGAAAAGGTTAATTACTACGTGGAAAACACCCGTGTAGGACAAAATACTGATTTCGACAAGCTTACAGTTGAAGTTTGGACAAACGGCACCAAGACTGCAGACGAGGCAATCAGCCTTTCTGCAAAGATTATCAACGATCATATGATGCTCTTTATCCAGCTTACAGATGAAGCTATGAATGTTGAAACAATGGTTGAAAAGGAAGAAACCAAGAAAGAAAAGATTCTCGATATGACTATCGAAGAGCTTGACCTTTCAGTTCGTTCCTACAACTGCCTTAAGAGAGCAGGCATCAACACTGTTGAGGACCTTACTCTCCGTAAGGAAGAAGAAATGATGAAGGTAAGAAATCTGGGACGCAAATCTCTTGACGAAGTTATCGGCAAGCTTAAGGAGCTCAAGCTCACATTTGCACCCGATGAAGACTGATTCACAAATTGACTTATCAGAAGTTTTGAAGGAGGAAACCTAAATGGCAGGAACAAGAAAGCTCGGTCGTCCTACCGACCAGAGAATTGCAATGCTCCGCGGTATGGTAACTGCTCTTTTGGAAAACGGCAAAATCGAAACAACTGTAACTCGTGCAAAGGAAGTTCGTCCCCTTGCTGAGAATATGATTACTCTCGGAAAGCGCGGAGACCTTCATGCAAGAAGACAGGCTCTTAGCTTCATCACAAAAGAAGATGTTGTTAAGAAGGTATTCGAGGAGCTCGCTCCCAAATACGCAGAACGTAACGGCGGTTACACACAGATTATTAAGACAGGCGTTCGTCGTGGTGACAATGCTCCCATGGCTATCATAAAGCTTGTTGACTAATCAAAACAATTATAAAAAGGCTTCTATGACGATGCTGCAGCATCGTTATAGAAGCCTTTTTGGTTTGTGTCATGTTTTAGTAGTTCAATATCTTATTTGCCATCTTTATTGATGCTTCATACCCTTTCAGATGGTCCTTTATCTGGTCCTTTCTCGGATAATAACGAACAAACATATAAAGTCCCGAGGTATCAAGTCCTGCATCTTTAAAAAATTTGAGGTTTGAAATATCAATTCCGTATGCCTTGCCGTGTGCGTCGTAGGTTTCAAATCCGGAAATATCTCCGTCTACCCAATCCTCAAGAGGGGCATAGGCAATATCGTCTGAATTTTCGCCCTTATAGAAATCTGCAACCGTTTCGTCAAGGAAGAAAATATATGTTGCATCTTCACCAATTGCCATATTGAGCTTCAGGGAATTTGCCTGAATATATTCGACATCCTTTGAATCGTAATTAATGTCAATGTGTGAGAAATACACATTTTTTTCCCCGTTGCCGTCAAGGTCCTCACAAAGAGAGGAGAGGACTTCCTCCATTTTTTCTCTGAAAACATCTGTGTAATAAAGCTTTCCTGCATAGGTCACGGTCGCATCAAATTTTTCTGCCGTAATAGAATTGTATACGGTACTTCCCACGAGAAATAATACAAAAATAACCCCGATAGTAATTCCTTTATAGTACATCCAGTACCAGTTCCACCATTCCTTGGTAAATTTTTTGGGTACTGTGCCGTATTTTTCAGCCATTAAAATCACTCCTTGGAGTATATCATAACAAAAAAATCAGAAGTTGTAAACAAACTCCTTAAAAAAGACACAAAAAAGTCACAAGCTAATGTGACTTTTTTGATTTTACACCATTTCTTCGGGTTTAAATACCTCATCAAATTTTTCTTCTGTAAGAAAACCAAGCTTAACACAAGCGTCCCTGAGCGAAATATTCTCCTTATAGGCTTTCTTTGCCGTTTTTGCGGAATTTTCGTAACCGATATACGGATTTAATGCCGTTACCAGCATAAGGGAATTGTGCAGATTGTGGTGCATTTTTTCTTTGTTTGCACGGATTCCCGTCACACAATTTTTGTTGAATGAAACAATAGCTTCAGCCATAAGCCGTGCTGATTGCAGGAAGTTGTAAATGCAAACGGGCATAAATACATTCAGCTCAAAATTGCCCTGAGATGCCGCCATACCAACAGCAACGTCATTTCCCATTACCTGCACGGCAACCATTGTAACTGCCTCGCATTGTGTGGGGTTTACCTTGCCGGGCATAATGGAAGAGCCGGGTTCGTTTTCGGGAATAAATATTTCTCCAAGACCGTCGCGGGGACCGGAGGCAAGCCAGCGGATATCGTTTGCAATCTTCATCATATCAGTTGCAAGTGCCTTTATTGCACCGTGGGCAAAGACAAGCTCATCCTTAGATGTGAGGGCGTGGAATTTGTTTTCAGCGGTAACAAAAGGCTTTCTTGTAATTTTTGCAATTTCTTCAGCAACAGCACTGTCAAATCCCTCGGGAGCGTTCAGCCCTGTACCTACTGCAGTACCGCCGAGTGCAAGCTCATAAAGAGGCTTTATGCTAAGCTTTAAGAGCTTTATGTCTTTTTCAATGCTTGAACGCCAACCGCTTATTTCCTGACTAAAGGTTATGGGCGTTGCATCCTGCAAATGCGTTCTGCCGCTTTTTACAATGCCCTGATTCTCTTTTTCAAGCCTTTTCAGCGTTTCAGCAAGCTCTTCAGCCGCAGGAATCAGCTTGTCCTCCATAGTCAGCACAGCGGCAATGTGCATTGCTGTTGGGAACGTATCATTGGAGGACTGACTCATATTTACATCATCATTGGGGTGAAGAAGCTTCTTTCCCAGAAGCTCATTTCCTCTGTTTGCAATAACCTCGTTGGCGTTCATATTGGACTGTGTACCACTGCCTGTCTGCCATACAACGAGGGGGAATTGTGAATTGTGCTGACCTGCCATAATTTCCTCGCAGGCTTTTTTTATGGCAGAGAGCTTTTCCTCTGTCATTTTTTCCTTTTTGAGGGAATTATTCACCGTTGCGGCTGCCATTTTCAGCACACCGAAAGCATATATGATTTCTGCAGGCATTGTTTCAATACCCACACCTATTCTGAAGTTGTCACAGCTTCTCTGTGTCTGTGCACCCCACAGGCGGTCGGCAGGGACTTTGACCTCCCCCATGGAGTCGTGCTCTATTCTGTAATCCATAATAAAAACATCCTTTCAAGATAGCTAAATAATACCATAATAATGAAGGTATGTCAATAAAACAACTATCAGAACAATAAGGTTTAATTCTTCCTTGATTTGAGTGCATAATAAAAAGGCTTTGCGGGAAAGATTAGTGTGTACTAATTTTTTCTTGCGGAGGCTTTTTTTATGATAAACAAGGTTGAAATCTGCGGTGTTAATACATCCAAGCTCCCTACCCTTACAGCACAGGAAAAAAGAGAGCTTTTTGAAAAAATAAAAAAGGGTGATTCAATTGCCCGCGAAACCTTTATCCGAGGGAATCTTCGTCTTGTACTGAGTGTCATCGGACGCTTCAATAATCGTGGGGAAAATGTAGATGATCTTTTTCAGGTGGGGTGTATCGGCCTTATAAAATCAATAGATAACTTTAATACGGAGCTGGATGTTCAGTTTTCCACCTATGCCGTGCCGATGATTATCGGTGAAATACGGCGTTACCTCCGCGACAACAATGCGGTGAGGGTGTCCCGTTCTCTCCGTGATATTGCCTATAAGGCACTGTGTATCCGTGAGAAAATAATGAATGAAAATAACCGTGAGCCGTCCGTTGGAGAAATTGCAAAAATGATTGATGTAACTCCCGAGGAGGTTGCAACCGCCCTTGATGCCATACAAGAGCCGATATCTCTTTTCGAGCCAGTGTATCACGACGGGGGAGATGCCGTCTATGTAATGGACCAGGTTTCCGACAAGAAAAACCTTGACGAAACGTGGATAGAAAAAATCTCCCTCCGTGAAGCTATGGACAAGCTTACCGACAGGGAGAAAATGATTATAATTATGCGGTTTTTCCGCGGAAAAACCCAGACCGAGGTAGCCAATGAGGTCGGCATAAGTCAGGCACAGGTTTCCCGTCTTGAAAAAAGTGCAATATCAAGTATGCGGAAAAACATCTGAAAAATGTCAGTTTGAAAGGGAGGGGGTTATCCCCCTCCCGAATTTTTATTTTGGAATTATCAACGCCGCACCGCTATGCAGGTCATTTTCCGATTCAAGAGCATTTGCCTTTAAAATATCGTCGGGACTTACGCCATATTCTTTGGCTATATCCCACAACGTTCTGCCCATATGTACGCAGGACACAATAATTGACGGTCTTTGTACGGGAGTATATTCTGCAGGTGTCACCTCGTACACAATGTCGGTGTCAGTAGTTTTTATACATTGTACCTCTACCTCGACATTACCGCGAAGCTCAACGGTTCTGTCATCAGCAATAACGTAGCTGATATTCCGCATTTTGCAGGATGTAACGGGGGTAAGCATACAGCCAGGAGAATCGCACTCAACGGAAAATTCTGCATTTGTCTTGTAACTGCAGGCAGGGGCAGAACTGTCACCGCTTAAGTACAGAATATATATTTCCGTATATCCTGATACCCTGAGAATATCTCCCTCAGGTACGGAACTTTCAATAAACGGACGTGCTATCACCTGATAAACTGTCCCGATTGCAGGAAGTGACTGGGGAAGAGAAACCCGTTCCTTAATATCTGCATCACGTTTTATAATTCTTTCTACACAGTCCACACTAACGGGTGAATACCTGAGGTCAATTGCTCCGTGAGGAATGTACGCATCAGTAACACAGTCAACACAAGCTTTCTGACGGGCGATTACTCTCATTGCAAGCTGTGTGGAGATGTCAAAGGTACATAATTTCCCTTCCTCATTTGCCGAGACAACTGCTGAAATATCCGTTATTTTAACGCTGTGTTCACATTTCATATCCTCACGGATTCCGTCTGCTTCCAAAATATGTGCAAATGCCACGTCAGTACCGCTGTATTCTATACCATTCTCGCTTGTGTAGAGTATGGTTACACGAACTGTTCCCTTTACAATTGCCTTGTCATCAATTACCTTGATACTGCTTTCCGTAAGCACACCGTCTGTTTTTAAAATTTCGATTATAGATGCCTTGTCAGGTGCAAGGGAAAAGCTGTCCGTCACTGTTGTAATATCCCTGCTGTTTGCACAAATCATATCTGTATATAAGGGAGTTTTCTTGATGCACGCACCCTCAATTTCGGAGATAATGTCAAGATTACAGCAGGAGTAAACAGCCCCCGAAAGACACAGAGTTGCTTTAAGGGACAGCTTCCTGCAGTTTGCTACATCACACCCCAAATCATATACGTCAACGTCACAGATTGCCGTCATTGCGTCGGTGATGCTTCCGTCACGGACAAGGTTTGAAAATTCGCAGGAGGAAGTAATGGATTTCACGCATTTTTCCTCGTTGTCTGCAAGATACAGAATGTCAAATGTAACTGTTCCGGCTACAATCAGGTGGGAATTTCTGATTTCACAGCTTGTCACTTTCGGACGTGCACTCAGCTGAAGCACCTTAAGTATGTCGGGCTTGCTGTCAGGGACAATTACATCACATTCCGCAGAAAAGTTGTTTTTTACCCGATGTACACAACTGCATATCGGCAGGGTTTCGTTTTTAATATTTATTTCCATAATAAAAATCCTCCTCACACCAAAAATATATGAGCAGGATTTATAAGCTATTCCAAAAAAAGGCAAAAAAATATGACAGACCAATGAAACCGTCTGCCACTAAAAGGAGGGAAAATGAAAAAAGTTTATGTACCTTTTCGGTACATTCATATAATACAACAAATTTTCACAAAAAACAATAAGCAAACTATAAGAATTAAACACCTTTTTAAAAAAATATTTGTGCAACTTGCACAAAAAAGAGAGGGTGTGTTCTTTTGGCGTTCAAAAGAACGAAAAGTTCCGGGGTTCCGATTCCCCCGTCCGTTTGTGGTGCCCGAAGACTCGATGCTTTTGCATCTCGCTTTTCGACCACTGCACAACTCTGCGCCATCGCTTCATCGTCCACAGGACGCGCTCAGGCTCGATTCCCCTCAACGGCCTCGCAGGGGCGTAATGTTTCTTGGGCGTGGTTTTCTTTTACTATATTGTTTTCGTTTTTGCAAATTTTCCGTCTTTGAACCGCCGGCTTTAAGGCAACACTCAGTTGCCTGTTCGCCTGAAATTGCTCGCCTGCAGAGGAAAATAATGCTCGCAATTTCACGGTAGCCGACAGAATATTTGCAAAAACCGTAGTTTAGTGCTTGGGCAGAAAAGTCAATGGTTTTGATTAAAAAATGGTGTACATTGAGAAATATCTCCAAAGTACACCATTTTAAATCTATTGCATCCACTATCTCATAAACATCACAGTTCTTCTGTCTTAAATGCTGTGTAACCTTCGTAATGGTAGCTGTTATCAATGCCTTTCATATACAGTTCTCTGTCGTTGATTTTATCTGTTAAAGCATTTTTCAGAATATGCTTGATTTCAATGTCTTTGATAGGACTACGTTCCATAGCAAGCAGATAATCTTCTTTAGAAACCTTGCTCCAGTCAATAATCTTGTTAAGCTCTTTTTTCAAGATTAAATCAAGCCAAATACGTGTTGCCCGTCCATTGCCCTCGCGGAATGGATGAGCAATATTCATTTCAACATATTTTTCAATAATTTCGTCAAATGTCCCTTGTGGCATATTGCTTACGTGTTCCAACGCACCGTCAAGGTACATTACAGGTGCAAATCTAAAACCACCCTTTGCAATGTTAACGTCCCTGACTTCACCTGCAAATACATAAATATCATCAAACAAGTATTTATGAATAAACCTAAGTGCAGAAAACTTCCCTGCCTCAAGTCCGTCAAGTAAATCTTTATCGTAAAGCTCAATAGCTTTTTTCTTACTGATTCTTTCTTCTTCACGTGCAAGCTCAGCCGAATCGGTTATTCCAAGTTTATTTTCTAAAGCCATAACAAACCTCCGTTATTATCTGTACCGGCATTTTTGTTTCTGCCCAGAATCTCCTTTAAATTGCAAGAATATACGTTAATCATTATATCACAAAACCTATCTTTTGTCAAAAAATAAACATCGTAAGTGGAAACATTCTTTTTCTTGTTATTTACAGTTGAAAAACTTTTCAAAATAGTGTAAAATATTATAATGACCTATTCAGAAAGGGGGATTCCTATGAATTTCAAGCTTGTATCGGATTTTCAGCCTACCGGCGACCAGCCGGCGGCAATAGATGCTCTTGTGGAAAGCATCGAAAAAGGTAACCGCGGACAGGTTCTTCTGGGCGTTACGGGTAGTGGTAAGACCTTTACCGTGGCAAACGCCATTGCACGGGTGAATAAGCCCACTCTTGTCCTTGCACATAACAAGACTCTTGCGGCACAGCTTTGCAGTGAGTTCAAGGAGTTTTTTCCCGAGAATGCAGTTGAGTATTTCGTCAGCTATTACGACTACTATCAGCCGGAGGCATACATTCCCTCCAGTGACACCTATATTGAAAAGGATGCACAGATTAACGACGAAATTGACAAGCTCCGACACAGTGCAACC
Source organism: Clostridia bacterium (assembly GCA_017466275.1). GTDB lineage: Bacteria > Bacillota > Clostridia > UMGS1883 > UMGS1883 > UMGS1883. The sequence continues at coordinate 5,199 of JAFTUL010000036.1, read as the reverse complement.
ATGGCACTTTTTGAGAGGAGAGATGTAATTGTAGTTGCTTCCGTAAGCTGTATTTACGGTCTTGGCGACCCCGAGGATTACAGTACACTTGTGCTTTCTCTCCGTCCCGGTATGCAAAAGGACCGTGACGAGGTTATAAAAAAGCTTGTGGATATGCAGTATGAAAGGAACGACATAAATTTTGTCCGCGGAAAATTCCGTGTCCGCGGTGATGTACTTGAGGTTTTCCCCATCAGCAGCGGAGAGGATGCCGTCAGGATAGAATTTTTCGGTGACGAAATTGACCGTATAACGGAGATTGACACTCTTACGGGCGAGGTACTTGGTGTAAGACAGCATATAGGAATATACCCTGCCTCCCACTATGTAACAACCCCTGAAAAGAGGGAGCAGGCGATAGCCTCTATCCGTGAGGAGCTTGAAATACGTCTGAAAGAGCTTCGTGATAATGACAGACTTTTAGAGGCACAGAGGCTTGAAGAAAGAACGAATTACGATATAGAAATGATGCGTGAAATCGGTTTTTGCAGCGGTATTGAAAACTATTCACGACACATCAGCGGACGAGAGCCGGGAAGCCCCCCTTACACGCTGATAGACTATTTTCCCGACGACTTTTTGCTTGTAATCGACGAAAGTCACGTGACAGTACCGCAGGTGCGTGCAATGTACGCAGGTGACAGAAGCAGAAAGGAAAGCCTTGTAAAATACGGCTTCCGTCTGCCGTCTGCTTTTGATAACAGACCGCTTAGCTTCGACGAATTTGAAAAAAGGCTCAATCAGGTTATATATGTAAGTGCAACTCCTGCACAGTATGAATATGACAATTCGCAGAGCATTGCAGAGCAGTTAATACGTCCCACGGGACTTTTAGACCCCGAGATTTTTGTCCGTCCCATAGAGGGGCAGATAGACGACCTTTTGACGGAAATATACGCCCGTGCCGACAAAAAGGAGAGAGTTCTTGTAACCACCCTTACCAAGAAAATGGCAGAGGATTTAACAGATTATCTCCGCAGTATGGGTATAAAGGTCAAATATATGCACTCCGATGTCGAAACCCTGGAACGGCTTGAAATTGTCCGTGACCTGAGATTGGGCGTATTTGATGTACTGGTAGGTATCAACCTGCTTCGTGAGGGACTTGACATTCCCGAGGTATCCCTTGTGGCAATTCTTGATGCTGATAAAGAGGGCTTTTTGAGAAGTGAAACCTCCCTTATCCAGACAATCGGAAGAACAGCGAGAAACTCCGAGGGTAAAGTAATAATGTACGCTGACAGAGTCACCGACTCAATGCAGAGGGCAATCGATGAAACAAACCGCCGACGTGAAATACAGATGGCGTATAATAAGGAACACGGCATCACTCCCAAGACTATTGTCAAGGCAGTTGGCGGTGTTATTGCCGCAGTAACGGCAGAGGAAGAAATGGCTCCTCAGCAGAATGTGGCGGCAGTTCTTTCCAAGCTTGAAAACGAGATGCGTATTGCCGCAGAGGAGCTTCGCTTTGAGGATGCGGCAAAGATACGCGACCGCATAAAGCGTCTTAGAAAAGAGGTGCAGTAATGAGAAAAGAAGAAATTGTAATACAGGGTGCAAGGGAAAATAACCTCAAAAACATTGACCTCACCATTCCCCGTGACAAATTTATAGTTTTCACGGGCGTATCGGGAAGCGGAAAGACATCCCTTGCATTTGACACTATCTATGCGGAGGGGCAACGCCGTTATGTGGAATCCCTTTCCTCATACGCACGAATGTTTCTCGGTCAGATGGAAAAACCCGAAGTAGACTACATTGAGGGCTTAAGCCCTGCTATCAGCATAGACCAGAAGACAACCAACAAAAACCCGCGTTCAACGGTTGGTACAGTAACGGAAATATATGACTACCTCCGTCTTTTGTACGCAAGGGTAGGTGTGCCTCACTGTCCCGAATGCGGTAAGGTTATTACTCAGCAGTCCCTTGACCAGATTGTGGACAAGGTGCTGTCTCTTCCTGAGGGTAGCAAGGTGCAGATTCTTGCACCCGTTGTACGCAGGAAAAAGGGTGAGCATCAGAAGATTTTTGAAAGTGCACGTAAAAGCGGTTATGTCCGTGTCCGTGTTGACGGTATTATTTACGACCTTTCCGAGGAAATTGAGCTTGAAAAACAGAAAAAGCACAACATAGAAATTGTTGTTGACCGTCTTGTGGTAAAGGACGGAATACGCACCCGACTTGCAGATTCCGTTGAAATAGCACTCCATCAGGCAGATGGTATCGTTATGATACTAAACGGTGAGGAGGAGCTGACTTTTAGCCGTAACTACGCCTGTGAGGATTGCGGAATCAGCTTGGAGGAGCTTTCTCCACGTATGTTTTCCTTTAATAATCCCATGGGTGCTTGCCCGCGTTGCAGCGGAATCGGTCTTTTGAAACGTGTTGACCCAACGTTGGTTCTTATCAGCGACGAGCTTTCCATTATGGAGGGCGCATTTTCCGTAAGCGGATGGCGTGCCCCCGACAAGGACGGAAGTATGGCAAATGCCACTTTCCGCGGACTTGCGAAAAAGTATAATTTCAGCCTTAACACTCCAGTTAAGAATTTACCGCAAGAGGTTATTGATATAATTCTGTACGGAACAAAGGGCGAGGAAATTGAAATCGAGCATATGGGAAAGCGCGGGCTTTCCAAGTATATGACACCTTTTGAGGGCATTGTCACCAATCTTCAGCGCCGTTATGACGAAACGGACAGCGAATGGTCCAAATGGGATATTGAGGGACTTATGCGTGAAATTCCCTGCAGTGAATGTAAAGGGAAAAGACTCCGCAGGGAGAGCCTTGCAGTTACAGTTGACGGAAAGAATATTGACGAGGTATGTAACCTTTCCGTAACCAAGTCAAAAGAATTTTTCGACAACATAACGCTCGATAAACAGCAGAGTATGATTGCCGAGGAAATATTAAAGGAAATCAATGCCCGTATAGGCTTCCTTAACAATGTGGGACTTGAATACCTGACACTTTCACGCTCGGCAGGAACTCTTTCCGGCGGTGAGTCACAGCGAATCCGTCTTGCAACCCAGATTGGTTCAGGACTTGTGGGTGTTTTGTACATTCTTGATGAGCCGAGTATAGGTCTTCATCAGCGTGACAACAACAAGCTTATCGATGCACTTAAATCTCTCCGTGATATGGGAAATACCCTTATCGTGGTAGAGCATGACGAGGACACTATGTTTGCGGCAGACCACATTGTGGATGTAGGGCCGGGGGCAGGTGTGCACGGCGGTGAGATTATTGCACAGGGAACCGTGGAAGATATTATGAACAACAAAAACTCCCTTACGGGCGACTACCTGAGCGGACGAAAGAAAATTGAAGTCCCCGAAGTACGCCGTAAGGGTAACGGAAAGAAAATAACCGTTGTAAAAGCAGAGGAAAACAACCTCAAGGGTATTAATGTAGACATTCCTCTTGGCAAGTTTGTCTGCGTAACAGGTGTTTCAGGAAGCGGTAAAAGCTCCCTTGTAAACGAGGTTGTGTACAAGCACCTTGCATACAAGCTTAACCGTTCCAAGGCTGTTCCGGGCAAGCATAAAACCGTTGAGGGAATCGAAAATCTCGACAAGGTTATCGATATTGACCAGTCACCTATCGGCCGTACACCCCGTTCAAATCCCGCAACCTACACGGGGGTATTCAACGACATTCGCGAGCTTTTTGCACAGACTCCTGAGGCAAAGGCGAGGGGGTACAATCAGGGACGCTTCAGTTTCAATGTCCGTGGAGGCAGGTGTGAAGCGTGTTCAGGTGACGGTATCTTAAAAATAGAGATGCACTTTCTCCCTGATGTGTATGTCCCTTGTGAGGTTTGTAAGGGAAAACGATATAACCGTGAAACGTTGGATGTTCATTACAAGGGAAAGAATATATTTGAAGTCCTCGATATGACAATAGACGAAGCCACGGACTTTTTTGAAGCCATTCCCAAGATAAAAAACAAGCTTCAGACAATCAAGGATGTTGGTCTTGGTTATATAAAGCTCGGTCAATCCTCAACAACTCTTTCAGGCGGTGAAGCACAGAGGGTAAAGCTTGCGACAGAGCTTTCAAAACGCTCTACGGGAAAGACTATCTATATTCTCGACGAGCCAACAACGGGACTTCACAGTGCTGACGTTCACAGGCTGATAGATGTCCTCAACAGATTTGTTGAAGAGGGAAATACAGTTTTGGTAATCGAGCATAACTTAGATGTTATAAAAACAGCCGACCACATAATCGACCTTGGTCCCGAGGGCGGTGACAACGGCGGTACAATTGTAGCCGAGGGTACTCCAGAAGAAGTGGCAGAAAATCCGAACTCCTACACAGGAATGTTCCTCAGGAAACTTTTAACTAAATAACATAAACCCCCTTTGTATTAAATAGAATTAAATACAAGGGGGTTTTTATTATGACAGAAATAACAAACAAAAAGATAGGCAATATCATTATCGAAAACCGTGCAAAAATGACAGCAGGAGGAATCCGCGATGTGGAGAATTTTTCTCCTGAGAGAATTGTCCTCATTACTGACGGACATATTCTGACCGTTACGGGAAAAGGGATGAAAGTCAAGAAGCTTTCCACTGAAACAGGGGAAATTTTCATCGAGGGAGAAATTTCAGGCTGTGTTTATTCCGAGGGAAAGGGCGACAGGGAAAGCTTCTTAAAAAGGGTGCTTAAATAATGGAGGTATCATCATCCCATCAGGTAAACGTATTTTTTATTTATGTATTGTCAGGGCTTATATGCGGAATATTTTTTGACGTGCAGAGGCTTTTGAGGAGAATGTTTTCCGCAGGTACTACCCGTACTCTTTTGGAGGACTTCGTATTTGCTGTATTTGCCGTGTTTATGACAATTGTACCGGGCTTTATTTACAACAACGGAGAAATGCGGTACTATCAGATAATCGGGATTTTATGCGGGGGAACTCTTTATGCCTCCGCATTAAGCCGTATGGTTATGAAAATTCTGAGTTTCCTTTTTCATCTCATTGAAAAAATCATTGTTAAACCTGCGGTAAAAATATGTCTGCTCCTTACAATCCCGGTAAAATGGATGATACGGAGAATAAAAAAACTTAAAAATCTCGGTAAACGAGTACAAAAAAAGCTTTCAAGACATTCAAAAAAACGTCGGAAAGCTTTAAAAAAAAGAATT
>JAFTUL010000035.1 GCA_017466275.1 Clostridia bacterium | reverse complement strand
GATGAAAGGCAGTTTTTTGAAAGTCTGGGAATAATGCTGTGCGAAGAAAACGGCAGAATATATCCGTATTCACGCCGTGCCAATGCGGTAAGCGATGCACTGAGGCTTGAATGTGAGCATTTGGGAATTAAAATCCGCACCGGTGCTTTTATAAAAAGCATTGGCAAAAAAGGAAACTATTTTTCCGTTCTTGGAGAAACCTTTGACAAGGTTGTAATATCCTCGGGCGGAATGTCTGCCCCCTCTTTCGGCACAGACGGAAACGCCTTTAATCTGTTAAAGGAATTTGGTCATAATATAACACCCGTTTGCTATGCCCTTTCTCCCGTTAAGGTACAGGAAAAGGTTACAAAGCTGAAAGGAATAAGAGCTCATTGTACAGTTACACTTACAGACGGTGGAAAGGCTGTCAAAAAGGAACAAGGTGAGCTTCAGCTTACCGATTACGGTCTGTCGGGGATTGCGATTATGCAGATTTCAAGGCTATGCAAAAAAGGAAGCATTATAGAGATTGACTTAGTTCCCGAGTATAATGCAGATGAGTTCTTGTCCATACTTAAAGATAGGGCAAAAGCACTCTCTTATTTCAAGGCAGATGACTTTTTAACAGGGTTTTTGCATAAAGCACTCGGTCAGTATATTTTAGAAAAATGTAATATAAATATCGGCAGGGAGGTTTCTTCCTTAACCGATAACGATTTAACAAAGCTTGCTAAAACAATAAAAGCCCTTTCCTTTACGGTAGAGTCCGTTTTGGGGAAAGAACAGTCGCAGGCAACCTGCGGTGGTGCAAGGCTTAACGAATTTAACCCCGTTACCCTGGAATCAAATAAAGTCAGCGGTCTTTACTGCACAGGGGAAGCACTTGACTGTGTAGGCGACTGCGGAGGCTATAACCTCCATTGGGCTTGGGCAACGGCATATATTGTTGGAAACGGATTAAATAAAAATGCTTAAAATAACCAACTTACTACTTCCTCTCCGTTACACAGGCGAGGATATAAAAAATTCAATAAAAGAAAAACTCCGTATAGGAGATTACGATATTTTGTCCTTTGAAATAATAAAGGATTCTATTGATGCACACAGAAGAGGCGAAATTCACCGCTGTATAAGTGTTGCAGTTAATCTCCGCGGCGAAAAGCGTTTCTACTCCGTTAAGGGTGTGGACAAGTACGAAAAATATCAGTACGAATATCCGCCCGTTTCAAGGTTTACAAAACGTCCTGTTGTCGTAGGAAGCGGCCCTGCTGGACTTTTTGCTGCACACATTCTTGCAGTATGCGGAGCAGAGCCTGTCCTTATTGAACGCGGTATGGATGTTGATTCAAGGCGAAAAGCCGTTGACACTTTTTTCGCAGGCGGAAAATTGGATACAGAATGTAACATTCAGTTTGGCGAGGGCGGTGCAGGTACTTTTTCCGACGGTAAACTTAACACCGGAACAAAGGACAAAAGGCAGAGAAAAGTTCTTGACGAATTTATAAAACACGGTGCACCTGAGGAAATTGGCTATATGGGAAAGCCCCATATTGGCACTGACCTGCTCTCGGGCATTATAAAAAATATGCGTAACGAGATAATCTCCCTTGGCGGTGAAGTCCGTTTTGGGTGCAAGCTTGAAGATATTTATATCTCGGACAACCGTATAACAGGAATAAAAACGAATAAAGGTGATATTGATACTGATTGTGTAATTCTTGCAACGGGTCACAGTGCAAGGGACACGGTCAGAATGCTTTATTCTCATAACGTACTGATGGAGAGAAAAAGCTTTTCCGTAGGAGTACGAATTGAGCATCCGCAGAAGCTTATAAATGATGCCCTGTACCACAAGTTTGCAAAGGAGCTTCCTGCAGCAGACTATAAGGCGGCAGTTCACCTCAAAGACGGCAGAGGGGTTTATACCTTCTGTATGTGTCCGGGTGGAAGCGTTGTTGCCGCTGCAAGCGAGGAAAATACAGTTGTCACCAACGGTATGAGTAATTTCGCCCGTGACGGTGAAAACGCAAACAGTGCACTTCTGGTTTCCGTTCTCCCCACAGATTTTGGGGGTGATGATGTATTAAGCGGTATAGACTTCCAGCAGAAACTGGAAAAGTCTGCTTTCTATATGGGTGGAGCGAATTATTTTGCACCTGTACAGACATCGGCTGATTTTATTAAGGGGCAAAAGAGTGTAGCCTTGGGAAAGGTCAATCCTACCTATCCCGTTGGCGTTACCCCATCAAACCTTTCACAGCTATTCCCTGAATTTGTTACCCACTCCCTCCGTGAAGCAATCCCCCTGATTGACAGAAAAATTCACGGGTTTGCCCTTCCTGATGCGGTGCTGACGGCGGTAGAGAGCCGTTCCTCCTCCCCTGTGAGGATTGTAAGAGGTGAGGATTTACAATCAAATATCAAGGGACTTTATCCCTGCGGTGAGGGGGCAGGATATGCAGGCGGAATTATGAGTGCGGCTGTTGACGGAATTCGTGTTGCTGAGTATATCCTGGGAAAAAAAGATTCCTGATGATTCCTGCAATCAGTAAAAACGCAATCAGGATTGTTGAAGCGAACAAAAGAACATATAAATCTGATCCCGTTACCTTTGTTATGAAAAAGGCTATGACAGAAGCACAGATTTTCCCTGTATAGTACAGTTTTTTACTGAATAATCCTCCGCTTAAGGAGTCCGCCTGAAGATGTACGCTCATTCCTCCCCACGCAATAAGTGCACTTATAAGAGGCAGTTGAGATGTTCCTTTTACCGAAAGCTCTGCCACACCGCGTGTTACCTCCAAAATTCCCGATAAAAAGGGGTATTCTCCAAATGGCAGAATTTCTAAAATTGCACTGAAGGTTATTACAAAGACACAGACATTTATGATGGCGGCTCCGCTGTCTATCCCTGAAGATATAATAAGCTCTCCTATTGAGGGCTTGTTTTTTTTGTAGTAATTCCACTCTTCCCTGACAGATACTTTCCCCTGAATTGTATTTAGGCTGAAAATTCTTGCACATATGAGTGCCGTTATAATTTGCACAAGCAAAAGGGAAATGCCCACAGATTTACTTATAAAGAAGCCTACCCCAACTGTACCCATAATAAAAAGAGGTCCTGCGTTATTGCAAAATGCCATCAGATGCTCCGCTTCATCAAGGGAAATTCTTTTCTGTTTGTAGCTTTCATACACCGCACGGACACCTGCACCGTATCCTCCGAAAACGCCCGTTATAAAGCAGATACACCCGTCAGGACTCATTTTGGTCAGTGGTGTTAAAAACTTGCCCAGAAATGCCCCAAGCGGACGGGAAAAATTGCTTTTAATAACACAGGTTGTTATCAGCATAAAAGGAAGAAGCGAGGGTATTACAACATTTATACAAAGTCCCAGCCCCGTCTGTGCACCGTAGAGAACTTTTTCGGGAAAAAGTGCAAAGCAGGCACACACTATAAAAAACAACATATGAAACCCTCCTATATAAATTCAACCCGTATTATCCGACCCTTAATAAAAATACTTTCGTCACTTATTGAGTCTATGAAAAGCTCGTCACCGTCTATTTTTATTATGCCCACGGTGGTATTAACTTTTATAGAATTTTCATTATAATCAAGGACACCCCTTATATTCTCCACACTCAACTGGCAGTTACCCATTATCTCGCTTCTGGGTACGTCACTTACGACATCAAGGGGTAAATCCAAGGCTTCAGCTATGTTTTGTGCTCTTTTTTCTTTTTTCTTCATTCATTACACCTCATTTAATAGTTATGCGGTAAGTTAGTAAATCATACAATTAATTATTAAGGCATAGGAGTGAAATTTATGTTTAATACGCTGATTAATTGTATAAAAGGGGTTTATACGGTGGACGCGTGCGGGCGTTTCCCCGAAAGAATTTTAAATATTGCCTCCACCTCGGGAATATATCTTCGCAACATAAAACGCAAAGATTCTGAAACGCTGTCTTTTTCTGTCGGAAAAAAGGGATACGAAAAGCTTATTTCCACAGAGGTCAGCGGTGTCAGCCTTACCCTTACAGAAAGCTACGGAATCCCTGTTTTTTTCAGGAAATACAAAAAAAGAATTATGCTTTTGTTTCTTCCGCTTTTCTTCACAATAATTGCCACGGTTTTTTCGTTTTTTGTGTGGAAGGTGGAAATTACGGGCGGTGACAAAGTGCTTCAGGAAAAAGTGCTTGAAAGCATTGCCGACAAAGGCGTTCACATAGGCGCACTCAAGCATAAAATAGACCAGTACGAGGTGAAACGGACTTCAATTCTGGAAATTGACGACCTGTCGTGGCTGTGGGTGGACATCCGCGGAACAACGGCAATGGTTAAAATTCAGGAAAGAACTCCCAAGCCCGATATAATTCCTGTTAATGAACCATCTGATGTAATTTCGCTTCACGACGGTGTTATTGAAAAAATGCAGGTATACTGCGGAGTTCCTCTTGCAAAAGAGGGGGATGCAGTAGAAAAGGGGCAAACGCTGGTAACAGGTATATTCCGTAGCGAAAATGAAAATATTCCCACGTACTATCACCACGCTACCGCCGATATAACCGTGAGGCTGTTCAAGGAAAAAACCGTTATTATTCCAAAGAAAAATATGGAAAAAATTCCAACGGGCAGGAAAAAAAGTGTTTTTGGCATAAAATTTAAAAAAAATCAAATAAATTTTTCACTAAATAGTGGAATTTCATATAAAGAATATGATAAAATAGAAAAAAAGTATGCTCTTCCGCTGCTCCCCATATCTTTTACAAAAACAGAGTATCACGAAGCAACGGTTAAGCATACGGAAACAGTCATCTCTGATGAGATTGAGATGCGGAGAAAAAAATTTCTTGAAGAGCTTCAAAAGGAAAATATGGAGCTTATAGAACTGACTGAAAATACTACAGAAAGCGACAATTCGGTAAACATAACATTTTCTGCCGATTGCCGTGTCCGTACCGACAAGGAAATACCCGTAAAATATTCTGAAGGAGTAAATGATGGAGAAAATTCTTGAAGCCAAAAGCACAGACACCGTTATGTCCCTTTTCGGAAGCTTCGATTCCAATGTAAAGCTTATTGAAAGGGAAATGGGTGTACGCATTACAAATAAGGATACACAGATTAAGGTTATAGGTGACAACTGCGACAAGGCTGCCGCAGTCCTTTCACGTCTTATTGACGAGATTGAGATAGGAGAGCCTCTTACGGAGCAAAATATCCGCTATGCAATCTTTTCCGTAAATGAGGACATTGAATATGTCCCTCCTGCAAAGGGTGACTATATCTGCATTACCGCAAAAGGAAAAAGTGTAAAATGTAAAACCCACGGACAGAAAAACTATATTCAGAAAATCCGTGATAATACAGTAGTAATTGCAATCGGCCCTGCAGGTACGGGAAAAACCTACCTTGCAGTTGCAATGGCGGTTGATGCGTTCAGGCGTAAGGAAGTCAGCCGTATCATTCTCACCCGTCCTGCTGTTGAGGCTGGTGAAAAGCTCGGCTTTTTGCCCGGTGATTTGCAGATGAAGGTTGACCCCTATCTTCGCCCACTTTATGATGCATTGGGCGATATGCTGGGTATGGAAAACTACCAGAAATATCTTGAAAGAGGGGTTATCGAGATTGCTCCCCTTGCGTATATGAGGGGAAGAACTCTTGATGATGCCTTCATCATCCTTGACGAGGCACAGAACACCACTCCCGAGCAGATGAAGATGTTCCTTACCCGTATAGGCTTCGGCTCAAAGGCGGTTATCACAGGTGACGTGACACAGATTGACCTGCCCGACGGAAAACGAAGCGGCCTTAAGGATGCCGCAAAAATACTGAAAAACATTGAGGGGCTTGACTTTTCCTATCTTTCTGATAAGGACGTTGTCCGACATCCTCTTGTTCAGAAAATTATTGCCGCATACGAGAAATTTGAAAAAAGGTCCTGACGGAAGAAGGATTTGCTTATGAAAAATAAAAAAAGGATTAATTTCAGTAATATAGCTCATACGCTTGTAACGGTAGTTTCGCTTATTCTGATTTTCATAGTTATACTCTTCCTTAACAAGCCAAAGCAGGTAGAGGTTACAATTGGCGAGGCTGCTCCCGAAACTGTTTATGCTCCGCGTTCTTTTGTGGATGAAACGGCTACGCAGAAAAAACGGGAGGAAGCAAGAAATCAGGAACCTAACCGCTACAAAGCTGATGAGGAAATTACAAAAAATGCAACGGACAGCATAACCAATCTGTTTGCTCTTGCAAAAACCTACCGTAGTGATACCCAAAATATTTTTGCAGGGGTGGATAAGTTAAAATCAGGAACTACGTTAAAAATTTCCGAAGAAACTGCACTGGCACTTATGATGGCATCTGATTCGCAGTTTGAGGAAATGAATAAAATCTGCGGTATCGTGGAAACCGAAATGAGAAAAATCGTGTCCGATACCAATGAATCTCAAAAGACCTGCGACAGCGAGGTTGACAAACTGAAAATCAGCAGCGGACAAAAAGTAGCAGCCAAAAGCATTATAAGTCTGGTACTTCAAACAAACCAGATTCTTGACGAAGAAGAAACCGAAAAGGCACGCAGTGAAGCGGAAGCTCAGGTAGAAGAGGTTACCTATAAAAAGAATCAGACCATTGTGACTAAGGGCAGTATTGTAACTGAGGAACAGTACGATACGCTTATGCAATTAGGTCTTATAAAGGGTATGAATCAGGTTTCGTGGACATACACCCTCGGACTTATCCTTTTAATGCTTATATGCTATATAATAACCTCGTTTTTCTATTTCAGACTGGAGAAAAAATCTCCTGCCTCTATCCCTATAACAGCACTCTTTGCACTTATTGTAATATTGATTTGTGTCTACGGCTCCAACATAATTCCCGAAAATATGACAGAGCTTATTCCTGTTGGTATGTTCGTGGGAATTGTTACGATTTTCAGTTGTGCGCGTGCTGCAATTATCACCAATATTATGCTGGCAGTATTTTGCGGTGTGGCATTTAACGGAAACTGGGGTTACGCATTATGCATCATAATTGCAGGAACAATGTCGTCCTACTGCTTTTCTGCAGTAAAAAGGCGTACTCATCTTCTCCCTGCATCTGTCCTGTCCTCCGTTTTTTACGGACTGACATTTGCATCACATTTGCTTGTTGAATCCGCAAATATAGTAAATGCATTATTTTCGTTTGTAAAAGGCTTTGGCGGAGGGTTTATATCGGGGCTTATAACGATAGGCTCTCTCCCCCTTATTGAATGGCTGTTTAACGCTACCACACCGATGAAGCTTTCCGAGCTTGCCAATCCTGAAAACAAGCTTTTAAAAAAGCTCCTTGTGGAAGCACCCGGCACATATCACCATTCACTGACGGTTGCAAACATTTCCGAAATTGCGGCAAGAAGCATCGGTGCAGATGCTCTCCTTACAAGAGTTGGTGCTTATTACCACGATATAGGAAAGCTTCGTCACCCTCTTTATTTTAAAGAGAATCAGTACGACAAAAATGCACACGATTCTCTTGAGCCTCAGGAAAGCTCTCAAATTATCATAAGCCATGTTACTGAGGGTGTTGAAACGGCAATAAAACACAGACTGCCCCAGAGCATCATAGATATTATTGCACAGCATCACGGGACAACCACCACGGGATATTTTCTTATCCGTGCAAAAGAGCTCGACCCCGAGGTTGATGAAGCAAAGTTTACTTATCCCGGTCCTGCCCCCAAAAGCAAGGAAGCAGCCATTGTGATGCTTGCAGACTCCTGCGAGGCGGCGGTAAGAAGCATAGATGATAAAACCGAGGGGAAAATTGAGAGTATGGTCCGTAAAATAGCAACTGAAAGAGTTAACTCGGGACAGTTTTCTCATTGTAATATGACCTTTGAAGAACTTGAAACAGTTATCAAAGTAATAACCAAGACACTCGGCGGATATTTCCACGAGCGTATTAAGTATGAATAATTCAAATACAGAATGGAGAAAAAATATGATACAGTTTATTATTGAGAACGAACAGGACAAGCTGGAATTTACAGAGGAGCTTTCTGAAATTATGCAGAAAGCAGTTGCCACCACACTTCAGGTAGTGGGCGGTGACGAAGAAACGGATTTTGAGGTGAGTGTTCTCATTACAGATGATGAGGGTATTCATCAGATTAATAAGGAAACACGCGAAATCGATGCCCCCACAGATGTTTTAAGTTTCCCCATCCTTGAATTTGACGAGGACGGTGTTATGATTGAGGAAAGCGGTGACTATGACGGAGATATGCTCCTTTTAGGTGACATTGTAATTTCTCTTGAAAGAGCAAAGGCTCAGGCAGAGGAATACGGCCACACCCTCCAGAGAGAGGTTGGTTTCCTGACAGTTCACAGTACACTTCATCTTCTCGGTTTTGACCATATGGAAGAGCCTTATACATCCGTAATGCGTGGAAGAGAAAAAGAAATTATGGATATTATGGATTTACACAGATAAAGGAAGGTATAAACCTATGAGTAATTTTAAATCAGGCTTTGTTGCAATTGTAGGCAGACCCAATGTAGGAAAATCAACTCTCACCAATGCATTTATCGGTGAAAAGGCGGCTATTGTTTCCAATAAGCCTCAGACAACACGTTCAAACCTTGCAGCCATCGACAATGGTGAAAACTATCAGATAGTTTTTGTTGATACCCCCGGTATGCACTCTCCCCGCACAAAATTAGGGGAATATATGAACAGCGTTGCTGGAGCATCTCTTGCAGATGTTGATGTTGCCATTTTGGTAGTTGAGGCAGGTAAAGAGGTTTATGACCTTGAAAAAAATATTATAAAAAAAGCAGCAGAAAAAAATATACCCCTTATTCTTGCAATTAACAAGGCTGATACCGTTGATAAGGAGGTTATACTCCCCCAGATTCAGGCATTTACAAATGAGAGTGATTTTGCGGCAATTGTGCCTGTAAGTGCATTCAAAAAAGACGGTATTGAAGAGTTACGCAAGGAAATCCTCAAGCACTTTGACGAGGGAGAGCCTTTCTATGATACGGAAATATATGCTGACAGCACAGTGAGAGAAATGTCTGCTGAAATTATCCGTGAGAAAATCCTCCGTCTTCTTGACAGAGAAATCCCCCACGGCACGGCTGTTGAAATCGAAAAAATGGACGAAACAGGCGATGTTACAAAAATCACGGCTGTTATCTATTGCGAAAAGGCAAGCCATAAGCCCATTATTATTGGTAAAAAAGGTGAAGCTATAAAAAGAATCGGCTCTTATGCGAGAAAAGATATTGAAAAGCTTCTTGACACACAGGTTTATCTTGAACTGTGGGTAAAGGTAAGAGAAGATTGGAGAAATAAAGGAACTGCCTTAAAAGAATTAGGTTTTGTAAAAGAAAAATAAGAAAATTTTTCAAGCTATTAAAAACTAAATATCCCATATACTAACTGTGAGGTGATTCAGTTGACAAGAACAAACAGTATTATGTGGGATATGT
>JAFTUL010000034.1 GCA_017466275.1 Clostridia bacterium | reverse complement strand
ACTGTATTTTCAAGCGGATGTACAGTACATAAAATGCAGGAAACCTCTGCCGTTGAAGGCAGGAATTACTCTTCTCTTTCGGAAAAATGCATCGGTTGGGGTTTCAGGAGGACTAAAAGCGGTCCCGAATTTACCGAAGCTCAAAAAAAACAAATGAAAGACTATCAATGTATTTACAAAGAGGACACAGAGGAAAAGAACATATACCTCACCTTTGATGAGGGGTATGAAAACGGATATACCTCAATAATTTTAGATACACTCCGTAAAAAAGGGGTGACTGCAGCATTTTTTGTAACGGGTCCTTATGTAAAGGAAAACCCCGACCTGATAAAAAGAATGGCAAAAGAGGGACACATTATCGGAAACCATACCGTAAATCATCCATCCCTGCCGAGTGTTAAGGATATAGAGGTTTTAAAAAACGAGCTTTTTGAACTTGACAGACTTGTCTACGGAATCTGCGGAGAAAAGTCAGTTTTCCTCAGACCGCCCAAAGGGGAATACAGTGAGAAAACCTTGGCAATTACAAAGGATTTGGGCTACACAAATGTTTTCTGGTCGCAGGCGTATGTGGATTGGAATGACAAAGTTACTGAGGAGCAGGCATTTTCCAAAATCACTTCCGACATTCATCCCGGCTGTGTGCTGTTGCTTCACGCTGTTTCAAAAGGCAATGCCGATGCCTTGGGTGATGTCATTGACTATGCAAGAAAAGAGGGATATACATTTAAAAATTTAAAAGAATTTATTTCCTAACATAACAAGCCGAAAAATAAGACAACATAAGCATAAGATAATCGACTTTCTTATGCTTAAACTCAGGAGGGCAAAGTTATGAAAATTTTCAAAAAAAGTTTATGTTGTCTTATTGCTATGACCTTATCGGCATTAATTATATATGCAGATATATTATCTGCGTTTCCCAAGGAAATAACCATGTACGAAAGCGAAGCCCATAACGGTTACCTTGGTCTGGGTGTAAGCGTAGGCGGTATGCCGGAGGGCGTGTGTGCCATATCAAACGAAAGTACCCTTACTCCCCTCAAATGCGGAACATACGACTCAACGCTGAGTGCAGTCAACATCCCGTTCCGAAAGGTTAAGGTAAATGTAACCAAGCCCCAGACGTTAACTGTTTCGGGAGAATTAGTTGGACTTAAAATCTATAACAAAGGTCTGATTGTCACAAATCTTGCCCCTGTAATCTGTAACGGAGAGGAAGTTTCACCCGCACAAAATGCAGGACTTCTCCCCGGAGATATAATTCTTGAAATTAACGGTAAAATCCCTAAAACAAGTGAAGATGTTCCATCTCTGCTGGCACAGACAGTTATACTTACAGTAAAAAGGCAAAACGAAATCAAGGAATTTAACCTCCAGCCCGTAGCCGATGACAGTGACGGCAAGCTTAAACTCGGGCTGTGGGTAAGAGACAGCAGTGCAGGTGTCGGCACAATGACATATGTAAATCCCGAAAATCTTACCTACGGTGCACTCGGTCACGGAATCAGCGACAGCGACACAGGAATACTCTTTGACGTTGCAACGGGAAGCATAGAAAAAAGCCATGTTATTTCCGTAAAAAAAGGCAAACGTGGTGTCCCCGGACAAATCTGCGGAAGCTTTTCAGGTACTGATGAAATTTCGGGAACAGTTGAAAAGAACTGTGAAGCAGGTATTTTCGGTGAAATATTCCCTCAATGTAATATTGCAGGGAAAACCTACACCATTGGCGTAATGAGTCAGGTTAAAACAGGAGATGCAACTATACTCTCTACCATAGACGGTGAAACGAAGGAATACAAAATAAAAATTCTCCGTTCCATGCCCTACGGTGCAACGTCAAAAGGACTGTCAATTGAGATAACTGACCCTGTTCTTCTTGATAAAACGGGCGGAATTATTCAAGGCATGAGCGGAAGTCCCATTATTCAAAACGGAAAAATTATCGGAGCTGTAACCCACGTTTTAGTAAATGACCCGACACGTGGTTATGGTATTTTTATTGAAAATATGCTGGCAGTACAGGGGTAATTTTTGTCATAAAACAGTTGATTCAAATAACAGTATATGGTATAATAGCTTTAATTCTTATACTCTATCTAGGAAAGTAGGACAGAAAGATGATTGGTTATTATAATTATACTGTTATTCTGACATATATAGGTGCAGTATTTGGTTTCACCGGAATCACATACACATTCAACGGGAATTTAAGAATGGCTATCATTTGTCTGATGGTGGCAGGATTTTGTGATATGTTTGACGGAAAAATTGCCTCAACGATGAAACGTACCGACCAGGAAAAAAGATTTGGTATTCAGATAGATTCATTAAGCGACCTTGTTTGTTTTGGAGTATTGCCGGCACTTATCGTATGGAAATTAACTAATGGGGAGTCGATTTACCTCTCTATTTCAATCGCGTATCTCTTGTGTGCATTAGTCCGCCTTGCCTGGTTTAATGTAGATGAAGAAGAACGGCAGAACACTGAAGACGGAGGCCGTGCTGTTTATCTTGGTTTACCCGTTACAACTACGGCATTAATTTTACCTATTGCGACAGGAATAGTACAGTTATTGAGTCTTCCCGTGGGTAAAGTTTTGCCTTGGGTTCTCCTTGCTATTGCAGTTGCATTTATAGCTCCATTTAAGCTTAAAAAACCCGGTTTTCTCGGAAAAATCATTATGGTTGCCATCGGGATTATAGGTTTAGTAGCCGTTATGTTGGGGGGATGAGTATGAATAACACCTCCAAAGCAGTCAATTTTTTATACGGTACAATTATTGGTCGTTTCCTTTTGAAAACTGTGATGGTATTGCATCTGGACCGTATTGCCGTATGGTTTCTCCGTTCACGGTTTTCAAAAATCTTGAATAACGGATATATAAAACGAAACAATATCCCTGTAACGGAAGAAGAAAAAGCAGCGTTCCATTCATTCAGGGATTTGTTTGCACGCACAAGGACAAACAACAATATTGACATGACACCTAAGCACTTAATAAGTCCCTGTGACAGCTGGTTGAGTGTATTTGAAATAGACGAACAGAGTCGCTTTTCCATTAAAAACTCGCACTATTCTCTCAAGGATTTTTTGCAGGATGAAGAGCTTGCAAAAAATTATGTTGGAGGCAAGTGTTTAATTTTTCGTCTGTGTGCTTCCGACTATCATCACTACTGTTATATAGATAACGGTTATCAGGGAAAGAATCATTTTATTGAGGGGGCACTACATAGTGTACAGCCCATTGCCTGCGAAAAATATCCCGTATATGTAAAAAACAGAAGAAGCTGGTGTTTGCTTGAAACAGAAAGCTTCGGAAATGTTATTCAGTGCGAAATCGGGGCATTAATAGTAGGCGGTATTTCCAACAAAAAAGCGAATGCACTTTTCTCCAAGGGTGAAGAAAAGGGACATTTTGAGCTTGCTGGTTCAACGATTGTACTCCTTTTTGAAAAAGGTAAAATAGAGATTAAGGAAGAGCTTTTGAAAAAACTTTCCGAAAACAGCGAGGTCAAAGTGACCCTTGGCGAATGGATAGGAATTGCAGAAAATTAAAGCTATAATAATCTAAAACAGATATGCCGAAATATCGGTATATCTGTTTTTTTATGCTGTGGTATTTCGTCGGTTTTTATCTTTTTACCATATTTTGGAAAAAAGTTCTTGCATTAATTTCCAAAATATGGTAATATTCAAACTACAATAAAAAACAAATTGGAGGAAACAGTATGAAAACCAAGATAAAACTGCTTATTGCAGACAACAACCGCGAACTCTGCTTGCAAATGAAATCATTTTTTGACGGGAAAAGCGATATTGAGCTTATTGCCGCCGCATCTGACGGAATTGATGCACTGGAAAAAATAAAGAAGTATTCTCCTGATGCAATACTTATGGACATTGTTCTGCCTCAGCTTGACGGCATCGGTCTTTTGAAAGAAATAAACTCTCTTTCTCGTACTTACCGCCCTGTGGTAATCGTTATGAGCGGTGCAAAAAGAGAACACGTAACCAACATCTGTATGCAGCTGGGTGCTGACTATTTTATGATAAAGCCCTGCGACAACGAAACCGTTTATGAAAGAATAAAGCTTCTGTGTATGCCCAAGCTTGCAGGAGGCTCCATACAGGAAATTGCATACGCTGAAAAAGGTGCATCAGGCGACCGTCCCAGTGACCGCGCACTTGAAATTTCCGTAACCAAGACAATTCATTCCGTAGGTGTTCCTGCAAATATCAAGGGTTATCAGTATCTCCGTGATGCAATTATTATGAGCATAAAGGACACCGAGCTTATAAATGCCGTTACAAAACAGCTTTATCCCAAGGTTGCCACAAGACACAACACCTCCCCAAGCCGTGTTGAAAGGGCTATTCGTCACGCTATTGAAGTTGCTTGTATCAGAGGTAATGAGGAAGAGCTTTATAAACTCTTCGGCTACACTGTAAGCAACAACAAGGGCAAGCCCACGAACTCTGAATTTATTGCAATGATTGCAGACAAGCTCCGTCTTGAAATGCTGGTATCCTGATGAAGAAAAAAGGATTGTTATGGGGTATTCCCATTGGATTTATAAACGGATTTTTTGCTTCGGGCGGAGGAATTATTGCCGTACTGATTCTGCAGAAATTCTTTTCCCTTGACGAAAAAAAGGCACACGCAACCTCAATTATGATTATTCTTCCGCTGACCGTTGCAGGGGTCTTTGTCTACACTATGGCAGGGTTTGCAGATATGGGAAACATTGTAAAAGCGGCAGGCGGTGCTACATTGGGAGCACTTTTAGGTGCTAAGCTCCTTTCCCGTCTTTCAGGAAGATTTATCCGCATAGGGTTTGGTGCTGTTATGGTTTTTGCATCTGTAAAATTACTGATAGGAGGGTAATTATATGCTGACTGTTATTATCGGCTTTCTGTCGGGAATTTTAGGCGGAATGGGTGTTGGCGGAGGTATGATACTCATTCCTGCAGCAAGGATGTTTTTGAATCTTAATCAACAGAGTGCCCAAAGCCTGAATCTCTTCTGTTTTATCCCCTCCTCTCTTTGCGCTCTTGTCATCCATATAAAAAATAAAAAGATAGATTTCAAAACGGCTGTTCCCGTTATTTTATCGGGAATTCCATTTGCGGTACTTGGGGCTTATCTTTCTTCAAATATGTCATCGGAGCTTCTTTCCAGACTTTTTGGAGGTTTTATCCTTATCTTTGGAATCAAAGAAATAGTAACAGGAATAAAATCCCCAAAAAATTCCACCAATGGTTGATTTTAGAAAAATATTTTTGAACTTTTTGGAGAAAAATCGTTAAAAAAATACTGAAACAAATTGACACCTAAAAAATATAATAGTATAATATATATTAATCTTTTATTTTTTAGGAGGCAATTATTATGGCAAGAGTATTTAACTTTTCTGCAGGTCCCAGCATGCTTCCGCTTGAGGTACTTGAAACAGCACAGAAGGAGCTTATTGAGTTCGGAAACAGCGGTATGAGTGTTATGGAGATGAGTCATCGTTCCCCTGTTTACGATGCAATAATCAAAGAGACTGAAGCTAACTTCAGAAAACTTATGAACATTCCCGATAACTACAAGGTTCTTTTCCTTCAGGGAGGTGCTTCAACACAGTTTGCGGCAGTTCCTCTTAACCTTATGAAAACAGGAAAGGCTGACTATGTTGTTTCCGGTCAGTTCTCCGGTAAAGCTTTTAAGGAAGCTAAAAAATACGGCGATGCAAAGTGCATTGCAACTTCAGAAGATAAGACATTCAGCTATATCCCCGAAATTACACCCGATATGGTGCGCGAGGATGCTGATTATGTTCATGTATGCTACAACAACACAATTTTCGGAACAAAGTTCCCCACAGTTCCTAATGTAGGCGACAAGGTTCTTGTTGCAGATATGTCATCCTGTATTACAAGCGAGCCTGTTGATGTTACAAAGTTTGGCGTTATATATGCAGGTGCGCAGAAGAATATGGCTCCCGCAGGTCTTACAGTTGTTATTATCCGTGAGGATTTGATGGGAAATGCCCGTGAGGATATTCCCACAATGCTTGATTATAAGACAATGGCTGATAATGACTCAATGTACAACACACCTCCCTGCTACGCAATTTACATTGCAGGTCTTGTTTACAAGTGGGCACTTGCAAATGGCGGTCTTGAGGCAATGAAAGAAAGAAACGAAAAGAAAGCAAATATTCTTTACGATTTCCTTGATAATTCAACTCTTTTCAAAGCAACAGCAGAGAAAAACAGCCGTTCTATGATGAATGTATGCTTCGTTACAGGCGACGCTGACCTTGACAAGAAATTCTGCAAGGAAGCAGCTGAAGCAGGTTTCGTTAACCTTAAGGGTCACAGATCCGTTGGCGGTATGAGAGCAAGCATCTACAACGCGATGCCTCTTGAAGGCGTTCAGGCTCTCGTAGAGTTTATGGCAAAGTTTGAACAGGAAAATAAATAAAAAGGAACTGATCACTATGTATAATCTTTTAACACTTAACAAGATTGCAAAGTGCGGTCTTGACAATTTCGACAAAGTAAAATATGCAATCACAGACAACTGTGAAAATCCCGATTGTATAATTCTCCGTAGCTTCAATATGCACGATATGGAGCTTCCCCAGTCTCTTCAGGCAGTTGCACGTGCAGGTGCAGGTGTTAACAACATCCCCACAGATAAATGTGCTGAAAAGGGTATTGTAGTATTCAACACTCCCGGTGCTAATGCTAACGCTGTTAAGGAGCTTACTATTGCAGGACTCTTCCTTGCTTCTCGTGATATCGTTGGTGGTATCGAATGGGCAAAGACACTTAAGGGTAACGGTGCTGAAGTAGGCAAAATGGTTGAAAAAGGCAAGAGCAATTTTGCAGGCTGCGAAATCAAGGGCAAGAAGCTTGCTGTAATCGGCCTTGGTGCTATCGGTGTACTCGTTGCTAATGCAGCACATCACCTTGGTATGGAAGTAATTGGTTACGACCCCTATATTTCCGTTAAAGCGGCTCTCAGCCTTGACAGACACACAATTATTAAGAACGAGCTTAAGGATGCTCTTTGTGAAGCTGACTATATCACACTGCATCTTCCTCTTATGGATGCAACACGCGGTATGTTCAACGCTGAACTCTTCAAGTCCTCTGTTAAAAAGGGTGCGAAGCTCCTCAACTTCTCCCGTGGTGAGCTTGTTGATACAGATGCACTTAAGAGTGCACTTGAGGTTGGTCTTATCTCCTCTTATGTAGTAGACTTCCCCTCTGACGAGGTTATCGGTTTCCCTGGCGTAGTTGCTATTCCCCACCTCGGTGCTTCCAGTGCAGAGAGTGAAGACAACTGTGCTATTATGGCTGCAAAAGAGCTTATCGAGTATATGGAAAACGGTAATATTGTAAATTCCGTTAACTATCCTAACTGTGAGCTTCCCAGAACTGCAGGAGCTACAAGAATCACAGTTCTTCACAAGAACATTCCCAATATGATTTCAAGCATTACCTCTGCATTTGCTGCTAAGGGTCTTAACATTGAAAATATGGTAAATAAGAGCCGTGGTGACTATGCATGCACAATTCTTGATGTAGCTAATGCTGATGAAGCTAGTGCTGAAGAGCTTACTGCTATTGATGGAGTAATTAAGGTAAGAGTAATAAAGTAAAGCTTAAATAAGCATAAAAAAGAATCCGCAATGCGGATTCTTTTTTATGCTTCAAATTTATTTCTGATAAACAAAAATGCACTGTTTTTCACGATTGCTTTTCCGTGTTCTTCCACTATACTGCGGTAGTTTTCAGGGCACACTGTACCGAATTCAGACGCTTTAGGTATGTACGTGGGAAGCATGGTCATATAGTACTTATCCTTGTAAGAATAAAGGTTTCCCCAGAAGCATTCACGCATTGTATGGCACATTTTGATAACATCTTCAAAATCCAGAAGCTCGATCATTGTGCTGGCAGAGGGTTTTTCTTCTTTCTTGTCCTTTAGCTCTTTTAAATCTTTCTGCAAAAGGTCAAGGTTTATTTTTGAAAGCTTGTCAAATAGTGCCTTTTCTTCTTCATTATCAACCTTGGTAACAAAGAGTGTCATTTCACTTTTTTCTGCCTGAATAGCCGCTTCCACCACAAGACGTGCATTGTCGCAGGTGAATCCCACCTCTGCTTCTGCACGGCGGAGAAGCTTGAAAAACGCTTCCCTCGACTCCGGAGAGTTTTTCGCCATTGCATCAAAGGAGATTCCAAGTCCCCTGCAATCCTCGGCATTCATTGTCACTTTGATTTTGTTGGATTTTAAAAGTTCAAATTTCACTCTTATCACCTCTTTTTCACAAATTCTTTTTCTTCCACATACCGGGAGTTATTCCCACATGCTTCTTAAATGTACGGATGTATGTTTCCACAGCAGAAAAGCCTACACAAAGTGCTACCTTTTCCACGGATTTATTTTCCGTTAAATACTCTATACTTTTAACACACCGTTTCTCACCGATATAGTCACCGGGTGTAACGGCAATATTTTCTTTAAACAGTTTTACAAGTTCACTTTGCGAAAGACCTGTATACTCGGCAACGCTTCCTACCGTAAGTTGACAGGAAAACATATTCTCCCCAATGTATGAAAGTGCTTTTTGAAAGGAAGCCTGTTTATCTTCCCTTGTGCAGTCCCGTACAAGAGTACACAATATTTCAACAGCTTTTTCAGCAGACATTCCGTCTGCAAAGAGACTTTTTATCAAAGCCTTTTCATCTGCGTACATAAATGGAAATTTTTTATTTAATATCTTCGCCGATTCGATAATGAGGATTTTCTCCCTTGCTTCCCCATAGGATGTGCAGGGAGAATTACTCCTCAGTTTTTCAAGAAATGCAATTGCATTTCTATTCTCTTTACTTTCAATATATTTTATAAGTTCTTCACAATATTCCATAAATTATCTTAAATGCTTTATTGCCGCCTCCATCTGGAGGTCAATAACCTTATTAAGCTGTGAATAATCATAGTCATTGAGGAACATATACAAACCTATTTCGGGAACACCTGTTATCTGGAAACCTAAAACAGCCTGCAAACGTGAAACAGCATCCTTAGTTGTATCGTCAAAGGTTTCGTCCGCCTCTTTCATATATCCAAGTGCTGCAAGCCTCTGTTCAAGGGCAAGCGTCATTTCCCCGTCTATATTTCCCTCAGGAATTTTTTCAAAATCTATTTTCTGAAACTCATCCTCATTTACTGAAAGCACAAGGTTTTCCACCTCAATATCGGGATTAACACCGATAGTGTTAATCCGCTGTCCCTTGTAGGAATAGAATTCACCTATTGTATATTTAAATCCTGCACCGTTAACTGCACGGTTTAAAACCTGCATACTTCCCTTGCCGTAGGTTTTTGTACCTAAGATTTTTCCTGCGTTTCTTGACTGAATTGCCATTGCCAGAAATTCGCTTGCAGATGCACTGTGCTCATTTACAAGTACAACTAAGTCAAAATTGGGTGCGTGGAAATTTTCGCTGTAAAGGAATGTATTTTTGGTTTCGTCTTTATAACGGAGCTCGGCAATTTTTCCTGCACTTATAAAGATATTAGCCATATCAATAGCTGCATTTAAGTCTCCGCCGGGGTTATCCCTGAGGTCTAAAATCACATTATCAACGCTCTTGGAACGAAGTTCCTTTACAAGTGTTTCCATTTCCTTTGGAGAATTGGATGTAAATTGCAGGAGCTTGATATAAGCAGTTTCATCATTAACCATTTCAGTTTCAATCTGAGAAACCTCCACAACATCACGAACACAGGTAAGCTCAAGCTCTTCCTTTCCGCGAAGGACTCTAATCTTTACCTCTGTTCCGATAGCACCTACTACCAGCTCTCTCACCTGTGCAGAATTCATACCTATCACAGACTGACCGTTAACGCCTACAATGTAGTCGTTAGCCAGTACGCCTGCCTTATAGGCAGGACCGCCTTCAATTACAGAAAGCACCAACACGCCATTGGGATTATCGGTAATCGTAATGCCTATTCCGGAAAATTCACCTGACACATCCTCCGTCATAGCCTTGTATTCCTCGGGAGTGTAAAATTCTGAATAATCATCCTTTAACGCACCGAGCATTGATTCTATGACACTGTTTATATCAAATTTCCCTTTGTCAATCATATCGCAGATAACAGCAAACAGAAGTTCTTCATCCTCTATGCCGTAATAGTAGTTGTTGGCTATGTTATGAGCATAAACCTGCACTATTTTTTTCTGCATATAGTTTGAATACTCTTGTACTTGGGCTTGTTGTTGCTGGGGTGTTTTTACAGATTCTTCTGCAAAAACATTCTGTGAAAACAGCATTACAATAGCAAGTAAAAGAGAAAAAAGCTTATTCTTTTGCATAGTAAATTTCCCTTTCGTAAAAAACTTATTACATTTTTTCAGGGGCGCTTACTCCGAGAATGTCAAGTACATTCTTGATAACAATTCTTGTAGACTCAATAAGCTTAAGACGGGCACACATAAGATTTTCTTCCTCGTCACGAACACGGCAAGCGTTGTAGAAGGAATGGAAATGTGACGCTACATCTATAAGATAATGAGTAAGGTTACTGGGGTCAAAGCTCTCTGCCGATGCCTTGATTTCCTCGGGAAGTCGTGCAAGTGTTTCCAGAAGCTCGATTTCTTCATCTTTTGCAAGTAAAGATGCATCAATATCGGAAACGGCAGGTACTTTCACACCGCTTTCTTCAAGAATTCTGATAATTGAGCAGATTCTTGCGTGAGCGTACTGAACGTAGAATACGGGGTTCTCGTTGGTCTGACTTACCGCCAAATCAAGGTCGAAATCCATATGGCTTCCTGCCGCACGCATATTGAAGAAGAATCTTGCCGCATCTACACCGATTTCGTCAATGAGGTCAGCAAGGGTTATCATCTTACCTGTACGCTTACTCATTCTTGCAACCTCACCATTACGCATAAGGCGAACAAGCTGAATTACAAGTACATCAAGTTTATCTCCGCTGATGCCTACTGCTTCCATAGCACCCTTCATACGGGTAATATGGCCGTGGTGGTCTGCACCCCAGATGTTGATTGCAAGGTCAAAATCTCTTTCTTCAAGCTTGTTACGGTGATATGCAATATCTGCCGCAAAGTATGTGGGAATACCGTTTGCACGAACAAGAACGTCGTCCTTTTCGCTACCAAATTCAGTAGACTTAATCCAGAGAGCACCGTCTTTTTCGTAGGTGATATTACTCTTTTTGAGCTTTTCAAGGGTTTCCTCTACACTACCGCCGTTGTGGAGTGTACTCTCATAAAACCATACATCATAATTGATGCCGTACTTTGTGAGAGTTTCCTGAAGTGCTGCAATATTGAGAGGAAGAGCATATGCTACAAGCTGATCCTTTCTCTCCTGCTCCTCCTTATCAAGAAGAATATCACCGTACTTGTCAATATAGTTTTGAGCGTGAACACGGATGTCGTCACCCTGATAACCGTCCTCGGGAAATTCTACCGCCTCCTCACCCTTTAAAAGCTGGATATAGCGTGCATCAAGGCTTCTGCCGAATTTGTCAATCTGTGCCCCTGCATCATTAATGTAAAATTCCTTGGTTACATCCCAGCCTGCACGAGAAAGTACATTGCTTAATGTATCACCAAGTGCGCCACCTCTTGCATTACCCATATGCATAGGGCCTGTGGGGTTTGCACTTACAAACTCAACAACAACCTTTTTGCCGTCGGCAACATTGACATTACCGTAAGCTTCCTTTTCTTCCTCAATTTCTGCCATAACATTATAGAGATAGCTCTTATCAAGGTAGAAGTTGATGAAGCCGGGACCTGCAATCTCAATTTTGGTTGCCCCAAGCTCATCAGCCTTGAGGTTTGCCACAATGTTTTCGGCAATAGCACGGGGGGCGGATTTTGCCGCTCTCGCAAGCATCATAGCAAGGTTAATTGCATAGTCACCGTTACCCTTATCCTTGGGTACTTCAATGGTGAAAGCAGGAATCTCGATTTCGGGATATGCTGCCTTTGCCGCCTCCATTGCCGCATTATATATCTGTGATTTCTTCATAGAAAGTGTATTTGCCATGAAAAATCTTCCTTTCATCCTTTATGTATTTAAGCACGGTGTGCTTTATGCCCTCACCGTAAGGGAAATTCCGTTACGTGAGCGTGAAATGTTGTTTATATCCATTATATAATCAATATCGATATTTCCGCCGTTTTCGTCAAGAGAAACATTGATGTCATTTGCCGTCACGCTGATTGTAAAATCACCGTAGGGCGTTTCGTAATGCCCTATATGGCACTTCCCTTTCTCGAAAATCATATGGGTATTTGTCTGTCCGTGACGCATCATGGTAACTATGCCGTCGGGTGAGATTTTGAGGGTGGTGTTGCATTTTTCCATGCCGGAAAAATCGCCCTCTGCATAACTCAGGTAGTATTTTCCGTCTTTATCGTAAAATGTACCTGCCGTAGTAATTTCCATACCGTTTTTATCGTCGCCGTAGTCCTGACTGCCCTTTATCGATATGTAAACGTCTTTTTTCATTAGTCGAACACCTCCAGGTGTACCTTTCCGTCAATGGGTTTTCCTAAAAAGGTGCTTCCAAGCTGAGTAAAATTCTCTACCGAGTCGGAAACGTAAAACTCACTGTTTCCGCACTCCTTAGTGCTGAGAAGTCCTTCTTTTTCAAGATAACTCTTTGCCTCCGCTGCTGCAAGTGCACCGGGACTTAAAAGAGTAACCCCCTCTCCCATTATAGCCGAAATAACTTTCGTAAGCAAGGGGTAATGTGTGCATCCTAAGATAAGTGTATCCACCTTTGCCTCTTTAAGGGGGTTGAGATAATCTTTGGCAATTATCATTGCCGCTTCACTTTCGGCGTACCCGTTTTCAACAAGAGGAACAAACATAGGGCAGGCATTGGAAAAAACCTCCAAATCGGGGTTTAGTTCCTTTATAATTTCCCCGTACTTGCCGCTTTTTACCGTACCGCTTGTTCCGATGACGCCGATTAGGCCGTTTTTCGTCACCTCTACGGCTTTTCTGCAGGCACTTTCAAGCACGCCCATTATTTTAATGTCATATTTATCCCGAAGTACGGGAAGTGCAACAGAGCTTGCTGTACCGCAAGCGGCAATAATGAACTTTATATCGTGTCTGAGCAGAAAATCAATATCATCTTTTGTATAGCGGATAATGGTTTCACGGCTCCTGGTTCCGTAAGGGACACGCCCGGTGTCACCAAAATAGATGATGTCTTCACCGGGCATAATCCTCTGAATTTCTCTTACCGTGGTAAGACCACCCAATCCGCTGTCGAAGATTCCGATGGGGTGATTTTTCATAATAATTCTCCTATCCGAGATTATTTAATAAGGCTCTCGCCTGTCATTTCGTCGGGTTTGGGAAGTCCCATAATCTTAAGAAGTGTTGGGGCAATGTCTGCAAGTCTGCCACCGTCACGAAGCTCTGCATCCATTCCAACAACAATAAAGGGAACAGGATTTGTCGTGTGTGCTGTAAATACATCCTTGGTTTCGGGATCAACCATCTGGTCTGCGTTACCGTGGTCTGCAGTAATACATACTATGCCGCCCTTTGCCTTAACTGCGTCTACAACCTTACCAACGCATTCGTCAACGGTTTCTACGGCCTTTACTGCACAATCAAATACGCCTGTATGTCCAACCATATCGCAGTTTGCAAAGTTAAGGATGATGCAGTCGTACTTATCGCTTTCGATTCTCTTAAGAACTTCCTCTGTTACCTCTGGAGCACTCATTTCGGGCTGCAGGTCATATGTTGCAACCTTGGGAGATGCGATAAGAGCACGGTCCTCGTTATTGTAGGGAGCTTCAACACCGCCGTTAAAGAAGAATGTAACGTGAGCATACTTCTCAGTTTCTGCTATACGAAGCTGAGTAAGACCTTTTTCAGCAATATATTCGCCGAATGTATTTGTAAGTGATTCGGGCTTGAATGCAACGTCTACATTGGGCATCTTTGCATCGTACTGAGTCATACATACATAATACAGGGGGAAGAAACCGTTCTTTCTTTCAAAGCCGTCAAAATCAGCATCCACAAGTGTACGGGTAATTTCACGTGCACGGTCGGGACGGAAGTTAAAGCAGATAACGCTGTCGTTTTCGCCGATTGTTGCACCCTCGGTAACAACTGTAGGAACAACAAATTCGTCTGTAACACCATTGTCGTAGGATTTCTGCATTGCATCTACTGCATCGGGGTTCTTTTCACCCTCACCATAAACAAGTGCAGCATATGCCTTTTCCACTCTTTCCCAACGGTTATCACGGTCCATTGCGTAGTATCTGCCTGAAAGGACACCGATTTTACCAACACCGATTTCATTGAGTTTTTCCTGCAGTGCCTTTACAAATTCGATACCGCTTGTGGGAGATACGTCACGTCCATCCATAAAACCGTGAACGAATACCTTTTCAAGGCCGTTTCTCTTTGCCATTTCAATTGCAGCAAAAAGATGCGTAATGTGACTGTGAACACCACCGTCGGACAAAAGTCCGTAAAGGTGAAGTGCACTGTCGTGCTTCTTACAGTTTTCGATAGCCTTTACAAAAGCATCCTTTGTAAAGAAATCACCGTCGGAGATAGATTTTGTAATTCTTGTAAGTTCCTGATAAACGATTCTTCCTGCACCGATATTTGTGTGACCAACCTCACTGTTCCCCATCTGTCCGTCGGGAAGTCCTACGTCCATACCGCTGGCATTAATGAGGGTATTGGGGCACTCGGCAAGAAGTTTATCCATAACGGGAGTTTTTGCACTGTATACGGCATTTCCCTCGGTTGCAGGATTGTAGCCGTACCCGTCAAGTATCATAAGCATTGTAAGCTTTTTTGTCATAATGTTCATACCTTTCTGATAGCCAAAAGCGAGTAATCCGAACCTCAGATTATTCTCTTTCGGTTAAAATTTTCAGTCCGTAAAAACGGACAAAAAGGCCGTTGAGCAAAGCGAGGCATTGTTCAACAGCCTTTAGCAGAGCCTTTTCAGGCTCTGCCCAAGTTCAAATTATGCGTTGCAGATGATTGCAAAATCATCAGGTTTAAGGCTTGCACCGCCAACAAGACCGCCGTCAATATCGCTCATTGCAAAAAGTTCAGCCGCACAGTCCTTGTTTACGCTGCCGCCGTAGAGGATACGGATATTATTTGCAGTTTCTTCGTCGTAAATACCTGCAAGACATTCTCTGATATCCTT
>JAFTUL010000033.1 GCA_017466275.1 Clostridia bacterium | reverse complement strand
GGGATGCTCATATCCATCGCGGTTAACAGTAACATTCATATACTCGGCACTGTACTGTGTAGCACACAGACCAAGACCGTTAAGACCGATTGCATAACCGTAGTTGCCGTCTGCTTCCTTGTCGTACTTACCGCCGGCATAAAGCTCGCAGAATACAAGCTCCCAGTTATATTTTTCTTCCTTGGGATTCCAGTCAAGGGGAATACCACGACCGTAGTCCTTGATTTCTATTGACATATCGTTAAAGCGGGTTACTTCGATAACCTTTCCGTACCCCTCTTTAGCCTCGTCAATTGAGTTTGAAACTATTTCAAATACGCTGTGTTCACAGCCTTCAAGTCCGTCAGAACCGAAAATAACACCCGGTCTTTTACGGACACGGTCAGCACCCTTAAGGGCTGTGATACTTTCGTTGCCGTAGCTTTTTTTAGCCATTTGCACATCCTCCGTTTAAGTGATTATTTATTCTGAATGATTGCTGCCTTAAGTGTGTTTTTCATCAGCATTGCAATGGTCATAGGACCCACACCGCCGGGAACGGGTGTGATTGCACTTGCAACCCCGGAAACCTCGTCATACGCTACATCACCGCAGAGCTTTCCGTTTTCGTCACGGTTCATACCTACGTCGATTACAATAGCACCCTCTTTAACCATATCGGCTGTTATGAATTTTGCCTTGCCTACTGCGGCAACAAGGATGTCTGCACGACGGCAAACCTCTTTAAGGTTCTTCGTTCTGCTGTGGCAGATTGTAACTGTGCCGTTTTCGTGGAGAAGAAGCATTGCCTGAGGTTTACCAACAATATTGCTTCTGCCGACAACTACACATTCCTTACCGCATACATCAATGTTGGTAAGGCGGATAAGCTCCATAACACCTGCAGGTGTGCAGGGGAGAAAGTCAAAGTTGCCAATCATAATCTTACCCACATTTACGGGATGGAATGCATCAACATCCTTTTCGGGACGGATAGAGAGAAGTACCTTCTCGCTGTCAATACCTTTTGGGAGAGGAAGCTGTACCAATATACCATTGATTTCTTTTTTGTTGTTAAGGGTATCAATAAGCTCCAGAAGTTCCTCCTCGGTTGTTTCCTTGGGAAGAGCATATTCTTCGGAATAGAAACCGCATTCCTCACAAGCCTTCTTTTTATTATTTACATAAACACGGCTTGCAGGGTCGTCACCTACGATAATTACCGCAAGTCCGGGGTTAATGCCTTTTTCCTTTAACGCTTCCGTTTCTTTTCTGAGGTCCTCTTTGATTTTTACTGAGAGTTCCTTTCCGTTTAAAATCTGTGCTGCCATTTAAGTTTCTCCTTTCAGGTTTTATCAGGCATTCGGGACCGAAGCCTATGAGGTCTGCTCTGCCTGCTTTTATGAGTGCTTCCTTTACAAGCTTATAATTTTCCTTGCGTGACGACTGCAGTAGAGCTCTTTGCAGAGCCTTTTCGTGCGGGTCACGGGGAACATATACTTTTTTCATTGTTCTGGGGTCAAGTCCCGTGTAAAACATTGCCGTGGAAAGTGTGCCGGGTGTAGGGTAGAAATCCTGCACCTGCTCGGGGCGGATGTTGTTTTTTCTTAAATACACCGCAAGCTCAATAGCGTCACGGAGCGTGCTTCCGGGGTGGCTTGACATCAGGTAGGGAACAAGATACTGCTCCTTTCCCAGTTCACGGTTTATATCGTAAAACTTTTTACAGAATTTTTCGTATTGTTTAACTCCTGGCTTACCCATATAGCGGAGAACATTTTCGCTTATATGCTCGGGAGCAACCTTGAGCTGACCGCTTACGTGATGCTCGCAAAGCTCTCTGAAAAAGGTATCGTCCTTGTCGGAAATAAGGTAGTCATAACGGATACCGCTTCGTATAAACACTTTCTTAACCTTGGGCAGTGCCCTTAGTTTGCGAAGAAGTTCAACATAATCCTTATGACTGACCTCGGCATTGGGGCAGACTGATGGGTAAAGGCATTGTCTGTCACGGCAGGTGCCTTTATCAAGCTGTTTTTTGCAGGCAGGCGCACGGAAGTTTGCCGTAGGTCCGCCTACATCGTGAATATATCCCTTGAAATCCTTGTCCCATATAAGCTTCTGTGCTTCTGCAATAATTGATGCCTGACTTCTTGCCTGCACAACTCTTCCCTGATGGAAAGTAAGTGCACAGAAAGAGCAACTGCCAAAACATCCTCTCGACGAGGTGATTGAAAATTTAACTTCCTCAAGGGCAGGAATTCCGCCGTCTTTATCATACATAGGATGCCATGCACGCATATAGTTAAGGGCATAAACCTTGTCCATTTCCTTTTGCGAAAGTGGCATAGCCTGAGGTAACTGCACAAGATACCTGTCACCGTGCTGCTGAACAAGTGTTTTACCACGGATTGCATCCTGTTCATAATATTCCACGGCTGCTGCCTTTGCATAGGCTTCCTTATCTTCCGAAACCTTTTCAAAAGATGGGAGAACAATACTGTTTTTCGGCACTTTGTCAGATATATAACAGCTTCCGTGCAGGTTCGTGATTCTTCCTATCGGTATACCGTCACGCAGTTTTTCCGCAACTGCAAGGACTGTTCTTTCTCCCATACCGAAAAGGAGCATATCAGCACCGCTATCCACAAGAATAGAACGCCTTACCTTGTTCTGCCAATAGTCATAATAGGCAAAACGCCTTAAACTTGCTTCCGTACCGCCGATAATTACGGGTATGTCACCGAATGCGGCACGTGCCATATTGGAATATACAATTACGCATCTGTCAGGGCGGAAGCCTGCTTTCCCACCGGGGGAATATACATCACCGCTACGCTTTTTCTTAGATGCGGTGTAATGATTTACCATAGAATCTATAACACCACCTGAAATAAGAACACCTAAGCGAGGTTCTCCGTACACGGAGAGGGCATTGGGGTCGTTGCGGTCTGGCTGAGGGCACATGCATACTCTGTACCCGTTGGATTCAAGAAGCCTTGCAAGAAGACTTGCACCAAAAGACGGGTGGTCTACGTACGCATCCCCCGATATAAATAAAAAATCATAATAATCCCAGCCGAGATTATCCATTTCAGTTTTTGAAACAGGTAAAAAGTTGCTTTTCATAGTTCTAATCCCTCAATACTACATTATAATATAATGAAGGGCTTTTTTCAAGTGAAATTTTCCTTTGCGGAATTGACATATTAAAATAATTTCTAAATGCGACAAAAACGGACATTATCAGATAAAATGTTACGAAAATATTAATCCTTATGCAAAGAACGTCAAAACATTTGGTTGCAAATATATGGAAAAATATGTAAAATTATTACAAAACGTAAAGGAAAAAAGTGCCTATGGAAATTTGCCTTAAGATATGTAAAAATAGAGCTATAAACAAAGTAAGGGGAGAGGGAAATGGCTGAAACAACTTACATAAGGGAAGCAGAAACGGAAAATGAGGCAGGGGACAGGATTCTCCTGTGCTACCATACTAATGAAAAGAAAATAAAAAATTCATCAGGGGAAAGTATCAGGTACGGTGTGGGTATAACAATGTATACTCAGCGTATGGGAGAACGTACCCGTTGCGAGAAAAAGAGTATGGAGGGGATTTTTACAACCCTGAATGAGGCAAGACGGTTTGTAGATGTGCTTTGGAGAGGGCTTGTAACACCGATAACTCTTGAAGATATAGTCGCAGATTGTGTTGGCTGAAAATTTTTCAAAAAAACACTTGCAATTGGTAAAAGAGTGTGATATAGTATGCAGGTAAAAAAGCGGTCCTCTGCATTTCTTTCGTACGAACGCTTTATTTTAACCGCTGAGGCGGGAGAGAAAGGAGCGATTTGAGTGGACGTTTTAAAGGCGATTACTCAGGAACAGATCAGAACTGACCTTCCCAAGCTTGAAATCGGTGACTATGTAAAGCTGTACGTAAAGGTTAAGGAAGGTGCAAAGGAAAGACTTCAGATGTTTGAAGGTACTGTTATTTCCAAGAAACACGGCGGTATCCAGGAAACATTTACTGTAAGACGTCTTTCATACGGTGTCGGTGTTGAAAGAACATTCCCTGTTAATTCACCCAGCCTTGACCATATCGAGGTTGTAAGACACGGTAAAGTTAAGCGTGCTAAACTGTACTATCTGCGTGACAGAGTTGGTAAGGCAGCTAAAGTTAAGGAAAGACTTTAATAGTCAATGGAAGGGAATCTGTCACAAGGCAGATTCCCTTTTTCATTTCCTTGAAAGGAGTAAGAAAATGGAAGAAAAAGATTTTAACACTGAAGAAAATAGTGAGATTTCAGAGAAAGATTATGATAATACAGACAAGAAAAAAAGTGCAGGAAGAGAGCTTCTCGAATGGGTTCAAGCAATCGTAATTGCAGTAGTGCTTGCTCTTGTTATCCGCAGCTTTGTGTTTAATGTAGTAAAGGTTGACGGACAGAGTATGATGCCCACGCTTCACAACGGTGACCGTATGATTGTGTGGAGACTGGGTTACGAGCCGAAGCAGGGGGATATAGTTGTATTTAATCCTCCAGGATACGGTGAAAACATTTTCTGGATTAAGCGTGTAATTGCAACAGAGGGTCAGGAAGTGGAGATTGACCTTAAAAACAATGCCACCTATGTAGACGGAAAGAAGCTTGATGAATCCTACATCAACGACTGCTCCTGTAACGAGTGCGGAATGTACGGCGGAGATGATATGATTGACAGAGGGTTTGAAAAGGATAAGCTTAAGCTGACTGTTCCCGAGGGTTGTATCTATGTTATGGGTGATAATAGAAATCACAGCAGTGACAGCCGTGTAATAGGGCAGGTAAGCACAAATCAGGTTATAGGTAAGGCTGTACTTCGTTTCTGGCCGTTTAAAACTATAAAAACATACTGAAAATAAGGGAGGGTGTAAGTATGAATATACAGTGGTTTCCGGGACATATGACCAAAACCAAGAGAATGATGGCTGAAAACATCCGTCTGTGCGACTGTGTAATTGAGCTGTGCGACGCAAGATGTCCCCAGAGCAGCCGTAATCCCATGCTTCCCTCCATTATAGGTAATAAGAAGCTTTTGCTTGTGATAAACAAGAGTGATATTGCAGACCCCGTTCAGACACAGAAATGGATTGAACGTTTCAGAAAAGACGGTGTTATGGCAATAGCATTAAGCTGTAACGATTCAAAAGGGATTGCCAAGGTTTTTGATGCTGTAAAGGAGCTTCTGAAAGAAAAGACGGAGCGTGACCGTGCACGCGGTTATGTAAATAAGCCTGCACGCATAATGGTATGCGGAATCCCCAATGTTGGAAAAAGCTCTTTTATAAATAAGCTTTACGGAAAAAGTGCTGCTGTTACAGGTGACCGCCCCGGTGTAACAAGGGGAAAGCAGTGGATAACACTTAAAAACGGTATGGAGCTTTTGGATACCCCCGGTATTTTGTGGCCGAGGTTTGAGGATAAGGATGTTGCGTTAAAGCTTGCCTATACGGGTGCAATCAAGGATGATGTCCTTGATGTGGAGGAGCTTTGTGCAAACCTCTGTTCATTTCTTGCAGAGAACTATCCCGACAGATTAAAGGAACGCTACAAGGTAGAACTTGAGGAGAATCTTCAGGGATTTGAAATCCTTGAAAGAATCTGCAGAAAACGCGGATTTATCGTAAAAGGCGGAGAGGTTGACTACCTCCGCGGAGCAAATGTGATTTTAGATGAATTCAGAGGCGCAAAGCTTGGGAAAATTACGCTGGAGTGATACAAATGAAAGAAGCAGAACTTGAAAGACTCCAATCAATGTGGGAAATTGAACACACCCTTTTTGAAAAAGGATATAAAGTAATTGCAGGTGTTGATGAGGCAGGACGCGGACCACTAGCTGACGAGGTGTATGCAGCTGCGGTAATTCTTCCTCCCGATATTTGTATAGAGGGGCTTAATGACTCAAAAAAGCTCTCCGAGAAGAAGCGTGAAAAACTCTTTGACGAAATCAAGGAAGTCGCCCTTGCATATGCAGTTGCAACTGCAAGCGTGGAGGAGATAGATACCTACAATATCCGTAACGCAACCTATATGGCAATGAACAGGGCAATAGAGTCACTCAATATAACCCCCGACTATGTAATTGTTGACGGTGATTGTATCAAGGAATGTAACCTCCCTCACGAATGTGTGGTAAAGGGTGATGCCAGAAGTCTCAGCATTGCGGCAGCGTCAGTTCTTGCGAAGGTATCGAGGGACAGACATATGCTCCGTATGGCTGAAAAATACCCCCAATATGGATTTGAAAAGCATAAAGGTTATGGTACAAAAGTTCATATTGAAGCTTTGAAGGAGTTCGGTCCTTGTGAAATTCACAGAAAAACTTTTATCAAAAAATTTGTATAATAAAGAGAAAACTACGGCAGTTTCCATCGGTAATATAGGCGAGGAGGCTGCCGTTCAAGCACTTAAAAAACGCGGATATAAAATTATTGAACGAAACTACCGCACAAAGATGGGTGAGATAGACATTATTGCAAAAGACGGCGAATATACCGTTTTTGTGGAGGTCAGACTCCGTAAAAGCAATGCTTTCGGCTCACCTGCTGATACCATTGACGAAAGAAAACAGCAGAAAATAATAAAAGCGGCACAGATGTATGCCGTGAAAAACGACATATATGATAACCCAATGCGTTTTGACGCGGTGCTGATAAATGCCGACACAGACGGCGAAAAGCTTGTAAATGAAGAAATTCAGATAATAAAAAACGCATTTACTTTATAAGAGGAAAATTATGAAACTGATTATTGCCGAAAAGCCGAGCCTTGCAAGAAACATTGCAGGTGCAATCGGGAATATGAAAAAACACCCCCGTCATTTTGAGGGCGGAGGTTATATTGTAACTTGGGCATTCGGTCATTTGTTTTCTCTTGCTGATATAGAGCATTATTCACCAAACCCCGACGGGGAAAACAGATGGAGTATGAAAAACCTCCCTTGTTTCCCTGAAAAGTTTGAGTTTGAGTTGAAGAAAAATCAGGAAAAGCAGGTTGACAGCGGTGTCCGTCAGCAGTTTGAAACTATCAGGGATTTATGTAACCGTGACGACGTGACGGAAATTATAAACGCAGGCGATGCTGACAGAGAGGGCGAAATTATTGTACGCACTTGCGTAATGAAAACCGAATGCAAAAAGCCCTTTATGAGGTTGTGGCTTCCCGACCAGACGGAGGAAACCATTATGCAGGGACTTTCCGAAATGAAAGAAGAAACCTCCTACGACAACCTTGCCAAGGAGGGGTATGCACGTACCTTTATTGACTGGCTTTACGGGGTGAATCTCACCCGTTATGCAACCCTTAAAACAGGTACTCTTATGAGGGTTGGCAGAGTCATAGTTCCCATTGTAAAGGCAATCTATGACCGTGATATGGAAATCAGAAATTTCAAACCCGACATATATTATGCACCGTATAGCCTTACTGAGCAGGGCGGGGGTGAGGTAGAGCTTACCAGCAAGGAAAAGTTTGACAAAAACTCACTTTCTAAAGCACAGGAGCTTTGCAATAAATATAACGAGGCAAAGGGCGTAGTCACAAGCAAGAAAACAAAAAAAGACACCCTTTCCCCAGGGAAGCTTTACTCCCTTACCAAGCTCCAGAATGTATTGGGTAAAAAATACAAAATGCCTATGGACGAAAGCCTACGCATAGTGCAAGGGCTTTATGAAAAAGGCTATGTTACATACCCCCGTACAAATTCGGAGTATATGGCAACGGCAGAAAAGGGAAAGGTTAAGCAGATTCTCTCTGCAGTTGAAAAGCTCGGCTATCCCGTAAAATTCAAGGACGGAAAAACCAT
This sequence comes from Clostridia bacterium, assembly GCA_017466275.1. Lineage (GTDB taxonomy): Bacteria > Bacillota > Clostridia > UMGS1883 > UMGS1883 > UMGS1883. Next base: position 16,384 of record JAFTUL010000033.1, on the reverse strand, counting down.
CTTTGATGACAGTAAAATTGAATCCCACTCCGCACTTACACCCACATATAAAATTCCTGCCAAGACGGCACTTTCCGAGGAGGAGGCAAAGGTTTACTCAACCATTATGCGTCGTTTTGTAGCCGTTTTCTGCAGTGAGGAATGTATTGCACAGAAAAACGAAATTAAGATTGATGTAGGCGGTATGGAGGAATTCACCCTTAAAGGTACGGTTATTCTGGAAGCAGGCTGGACAAAATATGACGATTATAATAAAAAGGACAAAATACTTCCAAATCTCGAAAAAGGTGATATAATAGATGTAAACTTTACCCCCAAGGAAAAGGAAACATCACCTCCCAAGCATTATACAATAGAAACTCTCAATAACTATCTGAAAAATCCGTTCCGTGAAGAAAAGGCAAACGCACAGAATGAGGATGATGCAGAAGAATACCGTGCAATATTTGAGGGGCTGGAGCTTGGTACGGAAGCGACAAGAACGGGAATTATTGAAAATGCCATAAAAAGTAAGTACATTTCCCTTAAAAAGGATGTTTACACAATTCTCCCTGACGGAGAACATTTGATTGTGTCCCTCAGCCGTATGGGAATTACTATGGATAAGTACAAGACATCTTACCTCGGACAAGCTCTTAAAAAGGTTTACAAGGGTGAGATAACCGTCAAGGACAGTATTCTCCTGACCGAAAATGAGATAAAAAGAGTCTTTAACCGTGAGGAAAAGGACACCGACGACGGTTTTGTAGGGGATAATGTCGGGGTATGCCCCCTTTGCGGAGGGAATGTTGTCCGCACGAAATTCGGCTATGGCTGTGAAGGTTACAAGGATGGCTGTAAATTCAGCGTAAATAATGTGATTCTTGACCGTATTATTTCCCTTTCGCATATGAAAATGCTTCTTGAAAAAGGAAAAACAGGGAAGATAGAAGGCTTTATATCAAGGAAAAGCGGGAAACCATTCTCTGCCGCACTGAAGCTTGAGGATGGAAAAGTATCTTTTGAATTTTAGAAAAGAGGTAGCAGTATGAAAAAAATTCTTGTAGTGATAGATATGCAGAACGACTTTATTGACGGTGCTCTCGGCACAAAGGAAGCTGTGGCAATTGTTGATAAAGTAGTAAAAAAGATAGAAGATTTTGACGGTGCAATCTATGTTACCTATGATACTCATTTTGAGGATTATATGGAAACAAACGAGGGTAAAAATCTCCCCGTATGTCATTGTGTACGCGATACCGAGGGTTGGCAGCTTAACGACAAGGTAAAGGCGGCACTTGATAAGAAAGAATCCTATACCGAGGTGGAGAAAATCACTTTCGGAAGCATTGATTTGCCCTTTGTCCTTGCAGAGGAAAACGAGATGGACGATGCAGAAATTGAGCTTGTTGGACTTTGCACAGACATCTGCGTAGTGTCAAATGCACTTATCCTCAAGGCAAACTACCCCGATACGGATAGATATGTGGATTCCTCCTGCTGTGCAGGCGTGACTCCTGAAAAACATCAGGCGGCACTGGAAACAATGCGTTCTTGTCAAATTATTGTAAGAGGTGAATAAAAATGAGTGAAAATTGTAATCATAACTGTTCAGAATGCGGAAAGGACTGTTCAAGCAGACAGGACCCGCAGAGCCTTCTCGAAAAACCGCATGAGCTTACAAGGGTAAAGAAAATTATCGGTATTGTAAGCGGTAAGGGCGGTGTAGGTAAATCAATGATAACCTCTCTCCTTGCAGTAAGTATGCAGAGGAGAGGTCTCAGCACCGCAATCCTTGATGCCGATATTACGGGTCCCTCAATTCCCAAGGCATTCGGAATAAAGGACAGACCTGACGGAAGCGACATCGGACTTTTCCCCGTGAAGAGTAAGCTCGGTACGAAGATTATGTCTGTAAATTTGCTTCTTGAAAACGAAACAGACCCCGTAATCTGGCGTGGACCAGTCATTGCAGGAACAGTTAAGCAGTTCTGGACAGATGTTATCTGGGGCGACGTGGACTATATGTTTGTGGATATGCCTCCCGGAACGGGTGATGTTCCCCTTACCGTGTTCCAGTCGATTCCTGTTGACGGCATTGTTGTTGTAACCTCTCCGCAGGAGCTTGTAGAAATGATTGTGGGCAAGGCAGTAAAGATGGCTGAAATGATGAATATTCCCATACTCGGCATTGTTGAAAATATGTCCTATTTTGAATGTCCCGACTGTGGAAAGAAGCACAGCGTATTCGGCGAAAGCCGTATAGATTCCCTTGCGGAAAAGTACGGTATTGATACCGTTTCCAAGCTTCCCATCAATCCCAAGCTTGCAAATAGCTGTGACAGAGGTATGATCGAGCTTTTCGAGGGTGATTGGCTCGAAAATATGGCAGATAAAATCGAAGGGTGATAATATGTTCGATGCACTAAAAGTTAAAAACGAATGTGTAGAATGGATAAGGAAATTTTTTGAAGAAAATGGCAAGGGCTGTAATGCCGTTGTTGGAATTTCAGGCGGTAAGGACAGCTCCGTTGTAGCGGCTTTGTGTGCCGAAGCACTTGGTAAAGACCGTGTAATCGGTGTCCTTATGCCCTGCGGTGAGCAGGCTGATATCTCCTGCTCATACAAGCTCGTAGAACATCTGGGAATAAAGCATTTTGTAATAAATGTCAAGGATGCAATCGAGGGGCTTAAGGGTGCATTCCCTGAGGAAATTGAGCTTACAAGTCAGGCAAATATCAACCTCCCACCACGAATCCGTATGGCAACGCTGTATGCCGTTTCCCAATGCTTTAACGGAAGAGTCGCAAACACCTGCAATCTTTCCGAGGATTGGGTTGGCTACTCCACACGCTACGGTGATGCGGCAGGTGATTTTTCTCCACTTGCGAAAATTACCGTGACGGAGCTAAAGGAAATCGGTCACCTGATGGGGCTTCCCTACGACCTTGTTGAAAAAGTTCCCATTGACGGACTTTGCGACAAAACTGACGAGGATAACCTCGGCTTCACCTATGCAATGCTTGACAAATATATCCGCACAGGCGAAATAGACGATTTGGAGAAAAAGGAGAAGATTGATCGTCTTCACAAAATGAACCTCTTCAAACTTCAAATGATGCCAATGTTTGAACCAAGCGAAATCTAAAAAACCACCGCTGAGAATTTTCTCAGCGGTGGTTTCACTTATTCCAATGTCTCTATATCAAAATCAAATTTCGTTGCCCGCCTACGCATTCGTACATTCTGTACAAGACCAACGGCAATAAAGCAGGTTACGAGGTTACTTCCACCGTAGCTCACAAAGGGGAGCGGAATACCCGTAATGGGCATAAGACCAAGGCACATCCCAATGTTTTCAAGAACGTGGAAAAACATCATTGCACCTACTCCCACGCAAATCATTTCAGCAAAGGTATCGTGGGAACAGCTTTTTGCATTGTCAAAACAGCGGTACACTATAATGAGAAGTAACACCGCAACAAACAATCCGCCGATAAGACCAAATTCCTCACCAATCACCGAATAAATAAAGTCGGTATGCTTTTCGGGAAGATAGCCGTACTGCGTCTGCGGTCCTTTCATATAACCGCGTCCCCATATCATACCGCTTCCAATAGCGAGTTTTGATTGGAGTACGTGGTATCCGCTTCCCGTAGGGTCGTTTTCGGGGAAAAACAGGGAAATAATTCTATTCTTTTGGTAATCCTTTAAAAACATCCATATTATAGGGGAGAGGACAGCACCTATTCCGCATACGCCTAAAATGTATTTGCGGTGGATTCCTGCAAAGAACAGCCCAAATGCAAAAACAACAATAAATACTGTTGCCGTACCGAAGTCAGGCTGTAGCAATACGGGGATTACGTAGCAGGCAAGGTGTAAAATAAGTCCCAACAAGGTTTTCTTTGTGTTAATGCTTTCATACTTTTTAGAAATGTGGATTGCAAGGGTGATTATAAAGCACACCTTTGCAATTTCCGAGGGCTGAATAGAAACAGGCCCCAGCACGATCCATCCCTGAGTACCATGGGACAGCTTTCCGATAGCAAGTACAAGTAACAGTAATCCTACTCCTGCACCAAATATGAGATAGCGGAGCTTTTCAAAATATTTGTAACTGAAAAAAATAACCCCGCTCATTGCACCGATACCGAGGATGAGGGCAACACTCTGCACAATCACATATTTCAAATGTGCATCCATCGTATTTGAGGCACTGTTAATTACAAATATTCCGGTAAGTGCCGCAAGAATACTGCATACCAGAAGCACCATATCTATTTTATCTGAAAAAATGTTTAGCTTTTTCATTTTATCTCCTTAGAATTGTACTATCTTAAAAGTATTTTAACAGATAATAGGTTGATAATCAATCTTTTTTTGAACTCTTATTTTGTCGGAATCTATAATACAATATTTGCTTCATAATGGGTTATACTACTCGTGAGGTGATTTGATTATGAGTAACAAGAAAGAACAGGACAACAAAAAAACTGCAACAAATAATCAGTGGGTTTCCACCGGTTTAGTCCGCCCGACAGATAAATCCGTCAGAAAAGACGGTCCAGGCGGCGAAGACACAAAATAATTGCTTCAAAAATCAAGGGCACACGCCCTTGATTTTTTTCAATATTGAAAAAATTTTAAGCGTATGTTATAATTAAGTAAATGTTCTTATGGGGTGTTTTGATGAAGAAAAAAGCAATTATATTCTTTATAGTACTAGTAATTGCAGTTATATTGGTTTTTGCCTTTAATACAAGGTTAAAAACAGTTACATATAATGTAAAAAGTTCTAAAATTAATAGTGAAATAAAGCTTGCTTTAGTGACTGATTTACACTCCTGCTATTATGGTGAAAATCAGAGTTAGCTCGTTAATGAAATAGAGAAATATCGGCCTGATGCTGTGCTTTTGGGCGGTGATATTTTTGATGATGTGCAGGATGACACCAATGCAAACATTTTTATTGAAGATATAGCAAAAAAGTACAAAACATATTATGTAAGCGGAAATCACGAATGGTGGAGCGACAGAATGTATGCTATGTTTGATTCCCTCACTGACAGAGGAGTAATTGTTCTTCGGGGAAATACTGATGTAATAGAGATAGAAGAAACTTTAATTACTGTTTCGGGAATTGACGATTCCGATGTAAATGTATATGACAGTACATATCCAGACTGGGAAAAACAGCTAAAGCAAGTAGGGGAAGGCTTAGAACAGAATCAGTTTAACCTGCTTCTTGCACATCGTCCTGAAAATGCAGAAAAGTATTTTGAATATGATTTTGATGCCGTTTTATCAGGTCACGCACACGGCGGTCAATTCAGAATTCCCTATATAATGAATGGCTTGTATGCACCAAATCAAGGCTTTTTTCCGAAATTCGCAGGCGGTATGTATGACTTTGACGGAAAAAAGCTGATTGTAAGCCGAGGGTTGGCAAAAGAAAGCACACGAATACCAAGAATTTTCAACAGACCCGAATTGGTGTTTGTCAATATAATACCTGAATAAAACCAAAAAAGGAGAAGAAATATGAAAAAACTGGTTGTTTTATTAGTTATAGTATCAATATTTTTAGGAGCTTGTGGAGATGGACTTGATTATAGCCGAGGCAAGGATTCAAAAGCTGCTTTTGGCAATGGGAATTACCAAATTATGCACGGGCACAGGAATGGGGAAGATATTAATATACTTTATAATTGCAAGCATAAGCAAGAAGTTATGTCGAATGTAGATAATTATGTAGAAAAAGAAAATTATATTTTCTTCGTAGGTCATTTTCGTAAACAAAAAGTTTTTTGCAAACTGAATGTTGAAACCAATATGCTCTCTTACTATGCAGAGGAAAACGGTGACGAATTCTTTATGGCAGGTATTGAAAAATTAATTAAAGATAAGCAAATTGAATTACTATCTTCGTTTGATGATTTTAGTGAGGAAGATAGGGCGGAGTTCGAGAGCCTTATAAATGACTGATAAAACACAGTAAAATAATTTGTTCGCCTTAAAAACAGGCGGGGATTCAATGAGAATCCCCGCCTGTTTAAGTTAGTTTTTAATCTGTTTCCCCGTATGGTCAATCGTATAATTATCCCTATAAATTAAATCGCTGACCTTTAAAAATGAAAAACCTTTTTTCTCAAGCTCAGTTAAAATTTTGTCAAGGCTTTCGGCGGTGTGTGCTGTGCCATTATGGAAAAGCAGTATATCACCGCTTTTTGTTTTGGGGACAATTCTTTCCATCATCTGCTCGCAGTTGAGGTTACGCCAATCTAAACTGTCAATCGACCATTGTATATATTCCATATTCTTGCTGTGCACCGTTTCTATCACACTGTTGTTGTAATCTCCCGACGGTGCACGGAAAAGAGTGGGGGAGATTCCCGATGTGTCTTTAATGGCTTTATTGCACTTATCAATGTCGGAGAGCATTTCATTTTGCGACATAGCCGTGTAGTGAGTATGGTTATAGCTGTGATTTCCTATTTCGTGACCGTCGGCAACAATTTTTTTCATTATTTCGGGGTTTTGCTCTGCCCACGTACCCAAAACAAAAAAGGTTGCATTGCAGTTATGGTTTTTAAGTGTAGAGAGAATGCTTTCCATATCCTCAGCACCCCAGGCACAGTCAAATGTGACTGCAATTTTCCCGTCATCTCGCCCTACGGAATAAATGGGAACTATTTTAGGAGCAGTAGAAACCGTCACACTGTCCTCTCCTGCGAAAATTGCCCCCATTCCTATTACTGTACATATCAGAAGAAATGTCAGCACTCTGTATTTATCTGTTACGAACACTTTCATTTTTATCAATCCTTTCATAATAATCTTCTATACCGCTTAGGATGGCTTTCGCCATTGATTTTTGATATTTTTCGGTATTGAGAAGCTTTTCTTCCTCATAATTTGAAAGAAAACCGCACTCCACAATTACTGCAGGAATTTGTGCGTTTCTAAGAAGAAAAATCCCCTTGGGAGCTTTTGCCTGAGTGCGTTTTGATTTGTTGTCGGGGAGAGAATGGAGTCTTTTTTGCAAAACCTCTGCCAGCATTTCCGATTCGGGAAAATTCCCTGAATAAATAACCTGAGCCCCACGATAGCGTGAGTCGGTAAATTTATTCATATGTATGCTGACAAACATATCTGCGTGGGAATTATTGATGATTTCAAGTCTCTTATACATATCTTCTTTTTTCAGCTTGCCGGCAGGCATATCACCCTCGGCAATTGTTTCTTCGCCCTCTCTTGTCATAATGACGGTGTAGCCTTTTTTTTCAAGCTCTTTTTGAACGAGTCTTGCAATTTTTATGTTAAGGGTGCTTTCGATTGTGCCGTTCATTCCCACCGCACCACCGTCGGGCAATCCGTGTCCTGCATCAATTATGACGGTTTTTGTGATTTCTCCCGAAAATGCACTCTCGTCGGGGATTTTTAAAATATGTACTGCCACAGCAAAAAAAATTGTGAACAACACTAAAATAATAAGCTTTCTTCGAGGAATAACTATCATACACATTCTCCTTTTACATAATGATATGAAAAAGATTCGGAAAATATGGTGAATTTCTTTTGTTTTGCCAAAATCTGTTGATTTCCACAAAGTATCAGAGTATAATAAAAAAGCAGGGCAAATCTCTGTGATATTACGAAAGTGAGAATATAAAATGACAACATTATTACTTATCAGACACGGGCAAAGCAGAGCAAATCTCGAAAGGGTTTTTGCAGGTAATTACGATGCGCCTCTTACACAGCTTGGATTTAAACAGGCGGAGAAAACGGCTGAGTTTATTGCCGAAAATTACAAAGTTGACTGTGTATATGCCAGCGACCTTATCCGTGCTTTTGAAACGGGAAAAACTGTCGCAAAAACCTTGAATCTTCCCATAACCCCGAATAACGGACTCAGGGAGATACGGGCAGGCGAGTGGGAAGCACTTCCATTTGATGATATTGTCATAAAGTTTCCTGAAGAATATAAAATATGGAAAGAGGACATAGGAAATTCGTCTTGTCCTAATGGTGAATCTGTAAAGATGCTGGGAGAGAGGGTTATGGCAACTCTTACAGCAATTGCAGAGGAAAATGATGGAAAAACCGTTGCCATTGCAACACACGCAACACCAATCCGCGTCAGCCAGACTTTGATTGAACACGGAAACCTTGAACCTATGCAGGATATTGGGTGGGTATCCAATGCATCCGTGACGGAGATAATCTACAATAGTGGGAAATGGACACTTGGAAAAGTAGGTCAGGACAGTCACCTCAGCGATTTCAGGACAAATCTACCAAGTAATGTGTGATGATTATATTAATTGTCGAAAAATAGGGCTTTTGTTGTTTGTTTGTCTTTTTAGAAAAAAACGCATTATTCGATGGAATATATGCGTTTTTTTGTGCATATAATTAGTCAACGACTTAAATACATATAAAAAGGAGTTGCAAACAATGGATAACAATATGATTACATTAACAGGTACAGTCGAAACAGAAGCCCGGTTCAGCCACAGCGTGTTGGATGAGGAATTTTACAGTTTTACGCTCCGTGTTCCCAGACTTTCGGAAAATGATGACCTTCTTCCGATAACTGTTCCCGAAAGACAGCTTGACAGCATTTTGATTCAGCCCGGAAACAAAATAAAGGTAAAGGGACAGCTCAGAAGCTACAATAAATACACAGAACAGAAGACTCGGTTAATTTTGACCGTTTTTGCAAAAGGAATAGCACCTGCACTTCCCGATGATGATACCAACCCCAACGAAATTTTTATAAACGGATTTATATGTAAGGCGCCTATATACAGAAGAACTCCTTTCGGCAGGGAGATTACCGACCTGATAGTTGCAGTGAACCGTGCTTTTAACCGAAGTGATTATATTCCTGCTATTGCCTGGGGCAAAAATGCCGTGTACAGTGAAAATCTCGAAGTAGGAAGCAATGTTATGCTGTGGGGAAGATTGCAGTCGAGAAATTATAATAAGAGAATTTCCGACGACGAAACGGAAGTAAGGACGGCATATGAGCTATCTATAACAAAAATTGAGAAATTGGCGTAGCGGTAAAGGGTGTTTTCGCACCCTTTATCTTTTTGTATAAATTGCTTGCAATAGGGAAAAGTATCTGTTATAATATCCTTGGTGAAAATTATGAAGATTTTAGGTCTTGACTATGGAGAAGCACGAATCGGTGTAGCCGTAAGCGATGCTCTCGGTATGCTTGCAAATCCACTGGATACAATAAGTGAAAAGGACAGAACACTTCAGCTTGAAAAAGTCTGTGCCGTTGCAAAGGCACACGGCGTGGAAAAGCTTGTGGTAGGGCATCCCAAACGGATGGACGGTACACTTGGTCACCGTGCTGAGTATACTGAGGAATTTGCAAAGGAGCTTTCCAAGATGCTTGGAATTCCCTACGTTATGTGGGATGAAAGGCTCTCCAGCACAGAAGCACACCGCATATTGGAAAGCGGTGGCGTCAGCGGAAAAAACAGAAAAACGAAGGTAGACAAGATTGCTGCGGTTATAATTCTGCAGGGCTATCTTGATGCTAATTAAAGGAGTATGTTATTATGACAGAATAAAACAGAGCAGTTTTTGAAACAGTTGAAGAAGATTATGAATTTTTGGATACCGGTGAGTATGAGGGGGATACCTACTTTATACTTATTCCCGCAACAGACAGTGAGGAGATTGACGGAGAGGTTTTCGTTATGAAACTTGTTGAAATTGACGGTGAGGAAATGCTTGAGGGTGTTGACGACGGTGAACTTTTTGACAATGTTTACAACATTTTCAAGGAAAATAACAAGGATGAATTTGAATTTCTCGATTGATTTTGAAATGAATATATGTTAAAATATATTCGCACCCCTGCGGTGTGCGCAATTACGGATTTATTTTAACCAACACATCTATTAAGGGAGACCGATGTTTTGCCGTGGCGTGTAGGCCCTCCGTTTGAAGACAGGGAAACCCAGGAGCGGTAATCAGGTCACCCACCTGCATACGCAGGTTTAGAATAGTCCGAAGAAAACGGCACTGCGGGGCTACATATTAAAATATAATTTATTTTTTACATAAAAGGAGAAAATAGAAAATGAAGAAAATAACCGCAATTATTATGTCTGCTGTGATGGTTCTTCTTATGTCTGTTACCTCTTTTGCGGCATTTACTGATATGCCTCAGGGTGCAGATGGGGAAGTATTGCAGAAAGCTGTGGACAACGGCCTTATTCAGGGATTTGAGGATAACACGGTAAGACCTCAGACTCCCATTACAAGAGCACAGATGGCAACCATTATGTCAAGAGCTATGAAGGCTATGGAAAAAGCAGATATCTCCGCATTTGTTGATGTTAAGGCAGGCGACTGGTACTATGATGCTATGTCACAGGCTGTATCAATGGAAGCTTTCAAGGGCGACGACAAGAAACAGCTTAACCCTAACAAAACAATTACCCGTCAGGAAGCACTCATAGTTCTTTGCAGAATTTTTGATGTTCCCGACAGTGATAAAAATGTTCTCAGTAAATACACTGACGGAAGTAAGGTAGCTTCATGGGCAGCTGTGGAAGTAAGAAGTATGGCTGCAGCAGGCTATCTCGGAAGCGTTACAGAGATAAGACCGCTTGATGCAATGACACGTCTTGAGTTTGCACAGATTATGGACAGAATCGTAACTACATATATTGATGAGTCCGGCGAATACACAAATCTTCCTGCAGGAAACATTCTTGTAAGAGCTGAAAACGTTACTCTTAAGGGTATCAAAACTGATAATGTTATTTTCATCGGCGACGGTGTTGAAAGTGAAGTGAACTTTACCGATTGCATAGTTGAAAGAATAATTGCCCGCGGTAAAAAAGCTGTTATTAACTCCGGTACATATGCATATATCCGTGCAATCGGTAACGGCACACAGATAGTTCTTAAGAAAATGCCCATGGAGCTTGTAAAGAAATATGCCGACGGAAAATTTGGTAAGTTCTATGCAAAGCCCGGAAAGGGAACTATTATACCTCCCGCAATGCAGGGATAAAACACAGAATAATTCAGTAGATAGAGAGGGTTGTTGCAAAGCACTTTGTAACAACCTTTCTTTTGAAAAAATAAAGCTATGGGTGATGTTTTGAAAAAAGTAGAGATATATACAGACGGTGCCTGCACAGGAAACCCTGGTAAGGGCGGATATGGTGCGGTGCTGATTTACAACGGAAATGAAAAAAGGATAAGCAAAGGCTTTCGGAAAACTACAAACAACAGAATGGAGCTTATGGCAGCAATAGAAGCACTGAAACTCCTTAAAGAAAACTGCATTGTTGATTTGTACAGTGATTCCAAGTATCTCACCGATGCCATAAACCAGAAATGGCTTTCTTCGTGGCAGAAAAACGGTTGGAAAAAAGCTGATAAAAAGCCTGTTTTAAACCGTGATTTGTGGGAGGAACTTCTATTGCTTATTAACAAACACGAAGTTACGTTTATATGGGTTAAGGGGCATAATGGAAACCCCTATAATGAAATTTGTGACACAATGGCGGTAGAGGCATATAACAATTCTTCTGACAATATTGATGAAACTTACGAAAACTTGTGAAAAAACGCTCGTTTGTATTGACAAAAGTATGGTTTTTGTATTAGAATATAATGGAGAATGTTATGGGGGGAAATTTGATGAATAACTCTAAAGATAACGAACAAATTGATATAAAACGAATGATAGAGGTCGTGCTTGACCGAATAGTATCAATTCTTGTGATAACTATTGTTTTCGGTTTGGCAGCATACGCTCTCAGTGAATTCTTTTTTGTGAAAAAGTATGAGTCCAGTGTAACGATGGTTGTTAATAATGAAGTTTCGCAGGAAAATCAGGGTTTGGACCCGTCAAAACCGGTAGAAACAAAAACCTATTCAAGTGATATTACTGCATCACAGCTCCTTGTGCCAACCTGTATTGAGATTATAAAGAGCGATGCTATTTTGGAACAGGTAGCAACCGAAATAAAGACAAAAACCAAGGAAAAATTCAGTGTATGGGAAATTAATAAAATGCTCACAGTTGAGGAAATTCCCAATACATACATTGTGCGGATTGAAGTCTTAAATAACGACCGTGTTATGGCACGTGAAATTGCCGACTCCATAGGCAGAGTAACCGAAACGAAAATGCAAAATTATATTCCCAGAAGCTCGATTAAGGTTGTAGACTGGGCAAAGCTTTCTTCAACTCCTGCATCACCGAATGTTCGTAATAATACAATTCTCGGTGCACTTTTGGGCTTTGTTCTCAGTATATCATTTATACTTCTTAAGGAAATATTTGATGTTCGTGTTAAATCGGCAGACGATTTGGTTGCATGTTTCGAATTGCCTGTCTTGGGTGCTATCCCTGAAATTTATGTATCCTATGACGATTCTTCAAATGATGAAGAATCGGAGGATTAAGATAGGCAGGAGGGTTAGAAAATGGCAAATATGGTTTCAAGCTTGCGAAAAATTTCATCTAAATTTCTGAAAAACAGTGTTGTAAATACTGGGTCTCCGCTTATTGTTAAAAGAGCGAAGGTTTTAAATGACAAGAGCTCTTTCCATGTAAAAGAAGCATATAAGGCTCTCAGAACAAATGTGGTTTTCACAATTCCTCACGATGGAGCGAAAAAAATTATTGTTACCAGCGCATTGGCGGGTGAGGGAAAGAGTACAAATTGCCTTAATCTTGCAATCTCTTTTGCACAGACAGGTGCAAAAGTATTAGTTGTTGACTGTGACCTCAGAAAACCTAATATTGCAAATCTTCTGAATATTCCGTCAACTCCGGGACTTTCAAATATTCTTGCAAATTTAAATACAATTGATTCTTCAATAGTTCATTCAGATTATGCAAATCTTGATGTAATTCCCTCTGGTGATATGCCCCCGAATCCGGCAGAGCTTTTGGGAAGCAACTCTATGAAAGAAGTTATTGAGAAGCTTTCGGAAATTTATGAATATATTTTCCTTGATACATCTCCAATCAATATCGTAACAGATGCGGCTGTAATGTCGAAGATGGTAGACGGTGTTCTTCTTGTAGTGCGACAGGGTAGAACAGACAAGGAAAGTGTTGCAGAGGCAATTAAAAAGCTCTCTTTTGTAGATGCAAACATCCTCGGATTTGTCCTTAACGGAAGGCTTTCTGATATCAAGATGGGTTACCGTTACGGAAAGGGCGGATATTACCGTTACAGCAAGAAACAGAAATATTACAGAAGCGGATATTACGGCGGTTACGGTTATGGGGGCTATGGCGGTTACGGTGGCTATGGTTACGGCTATGGTTACGGAAACTCAAAGTCCGGTTTAAGTGATTTGAATAAAAAAACTAAAAAGTAGGATTTTTTATGATTGATTTTCACACTCATATACTTCCCGAAATTGATGATGGGAGTAATAGTGTAAAAGAATCTGTTGTTTTGATAAAACAATTAAAGCAGCAAGGGGTTAATAATATCGTCCTTACTCCGCATTTTTACGCTTACTCTTCATCGGCAGAAAATTTTAATGAAATAAAGAGCAAGTCTTTAAAAACACTTTTGGAAGAACTGAAAACAGAAAATATTGAGGTTAGCTTGTATTCTGGCTGTGAGGTGTTTTTCTTTGAAGAACTGTGGAGAATCGATAACCTTAAAGATTTGTGCATAAAAGGTACCGATTTTATGCTTTTAGAAATGCCTTTTACAAAATGGACAGGCTCAATGGTAAGGAGTATTGAAAGGCTTATAGGAAAAGGAATAACTCCCATTATTGCACATTTTGAGAGGTATGTTAAGCATAAGGAGAATCTTGCAAAGATTTACGAGCTTGTGGAAATGGGTGCTATTCTTCAGATGAATTGTGCATATATCAATAAGTTTTCTACAAGAAGAAAAGCAATTTCTTTTATAAGAAAAGGTATGGTTTCTTTGTTGGGAAGTGATTGTCACAATATAGCAGACAGAGCACCTGAATATTCCAAGGCAGTTGAGTATCTTAAAAAGAAATTGTCAAGGGAAGATTACCGTCGTTTTGTTGGCTTTCAGAAGAAAATTTTATCAGGTGCACATAAAGTTTATCCGATATAACAATTTAAAGGAGGTGTAAAACTCGTTTTTACACCTCCTTTTTGATGGGAATGATAGAAAATGTTGTATAAAGAATATGAAAATTGCACTCTCTGTCCCAGAAAGTGCAATGTAAACAGAAATAAAGAAGAAAAAGGCTTCTGTGGGCAGACTTCCGTGTTAAAAGCTGGCAGGGCATCTCTTCATTTGTGGGAAGAACCGTGTGTATCGGGAGAAAAAGGCTCCGGCACAGTGTTCTTTTCAGGCTGTAGTCTTCATTGCTGTTACTGCCAGAATTTTAATCTCAGCCGTGGGAAAGAAGGAGTAGGGATTGACACTGAAAACCTCAGCCGTATTTTTCTCAATCTGCAGAATGAAGGTGCGAATAATATAAATCTCGTAACGGGAGAGCATTTTGCACCCCAAATTAAGGATGCTGTTGAAAATGCACGCAAAGAGGGACTTGTAATTCCTGTTATACTTAACAGCAGCGGCTATGTGTCTTTAGAAACATTGGATTATCTGCAGGATGTAATTGATATATATCTTGTGGATTTTAAGTATATGAATCCTCATCTTGCAAAGAAATATTCTGAGGCAGAGGACTACCCCGATGTTGCAAAAAAAGCTCTTGAAAAAATGTATAAACTGGCAGGAACGCCTGTATTTAATAATAATGGAATCCTTCAAAAGGGTGTTATAGTAAGGCATTTGTGTTTGCCGGAGTGCAGCGATGATTCAAAAGAGGTTATCCGTTACATTTATGAAAATTATAAAGAAAATGTGCTTCTTAGTATTATGAGTCAGTATACACCTTTCGGAAACTGCGGAAAATACCCTGAACTGACCCGAAAGCTTAGAGCGGAAGAGTATGATGAAATAATAGATTTTTGTATTAAAATAGGCATTGAAAATGCCTTTATTCAGGAGGAGGAAGCAGCATCGGAGAGCTTCATCCCTGCCTTTGACGGAAAAGGTATTGCTTTTTAGGCATATTGCTTATAAAAATACCCTAAAACACTTGAAAAACACTACCTGAAAATGGTATAATATAAACTAGGTATGTTACCTTGAAAGGAATGATTATACAATGGAAAACGTATTTGATGTTTTAAAAGAAAGAGGTCTTCTTGCACAGACCACACACGAAGAGGAAATCCGCGAGCTTCTCGGAAAGGAGAAGGTAACTTTTTATATAGGTTTTGACCCTACGGCAGACAGCTTGCACGTAGGACATTTCCTGCAGATGGTAGTTATGCGTCATATGCAGATGCACGGACACCGTCCCATCGCACTTGTTGGCGGCGGTACAGGTCACATTGGCGACCCGTCAGGCAGAACAGATATGCGTCAGATGATGACAAAGGAAACAATCGATTATAACTGTGAACGCTTCAAGGAACAGCTTTCAAAGGTAATTGATTTTTCTGACGGAAAGGCTATTATGGTTAACAACGCCGACTGGCTTTTGGACCTCAACTATGTTGAGTTTATCCGCGACATCGGTTCGTGCTTCTCAGTTAATCAGATGCTTGCGGCAGAATGCTTCAAGCAGCGACTTGAAAAAGGACTTTCTTTCCTTGAATTTAACTATATGCTTATGCAGAGCTACGACTTCTTGATGCTCAGCCGTAAGTATGACTGTAAGATTGAGCTTGGCGGTGACGACCAGTGGAGCAATATCTTAGGCGGTCTTGACCTTTGCAGAAGAAAGGACCAGAAGCAGGTTTACGGTATGACATTCACTCTCCTTACAAATAGCGAGGGTAAGAAGATGGGCAAGACTGCAAACGGTGCAGTATGGCTTGCTCCAGAAAAGACATCTCCTTATGAATTCTACCAGTATTGGAGAAATGTTGACGACAGCGATGTATGTAAGTGCCTTAAACTCCTTACTTTTGTTCCTATGGATGAAATCCGTGAGTATGAAAAGCTTGAGGGAAGTCAGCTTAACAAGGTGAAAGAGCTTCTTGCATATGAGGTTACAAAGCTCGTTCACGGTGAGGAAGAGGCTAAGAAGGCTCAGGAAACAGCAGCAGCAATTTTCTCCGGTCAGGGAGATGCGGCTAATATGCCCTCTGCACAGGTAACAGCTGA
Organism: Clostridia bacterium; assembly: GCA_017466275.1. Classification (GTDB taxonomy): domain Bacteria; phylum Bacillota; class Clostridia; order UMGS1883; family UMGS1883; genus UMGS1883. Next base: position 215 of record JAFTUL010000033.1, on the reverse strand, counting down.
TGAAATCGGTGACGGTATTGCAGTTTTGGACCTTCTTGCAAATGTGAAATTTATCCCCTCAAAGGGTGAGGGCAGAAGACTTATCCAACAGGGCGGTCTCAGCATAGACAATGAAAAGGTTACAGGAATTGACCTTGTAATTACAAAGGACAGCTTCAAGGACGGCAAAATTATTGTTAAAAAGGGTAAGAAATCTTTCCTTAAAATTGAACTTG
>JAFTUL010000032.1 GCA_017466275.1 Clostridia bacterium | reverse complement strand
GAAAGCGAAATCGGTTTCCTTCCTGAAATCAGCGACATCGATACAACAAATCTTGACATTTCCGAAGCTCAGCTCACTGAACTTCTCAGCGTAGACAAGGCTGTATGGATGGAAGATGTAGCAGACCAGGAGAAGTATTTTGCACAGTTTGGTGACAGACTTCCCAAGGAAATTAAGGCTGAACTTGAGACTCTTAAGAACAACTTAAAGTAAGTTTAGAATAAAATAGAAGAATCCGCATCAATTTTGATGCGGATTCTTCTATTTTATTAAGTTTGTGTGGCAACAACAGGAGTTCCTGCCACTGTAGTTTATCATTAAATGAAGATGTTGTCAACAATATTTGCAATTATTTATTATTGCATTTTGTGTTCTTACTTTATTTCTCTAATGATAGTATAATAAGTAAGAGGAGTGATTGCAATGAATAATAAACCAAACAAATTTGTTGTTACACCTAAAACGGAAAAGTCCGTAACGGTAACAGTTCGTGTTGAAACGGAACTTCATAACTATATAGAGGAAATCTCCAGAAAAAGTGGACGGTCACGAAACGAACTTATAAATAAAGCACTGAAGTTTGCATTTGACAATTTAGAATTTGATGCAGATGAAAAATGAAAAGAGGAACAAAATCATCATTGATTTTGTTCCTCTTTTTGTGTGCCTTATTATTTGTGATAAACCTCATTATTATTAATCTTAAAAGCTCTGTAAATCTGTTCCTCCAACATTAGCCTTGCAATCCTATGCGGAAATGTCATCCTGCTCATACTGAGTTTTAAATTCGCCCTGCTTTTAACCTCGTCGGAAAGTCCGAGCGAGCCACCGATTATGAAATCGATAGTAGAGGACTGCATCTGAAAATCACGGATTTTTTCTGCCAGTTCCTCACTGGAAAGCTGTTTCCCCTCAATACACATTGCGACAACGATGTCACTTTTGCCGATTTTCTTGAGGATTTCCTCCCCCTCTTTCCTGAGAACAATCTGTTCTTCGGCAGGGGAGGCATTGTCGGGAATGCTTCTGTCGGGCAGACACACCACATTAAACGAACAAAAACGGCTGAGTCGTTTTTCAAATTCAGCCGTTGCCTTTACAAAATAATCTTCTTTAATTTTCCCTACACAAATAATGTTAACTGTCATATCAATCAACAAGCTCCTCGCTCATACAGTATCGTTGTGCAATGTAAAGAGAAACCTCTTCTCCAATTTTAAAGCCCGTTGCCTCAATGCTGTTTGCAACTGTTTCATATGCCCTGCGTGGAGTGTTGTTGTCTGTACTCAAATGTCCGAGCATTATCTGACGGAGCTTACCCTCACGCACCAATTTGGCACAAAGAGCACCGCACAACTTATTGGAAAGATGCCCGTGGTCGGAAAGAATCCTCTCCTTAAGGTGCATTGGGTATGGCCCGTTCTTAAGCATTACCTCGTCATGATTTGCCTCCAGCACAGCAATAGAACATGGGGAAAGCAAATCAAAGATATGCTTTGTCACCGTTCCCAAATCCGTTGCAACCGCACCGTGTTTTCCGTTTTTGGAAAAAATCAGTCCAATACTTTCTGCCGCATCGTGCGATGTAGAAAAGGGATGAAATTTAGTTCCGCAGATTTCAAATGGTACTTCCGCTGCAATGTAGCGTATCAGAGATGTGTCGATTTTCCCTATTGAGTTAATCATTGCTTTCCATGTGCCGAGGGTGGCATACACGGGAATTTTGTATCTTCTGCACATAATTCCCACTCCGCTTATATGGTCAATATGCTCATGGGTTACGATAATTGCATCTATCTTTTCGGGTGAAATTCCTGCCTGTGCAAGCTCGTTTTCAGCCGCCTTTCCCGTCATTCCGCAGTCCACAAGAACTGCACACGAATCACTGCGTATCAATATTGAGTTTCCGCTGCTTCCCGAGGAAAGGGGGCATATTGATATTGTTGGGATTGGAGGAGTGTTCATCTTAGTCTGCCTCGAAAATTCTTTCTATCTTAACACCTATTGAACGCAAACGGCGTTCAATGTCGGAATAACCTCTGTCAATATAGTGGGGGGAGGCTATCTCCGTCACACCCTCAGCCGCGGCACCTGCAATAATAAGTGCAGCTCCTGCCCTCAGGTCAGTTGCAGTAACTTCCGCCCCGTGGAGAGTTGTACCTGAAATATTTGCTCTCCTGCCGTTTATGGTAATGTCTGCTCCCATATTAAGAAGCTCAGATATATATTGGAAACGGTTGTCCCATACGTTTTCGTCAACGGTACTTTTTCCACCTACGGTAGACAGAAGTGCCACCATCTGGGGCTGGAGGTCGGTGGGGAAACCGGGATATGGCATTGTCCTTACCGATGTTCCTTTAAGATTGCCGTCGCTCTCGATACGGATAGAGTCATCATATTCGGTAACATTCACGCCCATTTCTTCAAGCTTGGAGGTCAGGCAGTTCATATGTGTGGGAATAATATTCCTCACAAGGACTTCTCCGCCTGCCGCCGCGGCAAGAAGCATAAATGTACCTGCTTCAATCTGGTCGGGGATAATGCTGTATGTGCCGCCTTTCATTTCAGGAACTCCGTTTATGCGTATAACATCTGTTCCTGCACCGCGGACATTTGCACCCATAGCGTTAAGAAAGTTTGCCACATCAACTATGTGCGGCTCTTTTGCGGCATTTTCAATCACTGTTCTGCCCTTGGCAAGAACTGCCGCAAGCATAATGTTTATTGTTGCACCTACGCTTACAGTATCAAGATAGATTGTTGTTCCTGTAAGCTGCTGAGCCTCGGTATATACAATTCCATCTTTTATTTCAACCGTTGCACCCATTGCGCGGAAGCCTTTTTCGTGCAGGTCAATGGGGCGTGTGCCGAAATTACAACCGCCGGGAAGAGAAACCTCCGCACGGTTCATTCTGCCCAGAAGTGCTCCCAGAAGATAATAGCTTGCACGCATACGGCTTGCAAGCTCCATAGGAGCTATGTGAGTTTTCAGCTTTGAAGAATTTACTTCAATAGTCGTGTCATCAACATATGTAACGCTTGCCCCAAGACGGACAAGCATATCTATAATCAGTCGTACATCTTTAATATCGGGGATGTTTTCAATTCGGCATACACCGTTTACAAGCAGAGCCGCGGGGATAATTGCAACAGCCGCATTTTTTGCACCGCAAACTGCAATTTCACCAAAAAGCTGTTTCCCGCCTGTTATTTTCAGTTTTTCCAACAAAAACACCTCTTTTGTGTCAGTTTATAACTTGTTTCTTTGCATACTACAATATATTGTACACCACACCTTTTGAAAATTCAATATTTTTATTAAAATATTATGATTGACAGAAAACTTGGAAATATGGTAAAATATTGTAGAAAAGATATATACCCAACCAAAATATAGGGGAAGATGAAAATGGAATTAATAAAAATGTGTCTGATCCCGATGAGGAGTTTATTTCAGGCAGTAGGAAATGCATTTCGAGGCAGCAATAAAGAAATTATTATATTTTCTTTACTTAATATAGCTGTTTTGTTTTTGCTGATTTTACTTTTTAAAATGTCCAAAAAAATGAAAAAGGAAAATCGGGAGAGCAAATTTTTTGACGAGCAGACGAAACTTTTCAACCGTAATGGCTTTATATTAAGGTTTAAATATGACATTTCCGATTTTTCGAGAACAAACTACCATCTTGCATATTTTATGATAGACAGTAACCGGCTTCAGACCTATCACAATGACATAGAATTTGGCGATGTGGTAAGCCACATGGCAAAGGTTCTGAAGGAAAATACAGAAACCTATGAATTTGCTGCAAGAATTACTGAAAGTGGCTTTGCAATGGCACTGTGCGTGGATGACGAGATTGTTGCCACGAAGCGAGTGATTAAAATTATAGATGAGTTTTCTGCCTTGACCGACACAAATGGAAACCCTGTGGGTGAGGTTTTTAAATCCTCTCTGTATCGGTTGGAGGAAAACGACCATAACTGTGAAATTCTGTTTTTCAACCTACGCAGAAATTGTAACAGCATCTTAGGTAAGAACAAAAGCTATGTCTATTGTGACAGTGAGAATATGAACAATGTTCAGGTGGAAAAGCAAAAGACTGAAGAAATACGAAACGCCCTCAGAAGAGGAGAATTTAAGCTTTATGTTCAGTTTATTGTAGATAACAAAACCAAGAAAATAGTTTCGGGGGAAGCTCTTTCCAGATGGGAAAACCCTTATACGGGTATTCAGCTTCCGGGAGCATATCTTGGTACAATGATGAATTCGGGTATAATTACCGAATTTGATTATTATATGTTCGAGAAAGTTTGTCAGCGACTTCAAGAGTGGGGTAGCACCTCGCTTAAAGAGCTTTCGCTTTCCTGCAATTTTACAAGAATCACCATTTCTGAAAAGGATTTTGTGGAAAAAATTTCGAAAATTGCCGAAAAATACGAATTTGACAGGAAAAAGCTCGTTATGGAAATTACCGAGGAAACGCTTGAAAAAAATCGTGAAACTGCTCTTAATAATATGCGTGAGTGTAAAAAACTTGGTTTCTCAATTGCTCTGGACGATTTTTGCAGCGGATTCACATCTCCTTTGAATTTGTGTGAATATCCCATAGATATTGTTAAAATTGACCGTGAGATTTTATTGAATATACAGCACAAAAAAGGGAAAGACCTCTTTAAAGGGCTTGTTGCTCTGGGGCACAGCCTTGAACTGAAAATTGTCTGTGAAGGTGTAGAAACTGAAAATCAGTATGATTATGTAAATTCTACCCCTTGTGACTACATTCAGGGCTGGTATTTCTCCAAAGCTATTCCCGCAAGAAACAGTGAGGATTTTGTGAGAAATTTCTCAGGTTAATCTATAAAACATCCATTACGGAAGAAGTGACAAAATGATTAGTACTAAAAAATCACGTCGTATAAGAAACAGAATTATACTGACTGTAATTACGGTTGTATTTCTTTTTTCAATATTTGTCGCTGTGGTGAATTATTCCTACGGCAAAGCAAAGCAAAACGGATTTGAAAATCTTCATTTACAAACCAAGGAGGTAAAAGAAGATTTAGAATTGCAGATGGTTTCAGACACGGAAAATCTTCAGACTATGGCGAGGTTTGCTGCAAAGCTTCACTCAAACGGGGAGGATATGAACATTATGCTCAAATCCTTCAAATCCATCGGTCTTATTGAAGAAGTAGGCATTCTTCTTCCGGATAATTCCTTTATCACCCGTGCCGGAACATTCCCAACGGTAAACGGGATAAATTTTGAGGAAGAGACAAAAAAAGTTCCTTACGTCAGCGGTGTGGTAAATGATGTTACCCTGCAGGACAAGAAAATTGTGCGAAGTGCTGTACCGATTGTTTCCGAAAATGGATTAACAGTTGGTATTCTGTACGGACGCATAAATATTGAAACCCTTGAAAAGAGGCTTTTGGAAAATGCATCAACCCAGGGGGTTCAGATATTTGTTGTTGAGAGGGGCAACGGGAACTTTATCATAAATACAATTGACAGCAGCTTTGGAAATGTTTCTCTCCTTGAAACGAGAACGTTTGTCGAAGACTATTCTTTTGAGGATTTCCGTGATATGGCATTGGCAGGGGTTCCGGGATATACGGCATTTGTGTCCCAGATTATGAAAGACACGACACTATATCTTCATCATTCCCCCTTAACAATCGGTGACTGGCAGATTATGCTGGCAGAGCCGGAGAAAAATGTTTTTACTGATGCTAGAAACACAGGAAGAACAATGGCGGTTATGTTTTCTCTGATTGTTGTTATTATGGGAGCATATCTGCTGCTTATCTTTTCAGGAGAGCAAAAAGAGGGCAAAATGAATATGTGTGCATCCAAAATCAGAAAGATTCTTTTGGGTATAAACACTCAGGAAAAAGGTATTAGAAATGCTCTTGAAAATGTGGCACGCTTTTCATCCTCACGCTCGGCATTTTTTGTAGATACTGACGGAGATGATTATAATTACATAACGCCTGAGGCGAAAGCTTCTGCTCTTTCAACAGAAGATAGGGCATATGTCATCTCAAGACTGCTTAACAGTGCACAAAAAAATCACAATGAAAAAGGCACGAATGTAATTCTTGAAACTATTGTGGCAGACAATTCCGAGACGGAAGCATCCCGTGAATTTTATGAACTGCTGAAAAAATCAAAAATTAAAAAAATTGTATTTGCAGGTGTAGTAAATAGAAAAAACCATGTCAGCGTTTTAGGCTGTATAAACCCAAAGAAGGCTTCCGTTGCACAACTTCTTTTGGAAGATATTTCCGTTTGCTTCTCTATGGCAATTCACAATAAGAAGCATTTGAATAAAACTGAAATAGTTGCATCAACTGATTCTTTGACGGGACTTTACAACCGAATGGCATACAAGACGGATTTGCTCAAATTTGATGAAAAACATTCTGAGAATTTCTCCTGCGTATATATGGACGTTAACGAGCTTCATGTTATAAACAATAAGTACGGCCATGCAACCGGTGACGGAATGCTTCTTTACATAGCAGATTCCATCAGAGAAACATTTACTGAAAGCTCTGTTTACCGTATAGGCGGTGACGAATTTCTTGTGTTTACAGAAAACGTTCCCAAAGAAGAAATTGAGAAAAAAATAGCAGAACTGACAGAAAAAACAGAAAAGATGAACTATCATATTTCTATCGGTATGGATTTTAGCCGGTATAACACTGATACGGAATTGCTTGTAAATAATGCTGAGAAGCGTATGTATGAAGAAAAAGCAAGATATTACCAGAACAAGAAATACCGTACTGTAAAGACCGAGAGCGGAATGGGTATAGACCGTATCTCTACTGGAATACGGGAGTTTGATGCTCTTTTATCTGTTCTCAGCAATCGCTATCACGGAATATATTGTGTGTCTCTTGAAAGCGGAATGGCTCGCAGAATTTTGATGCCGGAATATCTCAACCAATTTTCTCAGGAAAATGATTCGTTCAAGGATGCTTTTGTATATTACGTGCGTGAAATGGTTCATTCTGACTATCAACGTGCGATGCTTAGTTTCCTTAACTATGACATTATAGGAAAACAGTTGGAGGAAGGCCGTATTCCTTCAATTGAGTATATAAAGGTGAATGGTGAAAAGGTGGTTTTGAGTGTTTACGGACTGCCGGACAAGGACAAAGATAATTCAGAAACACTGTGGGTATTTGAAAATATGGATTGACCTGTATAGGGCGTAAAACTTGGGTTTTACGCCCTGATTTTTTGTGTTTGCAAGAATTTAAATTCATATATTGCGGACAATAGGTACAGGAAGTGATTTATATGGATTTTGTAAAAGTTATTCTTACTTCATTATTATCCGCAGTTTCTTTGTTTTTAATTGCAAAAGTTCTTGGGCATAAGCAAATGGCACAGCTCGATTTCTTTGATTATGTTACGGGCATAACCATAGGCTCAATTGCCGCAGAGCTTGCTACCGAGCTTGAATCTCCATCAAAACCGCTTATCGCAATGGTTGTTTACGGTGCAGTTGCATATGCTATTACAATAATAGCTCATAAATTCCCCAAAGCACGTAAATTTATAAACGGAACACCTACTATTATTATGGATGGGGGCAAGCTTTACAGAGGAAATATGAAAAAGGCCAAGCTGGAGCTTTCGGAATTTATGGTAATGTGCCGTCAGGAGGGGTATTTTGATATAAACGAGATTGAAACGGCAATTTTTGAATATAACGGCAGACTTACAATTCTTCCAAAAAGCAAAAAAAGACCACTTAATCCTGAAGATGTGGGCATATCTCCAAAAAAAGCGGCAATCTGTACTGAAATTATAATGGACGGACGCATTCTTCACGAAAACTTGAAAAGACGGGGATTTAATCTGGAATGGCTTGAAAAACAGCTTGAATCTCAGCGGTATGAAAGCCCACGGGAAATCTTCCTCGGTATATGCGACCAAAATAATAAACTTACCCTTTTTCCTGTGGAGTAGCAAAGGAACGTGAGAAAATCTTAAAACAGTATATAAAATAAAAAAAGAATACAATTAGGCAAAAAACACTTGCATTTTATAGTGATTTGTATTATAATTCACATTGTTATAATACAAAACGGGGTGTAGCGCAGCTGGTAGCGCGCCTGCTTTGGGAGCAGGATGCCGCAGGTTCAAGTCCTGTCACTCCGACCAAAAAAAGAGAAGAAAGCCTATTATAAAGTAGGTTTTCTTCTCTTTTTCTGTTGAACCCAAAGGACTTGAACCTTAAGAAGGCAACGAGCGTAGAAAAAACGATTGTTAATCGTTTTTAGCGAAGTTGGTGGGAGACGGGCACCGCGAGCTCGCGTAGCGGTCGTCGAGCAGTCAAGACGCGAAGCGGCGGCGTAGCCGAGGATGTCTTTCTATTTTGACACGTTATGAACACTAGCACCAAAAAGGAAAAGACTTCACGAAAAGTGAGGCCTTTTCCTTTTTCTTATTAATAAAAGAACAAGTTTTTTCGATTTAATATTTTTATTTTTTACAAGAAGGTGCAAAATAACACATAAATTATGAAAAAAATATAGGCAATACGCAAATAAAAAAAGGTTAACGAAAAATTTTTTGCAAAATTGCAGTATTGCAAAAACTATTCCTGAATTTTACGAAACTCTTTACTTTTTTTGGTGTCTTTTATATAATTATGTGTGATATGAGGAGGTTAATAATGAAACTTATCAGCACTATAAACACTGCTATTAACAATGTAGTATGGGGTCCGGTTATGTTGACTTTGCTAATTGGAACAGGATTATTTCTTTCAATAGCAACCAATTTTATCCAGTTTAAAAATTTTGGTTATATGATGAAAAATACCATACTGGGAATGTTTTCTAAAAAGCAGCATCAAAAGGATGCTTCCGGGGTGAGCCCGTTTCAGGCGGTTGCTACAGCGATGGCAGGAACTATTGGCACGGGTAGTATTGCAGGTCTTGCAACAGCCATCGTTTCCGGGGGCCCGGGTGCGGTTTTCTGGATGTGGATCAGTGCCTTGCTTGGAATGGTCACTAAGTACTCGGAAATAGTTCTTTCGCTCAGGTACCGTGAAAAGAACGAGGATGGAAAATGGGTTGGAGGCCCGATGTATTACATAAAGAATGGTCTTAACTTAAAGTGGCTTGCAGCTCTGTTTGCAATTTTTGCTATGATTGCCTGCCTCGGAACAGGAAATGCCACACAGTCTAATTCCATTGCGGTTGCATTGGAAAGCACAATGGGGGTAAACCCCTATATTACAGGAACCGTTTTGACAGTCATTGCGGTTGCCGTGATCCTTGGAGGAATGCGTAGAATTGCATCAGTTAATGAGAAACTTGTTCCGTTTATGGCTGTGTTTTATCTCGCCTGCTCTGCACTGGCGTTGTTTGTTAATATTGAAAAGGTTCCTGCTGCCTTTGCGTTGATTTTCAGGGAAGCATTTAACTTTAAGGCAGCGGCAGGCGGCACAGCAGGATATGGAATAATGCTTGCAATGCATTATGGATTTTCGAGGGGCGTATTTTCCAATGAGGCAGGTCTTGGAAGTGCACCTATTGCACATGCGGCATCAAGCACTAAAAGTCCAGTGCAGCAGGGGCTTTGGGGGATGTTCGAGGTGTTTTTTACTACAATTGTTATATGTACACTTTCTGCACTTGTTATTCTTACAACCGGAATTTGGGAAACAGGAACAGTACAGGGTGCTGCTTTGAGTATTGCATCATTTGAGTTGATTTTCCCTAAAGTGGGAGGGATTATAGTAACATTATCCACTGTTTTCTTTGCACTGTCAACAATTCTCGGCTGGGCTTATTATGGTGAGGTTAGTGTTGAATATTTGTCACATAATTCAATAACAGCAGTTAGAATTTACAGATGCGTCTATATCATATTTGTTTTCCTTGGAGCAGTGGGTAACCTTAATTTGATATGGAGTATTTCTGAAACTATGAATGGATTAATGGCAATACCAAATCTTATTGGTATAATAGGATTGAGTAAGGTTATAAAAACAACAACAGCAGATCATTTCAACAAATTAAAATAGATATAACTGAAAAATTAAATTTTGCAAAAGGGTTATGCAGGAATTATAATCAATTTGTATTGCATCTATTAAGAAAACGATAGCCAAAAGGAATCCTTTTTGTTGAATTCAAAAACAATTTAACAATTCCGAAACAAATTCTTCAAAAATTTGTTTCGGAATTTCTTTTTTGTTCACAAAATATTGTATCTTCAAGCCCAGTATTTTCCATATTTAGATAGTAATGTAAAAAACTGAAAAAACTCAAAAAATTTTTAAAAAAGTATTGAAATCAGGGCAGATATATAGTAAAATATATTCAAAGTGTAGGAAAGTGCACAAAAGTGCAACAAAGTGGAGGTGAAATGAATGTTCGTAGGCGAGTACTCACATAATATCGATGCGAAGGGAAGAGTAATCATTCCTGCAAAGTTTCGTGAACAGCTTGGCGAACAGTTCATGATCACCAAGGGCTTTGAGGGATGTCTGTTTGTATATCCTATGGATGTATGGGAAGAGCTTGCTGATAATCTTGCAAAGCTTCCCTCTAATCAGAAGAGTGCCCGTTTCCTGCAGAGAACATTCCTCTCCGGTGCAGCAGAGGGCGAGCCGGACAAACAGGGCAAGGTGCTTATTACACCCCCTCACCGTGAATATGCAGCTCTTACTAAAGAGGTTGTCATAATCGGTGTCAGCAAGCGTGTTGAAATCTGGGATGCACAGCGTTGGATGGAATATTCTCAGAGTGAAGAAGAGATGACTGTTGAGGAAGCTGCAGAAAGTCTGGAAGAAATCAGCTTCTGATAGGAGGAAGCATTGTGGAATTCAACCATGTTACTGTGCTTTTAGAAGAGACCGTTGACAGCATAGATGTTAAAACGGGTGGAATATATGCCGATTTCACATTGGGTGGCGGCGGACATACATCTCTGATTTTGGAGCGTGGAGGACAAGTTATCGGAATAGACCGTGATGAAATTGCCATAAAAAATGCGAATGAGCGTTTTAAAGGAAAAAAATTCACCGCAGTACACGATAATTTTTCCAATATAAAAAATATATCAAAAAACCTTGGAATAGAAAAATTTGACGGAATCATAGCGGATTTAGGGGTATCGTCACCTCAGCTTGACGATGCAGAGAGGGGCTTTTCCTATATGCAGGACGCGCCACTGGACATGCGTATGGATAGTCGCGACAGCCTTACCGCAAAGGATATAGTAAACACCTATTCGTCAGAAGAGCTTTTTAGGATAATCTCTACATATGGAGAGGAAAGATGGGCAAGCAGAATCGTTGATTTCATTATTGAGAGAAGAAAAACATCTCCCATAGAAACGACTTTTGAGCTTGTAGATATTATAAAAGCGGCAATCCCCCTTTCGGCTAGAAAGGACGGACCCCATCCTGCAAAACGTACATTTCAGGCTATAAGGATTGAGGTCAACGGAGAGCTTAAAATATTGGAACAGGCAATAAGGGACGGTGCAGAGCTTCTAAAAAAGGGTGGCAAGATGGGAATAATCACTTTCCACTCCCTTGAAGACAGAATCGTAAAAACAACTTTTGCGGCTTTGGAGAAAGGCTGTACCTGCCCGAAAGACTTTCCCGTATGTGTTTGCGGAAACAAGCCTTCCGTAAAGAGCATTACACGAAAACCCATAGTCCCCTCTGAAAAAGAGCTTGACGAGAATCCCCGTGCGAGAAGCAGTAAATTAAGAGCTGTGGAAAAAATAATCTGACAGGAGCGTACCGATGTATACAGACGGTTCAAGTGCATTAAAAACTGAATACTACACATCAGATGTTCCCAAGAAGAAATCTGCAGGGAAGAAAACCAACGGAAGGACAAGCGTTAAGCTGTCACACAAAAAGGCGTTAAGGATTAAAAAACGCGTTGTGAAAGCAATTCTGGTTGCGTTTGCATTGTCTTTCGTAGTTCTTCTCAGATATGCGACAATTACAGCAGAGTATAATAAGCTCTCTGCTTCTAAAGAAAATCTTGAGCTTATAAGTGCAAAGGTTGTTGAACAGCAGGTGAAAGCAGAGGGAAACCTTGACCCCAAGAAAATTGAACAGGAAGCACAGCGTCTTGGACTTAAGCCTCCTGCAAAAAATCAGATACAATATATTGCACTTGGAAATACTGACAACGGTGAAGTTTTAAAGGTTGAGGAAAAAAGCACGTTCAACGCATTTATAAATCGCATATCGGGAATACTGGAATACTTATATTAATATAATAAAGGGAAGTGGCAACAGGACTTTTTTTGCCAAATCCCTTTTTGCGTTTATAAAAAAGGAAAAAGTAATACCATAAAAGGAGTGAAACCATGCCGACAAGAGCCATAAAAAAACGAATGAAATTAATAACGCTTTTTTTCCTTGTGGGTGTGTTGGTGCTTCTTGTAAGGCTTGCATGGATACAGTTTGTCCGCGGAGAAGAATATAGCCAAATGGCAGCTGAGCAGCAGACCCGTGACAGTGTAATCAGCGCAAAGCGAGGTTCAATTTATGACCGCAATTTAAAAATTCTTGCACAGAGTGCCTCTGCTGAAAGAGTAACCCTTAACCCTCAGGAAATAGCAAAAAGTAAGAATGAGGAAGAGGTTGTAAGCACTCTTGTAAAAATTCTTGGAGTAGACGAGCAAAATTTAAGAAAACAGATATCACGCACCAACAGACAGTCGGTGGTTGTTGCAAAGCAGGTAGAGAAAAGCGTTGCCGACCAAATCAGAAGCGAAAAGCTTTCTGGAGTCTATTTTGAAGAGGATTCCAAGCGTTATTATCCCTATGGCTCCCTTGCGGCACAGGTTATAGGTTTTACGGGAAGTGACAATCAGGGACTTGAAGGACTTGAAAATGTTCTTGATGAACAGCTTCGCGGTGTTGACGGCAGAATCGTTGCGGCAAAGGACGTTGCAAATAACGAAATGCCTTTTAAATATGAAAACTACATCGAGCCTCAGGACGGCAAGGGCGTTGTTCTGACAATCGATGAAACTATACAGAGATATACGGAAAAGCATCTTCAGCAGGCGTATGAGGAAAATCTTCTCGGCAATGGCGGTGCCGCTATAGTTATGGACCCTAACACAGGAGAAGTTCTTGCAATGGCAGTAGTACCTACCTACGACCTGAATTCTCCCCGTGTGATAACAGACCAGCTTCTTTTGGAGCAGCTTGATGCTCTTGAACTGGAGGGCGAAGCTTATACGGAAGCATATAACAAGGCCGTTTGGAAAATGTGGCGTAACAAAGCCGTAGTAGACTCCTATGAGCCGGGGTCAACCTTTAAAACAATAGTTGCATCAGCAGCTCTTGAGGAGGGTGTTGCAACTCCGCAGGATGTGTTCTCCTGCTCAGGTGTCAGACAGGTGGCAAACCGCAGTATACATTGCTGGCAGCACGCCGGACACGGAGAAGAAACCTTTGCACAGGGACTTATGAATTCCTGTAACCCCTTTGTAATGGAGCTTGCTTCAAGAATGGGTGCAACAACTTTCCAGAAATATTATAAAGCCTTTGGGCTTACAGAAAAGACGGGCTTTACAATCCCGGGTGAATCAGCCGGAACATTCCACCAAAAGCTCGGCGTTGTAGATTTGGCGACATCATCCTTCGGGCAGACTTTCACAATCACACCTCTTCAGCTTATAAGTGCCGTTTCAGCCGTTGTAAACGGAGGAAACCTTATGAAACCTCGTATAATAAAGGCTTATACCGATGCAGAGGGAAATGTGATTGAAACATTTGACCCCGAACTTGTCCGCAGTGTAATTTCTAAAGAAACCAGCGTGCTGATGCGTGGTATGATGGAACGCGTTGTAGCAGAGGGAACAGGTAAAGGCGGATATGTTGCAGGCTTCCGTATCGGCGGAAAAACAGGTACGAGTGAAAAGCTTCCCCGAGGAAGCGGAGAATATATCGCATCCTTTGTAGGTGTAGCACCTGCCGATAATCCCCAGCTTGTATGTCTTTTGCTCCTTGACGAGCCTCATGCAGGAGCAACGGGTGGCGGTGCAATTGCAGCACCTGCGGTAGGAAGAATTTTTGAAGATGTTCTGCCTTACCTTGGATATGCTCCACAGCCGACAGAGGAAAACAAGGATAAAATATCTGTAACAGTACCCAATATTAACGGACTTACTGTGCAGGAAGCCCTTGTCAAGCTTGATAATATGGGACTTAAGATAAATCCCAAGGGCAACGGAGAAAAGATTACAAATCAGATTCCCGCAGCAGGAACAAAGCTTCATAAAGGCGGTGTTGTAATTGCATACACCCAAAAAGAAGAAACGCAGGGAACTGCAATTGTTCCCGAGGTTATAGGGATGAACTATAAAAATGCAAAGGCAACCATCGAAAATGCAGGCCTCGGTATGGAGCTTGATGCGGCAAACAGCGGAACAATTCCTGACGATTATATAGCAGTAAGCCAAAGCCCCAAGGCAAAATCCGAGGTTGCGGCAGGAACAAAAATTTATGTAAAGTTTGTTAAGAGGGAAGAGAATTGACGGAGGTGCATAATGACATTAAAAGAACTCGTTAAAAATATAGAATGTGAGATTTCCGGAAACTCCGAAATTGAAATAAAGGGCATAGCATACGATTCCAGAAAAGTTCAGGACGGCTATCTCTTTATAGCAATAAAGGGCTTTGAAACCGACGGACATAAATACATTGACAGTGCAATAAAAAACGGTGCAGTTGCAGTTCTGGGCGAGGATGACATTGACTGCGGATGCACCTATGTAAAGGCAAAAGACTCAAGAAAGGCATTGGCACTTACCAGTGCGGAGTATTTTGACCACCCTGAAAAAAAGCTTAAGATAATCGGCCTTACCGGCACAAACGGAAAGACCACTACAACATATCTTATCAGGCAGATTCTGATGCTCAAGGGCTTAAGATGTGACCTCATTGGCACAAATCAGATAATAATCGGTGACTGCATAACAGAAAGCAGCCGTACAACACCTGAATCCTTTGACCTTTTCGAAATTTTTCATAAAATGGTAGAAAGCGGCGGTGAATATGTGGTAATGGAGGTTTCGAGCCACTCTCTCGAGCTTGACAGAGTGTACGGCGTAACCTTTGAAACGGCAGTTTTAACAAATATCACACAGGATCATCTTGATTTCCATAAAACTATGGAAAATTACGCAAAGGCAAAGGCAAAGCTTTTTGCAATGAGCAAGTCCTCTGCAATCAATCTTGATTCAGACTTTGCTCAAATCTGTCTTGCCTCGGCAGGGGAAGATGTTCTCACCTATTCAGTTGATAGTGACTCTCTCATAAAAGCAGATAACATCAAAATGAGTGAGAGGGGCGTAATATTTGACATTGTATATAAAAACGAAACTCACGAAATGCGTCTGGGAATCCCCGGCAAATTCTCAGTTTACAATGCCCTTGCAGCAATTTGTGCCTGCATAAATATCGGCATTGATATGTCGGATATAGAAAACGGCCTTGTCCTTGCAAAAAGTATAAAAGGAAGAATTGAGGTTGTCCGCACAACGACTCCCTACACAGTAATTATTGACTATGCACACACTCCCGACGGTATGGAAAACATCATATCTGCAGTGCGTGATTTTGCAAAAGGTCACGTAATAACCGTATTTGGCTGCGGTGGTAACCGTGATGCAACCAAGCGTCCTAAAATGGGTAAAATAGCAGAGGAGCTTTCAGACCTTGTTGTGGTTACGAGTGACAATCCTCGCTGTGAAGAGCCGGAGGCAATCATAAAGGATATCCTTGCAGGAATGGAAAAGGATAACCATATCACCGTGGTAAACAGAAAGGATGCCATCCGCAAGGCAATGGAAATTGCAAAAGAGGGCGATATTATAATTCTTGCAGGCAAGGGACACGAAACCTATCAGGAAATTGACCATGTTAAACACGACTTTGACGAAAGAGTTGTTGTAAAAGAGATACTTTCAACAATGAAGGGGTAATTAACTATGTGGATAAAAGCATGTTTAATAAGCTTTCTAATAACCGCACTGTGTGAACCGGTTCTGATACCGTTTCTCCGCAAACTGAAATTCGGACAGACAATTTTAGAGGACGGTCCCTCATGGCACGAAAAAAAGCAGGGTACACCCACAATGGGCGGTCTTGTTTTTATAGCATCAACTGTTATTGCTACATTGATTTTCATAAGAAATTTAAGATGCGGTGCAATACTTTTGTGCGGTGTGCTGTTTGGGCTGATAGGCTTTATTGACGACTATATAAAGGTCGTTAAAAAGCAGAACAAGGGATTTTCCGCATCTCAGAAATTTCTTGCACAGACTGTTGTAAGCCTTGGATATGCAGTATTTCTGTATTTTCAGTTTGGACAGACGGAAACAAGAATACCCTTTACAGATTTGACCTTTGATTTAGGAATTCTGCACATTCCTTTTGTAATGCTTGTGCTTCTGGCTACAACAAACAGTGCAAATCTTACAGACGGACTTGACGGTCTTGCTGCAAGTGTGGGTAGTATAGTTTCTCTGTTCTTTGCAGTTGCGTGTGCCGTAATAGGTGCACATTCTGACGGCAGCGTGGTTGCAGGTGCTTTAACAGGCGGACTTTTAGGTTTCCTTATTTATAATGCTTATCCTGCAAAGGTTTTTATGGGTGATACGGGAAGTCTTTTCATTGGCGGTATGATTGCGGCTGTCGCAATCAGTGCAGGCCTGGAGCTTTTTATAATAATTGGTGCATTTGTATTTTTGTTTGAAGCACTTAGTGTCATCATTCAGGTGTCCGTATATAAGAAAACGAAAAAAAGAGTTTTCAAAATGGCACCTGTACATCATCACTTTGAAAAGTGCGGATGGAAAGAAACAAAGGTTGTGGCACTTTTCAGCATAATAACGCTGATTCTCTGTGCCGTTTGTTACATAGCAATTTGATTTTAAAGGAGGAGCCAATATGACAGGAAAAAGAGAACCTTCCGGTAAAGCGGACTTTATATTAGTCGTTATAGTACTCAGCCTGCTCTTGTTTGGCTTCGCTATGCTTTTTTCAGCAAGCTCACCTGGTGCGGCGGAGGGCGGAATTTTCCGTACCCTTATAAGGCAGGGTGCAATTCTTCTTATGGGCAGTGCAGTAATGGTATTTGCAGCAACCAACGATTACCATATGTACCTTAGCCTGCAGAAGCTTATGCTTGGTGTTACAGCCCTCGTTATGTTTATAGTGCCCGTGGTAGGTTTTGCATCACACGGTGCAACCAGGCAGATTTCTTTGGGATTTATCAGCTTTCAGCCCTCGGAATTTGCAAAAATCGTATTGGTACTGTTTTATGCAGCGAGATTTTCAGATAAGAGAACGCATAATCTCACTACGGATAAAAAGAATATTATAACATCTTTCGGTGTAATGGGTTTATTCTGTTTTTTCTGTATTATGCAGAGTCATATGTCCGCCGCAATTATGCTCGCACTTATCAGCATCCTGATGATGCTTGTTGCAGGCTTCTCTCTCAAGTGGACTATTTTCGGTGGCTTAGGTCTTGGCGCGGCAGGATCTTTCTTCGTATTTACAGAGGAATACAGATACAACCGTATTCTGGCACTTTTTAACCCTTTTAAATATAAGCAGGGAATAGGCTGGCAGATTGTACAATCCCTCTATGCAGTAGGAAGCGGCGGGCTTTTCGGCTTGGGACTCGGTCAGTCGAGACAAAAGTATAAATATCTTCCCGAAGCACAGAATGACTATATATATGCAGTTATTTGCGAAGAGCTTGGGTTTATAGGCGGTGTGCTTGTAATTCTTTTGTTTGTGCTTTTTGTGTGGAGAGGTATAAGTATTGCCCTTAACGCAAGGGACAAATTCGGTATGTACACAGCTTTCGGTATAACCGCTATTGTAGGACTTCAGATGCTTATTAATATCGGTGTTGTGCTTTCGGTTCTTCCGTCAACGGGAATGCAGCTTCCCCTCTTCAGCTCGGGCGGTTCGTCAATGCTTGCCACAATGTGGGGAATAGGAATTCTGATTAATATTTCAAAATCCAGTAAAATCAAAAAAATATAGTGTAGGTGCTTTAGTATGAGGGTACTCTTAACAGGAGGCGGCACAGCAGGGCATATCAACCCTGCAATTGCCATTGCAAACTATATAAAGGAGAAGGAACCCCGCAGCGAATTTCTCTTTGTGGGAACAGAGCGCGGTCTTGAAAAAACTCTTGTTCCCAAATGCGGATACGACATTAAGTTCATTGATGTTATGGGACTCAGGCGAAGTCTCAGCGTTGAAAACATCAAGGTGTTTATAAATTATGTAAAAAGCACAGGTGTTGCAAAACGTATAATAAAAAATTTCAAGCCCGATGTGGTAATAGGTACGGGTGGATATGTATGTGCGCCTGTTGTAAAGGCAGCAGCAAGCCTTAAAATCCCAACTCTTATTCACGAACAGAATGTTTTCCCAGGCCTTGCAATAAAAATGCTTGCAGGAAAAGCAGATATTACAGCAATAAGCTTTGAGGAAACCCGTGATATGATGAAAGCAAAAAAAATAGTCCTTACGGGAAATCCGTTAAGACCTGACCTTTTTGCAGTACACGATATAGATTTGGTGCGTGCACAGTACGGTTTTGACGAAAAGCCTATTGTCCTGATGTTCGGCGGCTCTCTTGGTGCTGAAAAAATGAACGAAGCACTTGTGCAGATGATAGAAGAAAACCGTATCAAGGACTTTAACCTTATTGCATCAACCGGTGAGCGTCACTATGAAAGCATAAGTGAAGCTATAAAAAAGACTACCGACCTCACAAAGGTAAAAAATATCAAGGTAGTTCCCTATATCTATAATATGGAAGAAATTTTCTTTGCCGCAGATGTTGTTGTCGGACGTGCAGGTGCAATAACCGTCAGCGAAATAACGGCATTGGGAAAAGCGGCAGTTCTTATTCCAAGCCCCTACGTTGCCCACAACCACCAGGAATACAACGCAAGGTATCTGGAGAAAAACGGTGCTGCAAGGGTTGTGCTTGAAAATGAGGTAAGCGGAAAAAGAATCTCGGAAGAAATTTCTTCAATACTTAAAAAT
>JAFTUL010000031.1 GCA_017466275.1 Clostridia bacterium | reverse complement strand
TTGAGTTGCTGTTTAAATCAACCCGGTATTGGTACAGAGCCTATTTGTTGAGCATCCATACCATGTAATTAAGATATCCTGCAAAGGTAACCCAAAGAAGATAGGGTATCTGCAAAATGCCTGCAAGCTTATCGATATTGTAAAAGCGCACTATCATAATCAGTATCAGTATCCATAATCCGATAAGCCATAAAAAGGCAAGCCCGTAAGCCTGAAGGTTAAAGAAAAGTATGCTCCAGAAAAAGTTGAAAAACAGCTGAAGGGCATATACTATCATCGCGCGGTTTTTTATGCGGGAATTATCCGTCAGCCAGACCCTTGCGGCGCTGATTGCCATAAGCGTGTAAAGAATGCTCCATACAATCGGGAACACAATATCGGGCGGTGTCAATGCAGGCTTTGCGGCTGTCTTATAGGCTTCCATAGCCATATTTGTCAGCAGGGCTGAAAGTCCGCCCACGGCACCTGTTATCAGCAGGAATATTCCGTAAACCTTCAGCTTGCTTTTGTCGATTTTCATATTATCACCCGTAATAGGATATGATTTTTAATCAGCATATATTCGGGCTTGTTGACAAAAGCGGTACGGTTTTGATATACTGAAATCAACTTAAAAAGGAGGAAATATTATGTTTTCAAAAATTATAAGACTTCTGGTTTCTGTTCTGATGATACTTTCACCCACACTTCCCCATTCCTTGGGTTTTCCTGCAATTCCTAAGGGACAGCAGGTGAATATGGACAAGTTTGAGCTTGTGTGGAGTGACGAATTTGAGGGCGACGAGCTTGACAGAACAAAGTGGCAGTACAACTGGTGGGAGCGCGAGAGAAAAGGCGGCTACTGGCACGAGGATATGGTTGATGTAAAGGACGGCAACCTTGTAATTACCACCGCTTACTATGAAGAAGGACTTCCCACTCCCGATGCTTACAAAAATTATTTTGCAAACCGTCCTGACGATAAGGATTACGGTCCCGGCTGGTACACGGGCGTTGTTGAAACCCGCGGTAAGTTTGAGCAGTGCTACGGCTACTTTGAGGTAAGAGCAATTCTTCCCGCCTCTACGGGAATGTGGTCAGCCTTCTGGATGATGAACGAGGGTGTTTACAATGTTGACGGCTCGGGCAAGGACGGCACCGAGGTTGACATCTTTGAGTCGATGTACTACAAGGACAATGCTCTCGGCTACGGCGACGCAGTCGTAAGCGGTATTCACTACGACGGCTACGGCGAGTGTCACAAGGGTGACAGTATAGTCAAGTGGTTCTGTAAAAATCCTTACTAGGAGTACAACACCTACGGTCTTGAGTGGAACGATAAGGAATATATCTTCTACATAAACGGTGTTGAAACAGGCAGACTTTCCACCGGCGGAGTAAGTCAGAATCCGGAATACCTTATCCTTTCCTGCGAGGTTGCAGGTGAAAACGGTGTTGCAAATGCCGACAGACACGGCACCGGTAAAATGAGCATGGAGCCCGGTGATACAGCTGAGTTCATCGTGGACTATGTGAGAGTATATCAGTATAAGTAAAAAATTAACGGGACTGTTCAAAGCGGACAGTCCCGTAGTTTTAACCCTGTGTATCAGAGACTTCCTCAACGGGAGTCTCTTTCTTTTTTTCTTTTTCTTTCTTCTTCGTGATTTTCAGATTCATAAACATAAGTATTCCGCCCATCAGAAGAAGCACACAGCCCTTTATGAGCATATCTGTTTCAAAGGCTGTAAGCAGTATAATTGCAAGGGCGGCAATTGATACAAAGCCTAAGTTGAGGGGATAAAGGCGGTTTTCCTTTAAGCCCTGTGTAATAAATATAAGCGCAAGAGTAAAAATGCAAATTGGAAAAACAAATATTGCCGCAGAGTCAAATATTACTGTAAGCGTAGTAGCTTCAGCAGATATTATGTAGGCTGAACGGTATACCGCGGAGTGAATTGCCGAAAAGACCGCACAGATGAAAATTATAGTTAACTGCAACTTTTTGAACAGATTTTCTTTAAGTGAGTTCTTGTTTTTCCATATAGCAAGCGAAGCGAAAAGCACCGACAGGAGAAGCACGGGGATTTCCTCTTCGAGATATCCTCCTATATAGTCGCCTTGTGATATAAGATAAATATGCATAGTTGCGGTGCTTCCGAGGGTGCCGAAAATGTAAAGCGGGTCAGTAAGGTCATTTTCTTTTTCAAGTATAGAGCAGATTGAGAATATTGCCAGCAAGGCAACAAAAGGATTTATAAAGCCGTTGTTAACGAAGGTCATATATATGAAATGCAGTGTTATAATAAGGCTTGCACACTGTGCATACCTGTGCCGTGCATAGTCAATTTTATTTCTGTAAAGGTGAACAAAGAGAATAGCGATAAAAAGTGATGTCGACAGTAAGATGATATAAGACTTTTCAAAGTCGTAATTCCAATTGTAAGCCTCATACAAATGATTCCAAAGAGCGCTGAGACCGTAAGCTATTGCACCGTAGAAAACGGTAAGCGCAGATACGCTTTTCATTATAAGCATTACGGGCAGGGTAAGCGCAAGCGCTATAGCGGCGATATGTATGCCTTCAAGATTGTACTCAAACAGCTCTTTTATAAAAATCAGAGAAACTATATTGCCTATTGCCCATGATAACGAGCCTATTTCAACCATAAAGGAATCGTTTTTCATTTTTTTCAAAACGTACATTGCAAAGGCAACGCCCAGTCCCGCAGGCACAAGAGCATAGACGGTTTTTGCAACTACAGGAACATGATTCCAGCTCCAGACGAGAATGAGAATTGCACCCGCAAGCAGCATAAAGCCGCCGAGAATTGAAAGCACAACGGTAGCGGTGCTTACATAGCTTTTTTCTGTGTCATCTATTTTTATGTTTCTTTTTTCTCCGTAAATAAGCTCCTCTATTGATACGTCGAGCGCTTCGGCGAGGGTGCCTATCATTTCAATGTCGGGTTGGGTTCTGCCTGTTTCCCAGCTTGAAATTGCCTGACGGCTTACGTTTACGGTTTTTGCAAAAGCTTCCTGGGTTATGCCTTTTTGCAAGCGTAGCTTTTTTATGTTTATTGCAATGTTTGCCATAAGTAACACCTCCGTTTCCTTTATAGCACACAGAGCTGTGTTTGTCTACGGTTTTCAGGAAAAATGCGGCTCTACAATTTGTGGCAAAGGGATTTTTCGTTGTAGCATAGGCTTTTTTCACCCGTCAGCGCATGTTTTGCAGGGCGTCAATCCAAGTGAAGTGGCCTCGTCGATGTCAGTGACTATTCGGTTGTCACCTGCACAGCCCGGATGAAAATGATATTTTTTACCTGTTGGAGTTCTGTATACGGTGAAAAAATCCGCATCGGTTTCGGTTGCTTGCTTTTCGGTTTCAGCAGTCGGAGCTTTTTCCGGTTCTTCGTATTTTTCTGTTTCTGCTTTTTCGGAAGGTGAAATCCCGTCTTCGTGCTGTGAGGAGGCGGCTTCAAATCGTACGGAATGCTTTTTGGTTGTTGTGTTGTCTCTGTTTATCAAAGAGTGACCGCTTGTGGTGACGTATTTATCTTTTAGCTCGGTGAGGGCGTTAAGGTCAACGTTGCCTACGGTCAGACCCATTATGAAGGCAAGCAGAATTGCCAGAAGGTTTATTGTGCTTTTGTTCTCTTTTTCTTCCATTGATTTTTCTCCTTGTATTTGAGTCGGGGTGGCGAGGATAATCCGAACCTCGTCATCCTGAGATGATTTTAACCTGAAGCAGAGCTGTTGTCAAATAAAAAAAGCCCCTTACGGGACAAATAAGGCATAAAAAGAAATAACCCCCGGGTACCGATGTTTCTTTACACATCTTTTTGGTACGGGGGGTTATTTCTGTTCTGTCTTGTTATCTAACATCATTTGGTCAACCTCTCTTTCTGCAGAATGGCTGTCTTCATTTCTTGTTTTGCCCCACACTCTTGTTTTAGGCTTATTTTCTTCTTTCTTT
>JAFTUL010000030.1 GCA_017466275.1 Clostridia bacterium | reverse complement strand
TTGGTTGCAATTGTTATTGTAAAACAGCTTTTTGGCGGAATAGGACAGAATTTTATGAATCCTGCCCTCGTGGGAAGAGCTTTTGTGCTTGCGTCATTCCCCCTTGCAATGACAACCTATTCTTTAGATAAAATAAACTTCTTTGACAGTGCGGCAATTACCGGTGCAACGCCCTTGTCAAGCGAATTTCAGGGGCAGATTCCCACCGCTATGGAACAGCTTTTCGGATTTTATAAAAGCGGTCAGCCAATCCCCGGCTGCATAGGGGAAACCTGTGCAATTGCGCTTCTTATAGGCTTTGCATATCTTCTTATACGCAGAGTTATCAGCGTGAGAATCCCCTTTGCTTTTATTGGAAGCGTTATGGTTATGACCTGGCTTTGCGGTGATTTTGCAGTTGCAAGCGCACAGAACCCCGTAACTGCAGTTCTTTCGGGCGGTGTTCTTCTCGGTGCAATATTTATGGCTACCGATTATGTTACAAGTCCTACCACTCCCTTAGGCCAAATTATATTTGGTATCGGTTGTGGTGTGCTCACTTGTGTAATAAGATTCTGGGGAGGTTATCCCGAGGGTGTAAGCTTTGCTATCCTTCTTATGAATATCTTAACTCCGCTTCTTGACAGATGTACCAGACCGAAGCCCTTTGGCAAGGTTAAAGAAAGATAAGGAGGGGACAGTATGAAAAAAGAATTTGTAAAACTTTCGGCTGTTCTTTGCCTTATAACGTTGGTTGCAGCCTTGGTCCTTGCCGGTGTAAACACTATTACAGCACCCGCTATTGAAAGGGCAGAAAAAGAAGCAACAGAAACAGCTATGAAAAATCTTCTGCCCGATGCTGAAGAATTTGAAGCTTCGGAAACAGATGAAAATTTGTCGATAGCAAGAAAAAATGGTGAAGTCATTGGATTTTGTACCAAGGTATCCGCAAATGGATATGGTGGTGCAGTAGTTATGATGGTTGGCGTAGATAAGGAAATGACTGTTCAGGGTATTGAAATTCTTTCCCAGAGCGAAACTGCAGGTCTTGGTGCAAAAATTACCGAGGATAAGTTCAAGGGACAGTTTGCAGGGAAGAGCCTTGCGGATTTGAAGCTTGTTAAAAAGCCCACAGCTTCTCCTCAGGAATTTGAGGCTGTAACTGGTGCTACCATCAGCAGCCGTGCTGTTGAAAGCGGTATTGCACAGGCTTGTGATATGATAACATCACTCTTTATAAAGGAGGGAGCAAAATGATTAAAACAATAAAAAACGGAATCATTAAAGAAAATCCCACCTTTATACAGCTTTTGGGTATGTGTCCCACTCTCGCCGTTACAACATCTCTTGCAAACGGTATAGGTATGGGACTTTCGGTTACTTTTGTACTTACTCTTTCAAATATGCTTGTATCAATGCTCAGAAAAATGATACCTCAGAAAATCAGAATAGCGGCTTATGTTGTAATTATTGCAACTTTCGTAACCGTTGTTGACCTTATTCTGAAAGCATATATTCCCGCACTTTCTCAGTCTTTGGGACTTTTCATTCCCCTTATCGTTGTTAACTGTATCATTCTTGCCCGTGCAGAAGCATTTGCTTCCAAAAACGGTGTAATGAAATCTGCAGCCGACGGTATCGGAATGGGACTCGGCTTTACAATAGCACTTTCTATTATTTCAGCTATAAGAGAAATCTTGGGTAACGGAACTATTCTTGGGATGTCTGTGGGAATTACTTCTCCTGCAACGATTATGCTTCTTCCTCCTGGTGGCTTCCTTACGCTGGGACTTCTTTTAGGAATAATCAATGTGATTAAAAACAGAAAGGGGGAGAGATAAATGCCGGCTTTGATAGGAATAGCACTCACATCTATTTTTGTACAGAACTTTGTACTTGTTAAATTCTATGGTATCTGTCCCTTCCTCGGCGTGTCAAAGAAGCTTGATACTGCTCTTGGTATGGGTATGGCGGTTACATTCGTAATGACACTTGCCTCCATTATGACGTGGCTTTGTCAGAAGTTTATCCTCGTTCCCCTTAATATCGAATATATGCAGACTATTGCTTTTATCGTTATTATTGCGGCACTTGTACAGTTTGTGGAAATGTTTTTGCAGAAGTCAATTCCCTCGCTTTACAGTGCACTCGGAATTTATCTTCCTCTTATAACAACAAACTGTGCAGTACTTGGTGTAGCGCTTCTTAATGTAAGAACTGCATCTGTAATAGACCCCACAGCAGGAAGCTATACACTTATTGAATCAATAGTAAACGGCTTTTCTGCAGGAATAGGCTTTATGTTGGCAATTGTACTTTTTGCAGGTGTCCGTGAAAGACTCGAAAGCTCGGATATCCCCAACTCATTACAGGGAATGCCCATTGCACTTATCAGTGCATCACTTCTTGCAATTGCATTTTTGGGATTTGCGGGAATGTCTTTTTGAAAGGAATGATTTAAACTATGACAGATATACTTTTTCCTGCTTTGGCAATGGGATCGGTAGGTCTTTTCCTCGGTATTCTTTTGGCGGTGGCATCTAAAATTTTTGCCGTTCAGAAGGATGAACGTGCAGAAGCTATTGCAGAAGTTCTTCCAGGTGCCAATTGCGGTAGCTGCGGATATGCAGGCTGTAGTGCATATGCGGCGGCAATATCCTCAGACGGTGCAAAAATAAATGCCTGCAGCCCCGGAGGTCAGCAGGTTGCCGATGCAATTGCAGCTATAATGGGAGTTAAGTCTGAGGCAGTTGAAGAAAAATGTGCAGTTGTTCTTTGTAACGGTGATGAAGAAACTGCAGCAGATAAATACATATATGAAGGCATTGAAGATTGTAATGTAGCAGTAACTCTTCAGGGTGGCGGACATAAGGCTTGTTCATATGGTTGTCTTGGTTACGGAAGCTGCAGTGCTGTTTGCCAGAATAACGCTATAACTATTGAAAACGGTATTGCTGTTATTGACTATGACAAGTGCGGCGGCTGTGGTGAATGTGAAAAGGCCTGCCCGAAAAAACTCATAAAAATTGTTAAGAAAAGCACTAAATATATTGTTAAATGCAGTTCCTGTGACAAAGGTGCAGACATGAAAGCAAAATGCTCCGTAGGTTGTATCGGCTGTAAAATTTGTGAGAAAAACTGCCCCGTACAGGCAATAACAGTAGAAAACAACCATGCCGTAATTGACTATGAGAAATGTATCGGCTGCGGTATATGTGCAGCTAAATGCCCGAAGAAAATCATAATAGCTCTTAATGAAGAGGCGACTAAAGTTGAACAGAGTAATTAAAAGGGTTAAAGGGATAGCATTTACATTACTGTATATCGGGATATATTATGCAGTTTCATTTGTGCTTTATAACGTCCTCTTCCTATGGGCGAGAATAGGAGGCACCTCCTTTTCGGAAATAGAGGAAAGAGTGCTGAATAATTCCTATGCAGTAACAGCGGTTGTGGGAATTGTTTGTCTGATAATATATTATTTTATAGGCAAACTCAGAAAACAACCTCTGGTAAGTGTGATAGAGAGAAAAAATGTACCAACTATAATTTATGCCATGGCAGTAACACTTGCCATTGGATGCAGATTCTTGGTTTCGGTTTACTATTCTTTCGCTCAAAAAATTACCGTACTGGAAAAATCAATAGAAAAGGCGGCAGAAATTAATCCTGAAATAACAACAGTAGCACAGCTTTTTACAGCCCTTTTTTGTGTGGCAGTGTTTGCCCCTTTTTTTGAGGAAATTATGTTCCGCGGGCTCGTTATGAAAGAACTACTCAAAATTATGCGTCCATGGGCGGCAATCGGTCTGCAGGCAATAATTTTCGGGGCGATTCACGGAGTTTTGTTTCAGTCGATTTTTGCCTTTGTAATAGGTATTGCATTAGGAATTATTTATTATCGTTCACAGAATATCCTTGTGGCAATGACGTGCCATTCAGCGTTCAATATTTCCGCGGTATTTATGCAAGACAACCTTTCTGTGAGTGGTGTGCTGGTGTATTCCATAGGAGGAATATTTCTTTGTACACTTTCCCTGATTTATATTTTTTCAAATTTGAGAAAAGACAGTAGACATTAAAAATCTACTGTCTTTTTTATTGACATATTTATATGTATGTGATAACATATGCTTGTGCATACATATGAATGGAGGTGCATATGATGAAACATAATCACGACGAAATTTTAAATGTGGTGCGTAATGAACTTCCGCCTGATGAACTTTTGTGCGATTTATCCGACCTTTTTAAAATTTTCGGTGATACTACCAGAATGAAAATTCTGTTTTCGCTTTTTGAATCGGAGCTTTGCGTTTGTGCAATTGCGGAGCTTTTGGGAATGGCTCAGCCTGCAATATCACATCAGCTAAGGGTCTTGAAAAATAATAAACTGGTTGATTGCCGCAGAGAGGGTAAGACGATATATTATTTCCTTGCAGACGACCATGTGCGGAGCATTATAGGGCAGGGATTTGACCACTTGACAGAAGAAAGGATGATGAAAAATGATAAAAAAATATGAGGTATTGGAAATTGACTGTGCAGTTTGTGCAGGAAAGATTGAAGATGCAGTAAAGAAAATTGACGGTGTTAAAAATGCACAGCTCAGTTTTATTATGCAGATACTTACTGTTGAAGCGGATGAGAAGGATTTTCCCCGTATAGAAAAAGAGATTGTGAAAGCAGCAAGAAAGACAGAACGTAATTTTGAGATGAGTGAATTATGAGCAGGAAACATAAAAAAAGGCTTGTCAAAACAATGATAGCTGCAGCACTTTTTGTACTGTCATTCTTTTTTGATGGGTATGTAAGTATATCTGTACTTTTTGCTTCCTATTTAATAGCAGGATATGATGTCCTCTGGGGTGCAGTAAGGAAAATTTTTTCAGGACAGATATTTGACGAAGAATTTTTAATGGGACTTGCAACTGTCGGGGCGGTGCTTTTAAAAGAATTTTCGGAAGCGGCAATCGTTATGATTCTTTTCCAGACGGGAGAGCTTTTTCAAAGTATCGCTGTCGGAAAGAGCCGTAAATCCATAAAAGCCCTGATGAAAATAAAACCCGACTACGCTACCGTTATACGTAACGGGGAAGAGCTTCGTGTATCTCCCGAGGAGGTGGAAAATGATGAAATTATTCTCGTGCTTCCGGGGGAAAAGGTGGCTCTTGACGGAGTGATTGAAAGCGGAAATACAAGCTTTGACGCATCTTCTCTTACAGGAGAAAGTATGCCGACAGAGGCCTTTTGCGGTGACAGGGTAATCAGTGGAATGGTAAACCTTGACAGTCCTGTAAAAATCCGTGTCAGCGGTTCATATGAGGAAAGTACAGTTGCAAAAATACTGAGGCTTGTAGAAACATCTTCTGCATATAAATCAAAATCAGAGAAATTTATTACTAAGTTTTCAAGAAAATACACCCCGTGCGTTTTTGTAGCGGCAGTACTTACGGCATTTTTGCCACCATTAATTTTCAGTCAGCCTCTTTTGGTATGGGTAAGACGGGCGCTTGTATTTCTTGTGGTATCCTGCCCCTGTGCACTTGTTATATCAGTTCCGCTTACTTTCTTCGGTGGGATAGGTGCTGCCTCGAAAAAAGGTATTCTCATAAAGGGTGCTAACCATCTGGAAACCTTGGCAAAGGTGGAAAAGGTTGCTTTTGACAAAACGGGAACTTTGACGGAGGGCGGATTTTCTGTTACGGAAATTTCTACCCAAGATATATCGGAAGGTGAGCTTCTTGAAATCACCGCACTTGCAGAAAGCTTTTCAACACATCCCATAGCAATATCAATAGTAAACGCCTGCGGAAAAGCCCTTGATAAAGAAAGAGTTACTGATGTTATAAATCTTCCAGGTAACGGAATAAAGGCATTAATAGACGGAAAAAGCGTGTTAGTGGGAAACAGAAAGCTGATGCAGAGTGCGTCAATCGACCTCAACTTTTCGGAAGAAGCGGGAACAACAGTATATATAGCTATTGACGGTGAGTATAAAGGTAGTATTTCCCTTTCTGACAAGCTTAAAGACGGGGCAGAGGAAATTGTGCCTCTCCTTAAAAAAACAGGCGTAAAACAAATTGTAATGCTTACAGGAGATAACGGCAGTGTTTCCGAAAAGGTTGGAAAGAGCGTAAACCCTGACAAGATTTATTCATCTCTGCTTCCTCAGGATAAGGTTTCAATTGCCCTTAATCTCAAGGAAGAGGGAAGAGGAAAGCTAGCCTTTGCAGGTGACGGAATTAATGATGCCCCCGTACTTTCCTGCGCGGATGTAGGAATAGCAATGGGTGCATTGGGAAGCGATGCGGCAATTGAGTCGGCAGATGTGGTCATAATGAATGACTCCCTTTTTGCCGTGGCGGAGGCAATCAAAATTTCGAGAAAAACTTTACGTATTGTAAAACAGAATATTTTTATATCCTTACTCATAAAATTTGGGGTAATGTTTTTAAGCATATTGGGTTTTGATAATATGTATGCGGCAATCTTTGCCGATGTGGGAGTAATGATAATAGCAGTGCTTAATGCAATGAGAATGTTATCAACAAAAAATGGTGTTAGCTAAGCTAACACCATTTTGTTGTAATCTTCTCTGGTTAATAAGGAGATTATCTGTTTTTTGCAAAGCATTCGCTGCAGTAAACAGGTCTGTCATCCTTGGGGATGAAAGGAACCTTTGCTTCACCGCCACATTCAGCGCAAACAGCAGTATACATTTCTCTGTTTTCTCTGAGAGATGCTTTCTTTGCAGCTCTGCAATCCTTACATCTCTGAGGCTCGTTCTGGAAGCCTTTTTCAGCATAGAATTCCTGCTCGCCTGCTGTGAACACGAATTCCTGTCCGCAATCTTTGCAGACTAAAGTCTTGTCTTCGTACATTGTTTGATCTCCTTACTTTTACCTATAAAATATTTTTTTACCCTGTGCGGTTACCACGCCGCTTTGGGCATATAGCAATTTAATCCGAAGAAATCTTCTCAAACTTCTTCTTTATACGCTGGAGCGCATTATCAACCGACTTCGGCTCTCTTCCTATTAACTTAGCAATGTCTGAGTAACTGTTCCCACTGAGATAAAGGGAAAGTACCTCAAGCTCAAACTTGGAGAGGAGACGGTTCATCTCACTTCCGAGAATATCTGCATCCTCTTTCTTTATAAGAATCTCCTCAGGACTCATATGTTGCTTCTGCCCGAGAATATCTTCAATAGTCGAGCTGTCGTCATCATCATCAGACATGGGCTTATTAAGAGAAACATAAAAATTAAGAGGTGCATGCTTTTGTCTGCTTGCATTCTTGACAGCAGTAATTATTTGCCTGGTCACACAAACATCCGCAAATGTTTTAAATGAGACACCACGCTCACTGCTAAAGTCTCTGACTGCCTTGAACAGACCAATCATACCCTCTTGAATAATGTCATCTCTATCGGCGCCGACAATATAATAGGAAAGAGATTTGCTGCGCACATAGACAAAATATTTGCTGAGTAAAAAATCAAGTGCCTTGTCACTACCTTGCTGTGCCAGAACAGCCAAATCTTCATCGCTGAATGAGGCGAAGTTTTCGTTTGTTATCTTATCCATATAACTCCCCCCATTACATTAATTTTAACATTCTAAAACACCTCTGTCAAGTAAAAAATACAGTAAATTGCTTAAGTGAAGCCAATTTACTGTATCTTTTTTTGTGGAAAATTACCAAAAATTGTCGAAAATCAAATATGCTGGCAGAATTTTTTAATCTTCCATGTTATTTACCATCATTTCCTGAAACTCATTTCTGCTCATAAGCACCTTACGGGGTTTACTGCCTTCGTGCGGTCCGATTATGCCTCTTTCTTCAAGCTGGTCAATAAGTCTTCCGGCACGGGAATATCCGACTTTCAGTTTCCTCTGCAGAAGTGATGCGCTTGCCTGTCCCAGCTCCACCACTATGTCGATAGCCTGTGGAAGCAGGTCGTCTGCATCAGAATCATCGCTTGCGGAATGGTCCTCGGCACCGTTTTCAATATGCTCGATAATATCTTCGTTGTAATGTGCAGTTGAATCAGACTTAATAAATTCAACAATTCTTTCAATTTCCTTATCGGAAACAAAAGCACCCTGAAGTCTCTTGGGCTTGCTTGCACCCATAGGCAGGAAGAGCATATCACCCTTACCCAAAAGCTTTTCAGCACCGCCCATATCAAGGATTGTACGGCTGTCAATCTGGCTCGATACAGAGAATGCAATACGGCTGGGTACATTCGCCTTGATAAGACCTGTGATAACGTCAACAGACGGACGCTGTGTTGCAATTACAAGGTGCATACCTGCGGCTCTTGCCATCTGTGCAAGGCGGCAGATAGAATCTTCAACCTCGTGTGGAGAAACCATCATCAGGTCAGCAAGCTCGTCAATTACAATTATAATCTGTTCAAGCTGTCTGTCACCGCTCATTGCCGCATATTCGTTATAACCCTTGATATCGCGGACATTTGCAGATGCAAACATACTGTATCGCTTAACCATTTCCTGTACAGCCCAGTTAAGTGCACCTGCAGCACGTCTGGGGTCTGTTACAACAGGAATCAGAAGATGGGGAATACCGTTATACACACCAAGCTCAACAACCTTGGGGTCAATGAGAATCAGCTTAACCTGATTGGGGTCTGCCTTGTACAGAATGCTTGTGATAAGGGAGTTTATACATACACTCTTACCGCTACCGGTAGCACCTGCTATAAGCATATGGGGCATTTTTGAAATATCACTGATAACGGGCTCACCTGAAATGTCCTTACCCATTGCAAAGGCTGTTTTTGAATCGAATTTGCGGAATTCCTCGCAGTCAATAACATCACGGAGAGCAACCATTGATGTGCTCTTGTTAGGGATTTCTATACCAACTGCCGCCTTTCCGGGGATAGGTGCCTCTATTCTTACACCGAATGCCGCAAGGTTAAGGGCAATATCATCTGCAAGATTTACAATCTTACTGACCTTGACACCTGCCGAGGGCTGAAGCTCAAATCTTGTGACGGAGGGTCCCTTGCTTACTTCAAGCACCTTTGCCTCAACACCGAAGCTCTGGAGAGTGTCGACAAGCTTCTTTGCCTGAGTTCGCAAATCCTCAGGCTTGTCCTGTCCTCCTGAGGGAGCTTTTGCTTTCATCAGCAAGTCCACGGGAGGGAATGTGTATTCTATATAGTCTGTTTCTATTTCCTCCTCCGTAACCTCAATGGGGGAGGTATCTTCCTTTTCTTCCTCGACACCGCCCGATTCTTCCATTGCCATTTTCTTTATATCGTCGGGGATTTCAACTTTGGAGGACTCTTTATTGTCATCATAAAGATTGATTTCAAAATCATTTTCTTTATTTTCATCGGGAGAAGGAGTTTCTCTTTCGGGGGCTGGCTTTTTGCTCTTTTTCCTGCTCTTTTCGTTTTCTTCCTGAGAAACGCCTGATATAACAATATCATCTTCCGTTGCTGTTTCCTCTTTTTCAGCTTTCATACTGTCAATAAAGTCAGTAAAGCGTCCGGAAAGGAACATTGCAATTTTAATGAGTGGCTGTTTTCCGGTAGTTATGACAAATGATGCAAGAATAAGCACGACAAGGATGATTCCTGTTCCAACGCCGCTTACCAATGCGTGTAGGGGAAGTGTAATCAGTGCACCTGAAATACCGCCTGCCTGCTTATAGCTGATTGTAGCAAGAACAGAATCCATAATATGTGCAAAGGTACCGTCGTACGGTTCCCAGTTGTTGGTTGTGCCGTGTATAAGAGTGCTCATTGCAGCAAGACAGATTACTCCTACTGTTGCAAAAACATACTTGTGCTTATAGGGGAACACAGTTCCCTTTATGAAAATGTGGACTGTATACGCTGTAAATATTATCGGGATAAAAACATACATACTTCCCAAAAAGAATGTTCCTATTAATGTCAGGAGTCTTCCCACAATACCGAAGGCATTAAAATAATAGGATATTATCAGGATTACAGAGATTGCAGACAGGCAAATCAGACGTAATTCTTTAGACGGATATTTCTCCTTTGGAGTGGAACGTGATGAGTTTCCCGAGCTTTTGGAAGAGCTTCTTGAAACAAGCTTCTTCCCCGAGGGAGAAAGCTTCTTTTTAGATGTGCTTTTTTTAGCAGGTGTTTTTTTATTCATTTTCAGCATCCTTTATATAGTAAAGTTAAGTATTATTGCAAAGATACCTGCAAGAGTGCAGTATATGGAAAAGTAACTGAGCTTGCTTTTTTCAACAAGCCTGAGAAGAAATTTAATTGCAAAATATCCGCTTACTGCTGCCGTAATCATTCCAACAATAACGGGAAGAAAGGATAACGTCTGTGACGGTGCTGTAAATATATCCTTTATATCAAGTACCAATGCACCGAGAATAGCAGGAATAGACATTAAAAATGAAAATCTCACGGCAGTTTTTTTGTCAAGTCCGCAGAAAAGACCGCCCACGATTGTGCTTCCGCTTCTGCTGATACCGGGAAGTGTGCCGAGTGCCTGAAAACATCCCACGCCAAACGCCCTTTTAGAGGACATTTTTTCAAGGTCGGTATTTCCACCTGCAAGCTTTTCGCTGAGGAAAAGTAAAATTGCCGTTATGATGAGGAATATACCAATCTGCCAAAGCTCGGGATTTTCAATAATGTCACCCAAAACAAATGCTGCCACAGTTGCGGGGAGTGTTGCAACCACAAGCATTACAATCAGCCTGCGGTACAAAAATTCTTTAAGACGTAAACCTTTTCCGGTAAACAAGTCCCTGCACATACCAAAAAATGCCTTAATCATTTCCCATATGTCGTTTCTGTAAACGATAAATACTGCAGCAAGTGTTGCCACGTGAAGTAATATATTAAAAGACAAAAGACTGTCTGCTTCCGGGTCAAACCCCATAAGTCTTCCTGCAATGGACAGATGTCCCGACGAGGAAATGGGCAGAAATTCGCTGACCCCCTGAATAAGCCCGAGAAGAAGTGCTTTAATAATTGTCATAGCTTAGCCTCCGAGAAAACATTATTTTATACATTCTATCATATTTATAGGGAAAAATCCACCCCTTTTTTTATATTTAAGGAAAACGGACCAAAATCTCCTTTAACAAGGTTGACAATAAGCGGAAAAAAAGATATAATGATAGCTTGTAAAGGAGTGTTTACAAATGGAAAAACTTGGACTTAACGAAATACGCGAAAGATACCTGAAATTCTTTGAAAGTAA
Organism: Clostridia bacterium; assembly: GCA_017466275.1. GTDB lineage: Bacteria > Bacillota > Clostridia > UMGS1883 > UMGS1883 > UMGS1883. Next base: position 1 of record JAFTUL010000030.1, on the reverse strand, counting down.
G
>JAFTUL010000029.1 GCA_017466275.1 Clostridia bacterium | reverse complement strand
TTTGCAAAGGATATGCCGATTATCGACTATCATTGCCATCTTGTTCCTAAGATGATTGCGGAGAATAAGAATTTCAAGAACGCTTTCGAGCTTTTCCTCGGTGGAGACCACTATAAATGGAGACAGATAAGAACAAACGGCACTCCCGAAGAGCTTATCACAGGTGATGGCGGTGACGATTACGAGAAGTTTATGGAATTTGCAAAGGCAATGCCCTACCTTATCGGAAACCCCCTCTATCATTGGACACATCTTGAACTCAAGAGATTTTTCGGCATTGACGAAACTCTTTCCGAAAAAACCTGCAAAATGATTTGGGACAAGGTAAACGAATGTCTGGCAAAGGACGATTTCAAGCCTCAGTCACTCATCACACGTTCTAATGTAAAGGTTATCTGCACCACAGATGATCCTGCAGACACTCTGGAATATCATCAGCAGCTTAAGGGCTTTTCGACCAAGATTCTTCCCACATTCCGTCCCGACAAGGCTGTGGAAATCGGTAAAGAAACCTTTATCCCTTACATAGAAATGATTGGTGTAAAGAGCTACGGCGAGCTTATAGAGTGGCTCACATCAAGAATTGACTTCTTCCACGAAAACGGTTGCCGTATCAGTGACCACGCTCTTGAGTATGTTCCCTATGCACTTGGTGACGCTGAAGCAGTATTCAATAAAAAAATGAACGGCGAGGAGCTTACTCTTGAAGAAATTAATGTGTTCAAGACAGCCGTTCTCAAGCATTGTGCAAAGCAGTATGTACGTCTTAACTGGGCAATGCAGCTTCACATCGGAGCTCTTCGTAACAACAATACAAAGATGTATAACAAGCTCGGTCCCGACACAGGCTATGATTCAATCAATGACTTGTGCATAGCTGAGGACCTCGGCAAATTTATGGATTGCCTTGAAATTGATGATTGTCTTCCCAAGACAATTCTTTATACCCTTAACCCCAAGGACAACTACGTTCTTGGTACAATGCTCGGATGCTTCCAGAACGGTCCCGTTCAGGGCAAAATTCAGTTCGGCAGCGGCTGGTGGTTCAACGACCAGCGTGACGGTATGGAGGAGCAGATGAAAGCACTTGCAAACCTTGGAATGCTTTCAAGATTTGTAGGTATGCTTACAGACAGCAGAAGTTTCGTTTCCTACACAAGACATGAATATTTCAGAAGAATTTTCTGTAACCTCATCGGTCAGTGGGTAGAGGACGGCGAATATCCTGCAGATTGGGAAACACTTGAAAAAATCGTTAAGGGTGTATGCTACAACAACGCAGAAGCATACTTTGGATTTTAATAAAAGGAGCTTTTTGATATGAAAGGCAGATTTATAGTATTTGAGGGAATAGACGGTGCAGGAAAAAGCACCCAGATAGAAAAACTCCGCCAGAAGCTTGTGAGCGAGGGCAGAAAGGTATTTATCACCGCCGAGCCTACACAATCTGTTACGGGCGGAATCCTCCGTGATGCATTAAGCGGTAACTATAAGCGTAGTGCAGCGGAGCTTGCGGCAATGTTTCTTTCTGACCGTGTATTTCATAACGTGAATGAAAGCGTGGGAATTAATCAGGCACTTAGTAAGGGCTTCGACGTTATTTCCGACAGATATTATTATTCCTCCTTTGCATATCAGGGGCTTGACAGCGATATTGACTGGGTAATAGATATGAATCTTAATTGCCCCGACATAAGACGTCCCGACCTCTGCATATTCCTTGACCTTGACGCTGAAAAGTCCAAGGCACGAATCGATACAAACCGTGCCACGGTGGAGATTTTTGAGAAAGAAGAAATCTTAAACAAAATCAGGAACAAGTTTTTTGATGTGTTCAAACGCCTTCCAGAAGAAAACATCGTAATTGTGGATGCAAGCGGAAGCGTTGATGAAGTGGCAGAAAAAATTTCTGCCATAGTGGATAAATTGTAAAAGGAAGATTCAAATTGACAAAGATAATTACAATTAACCCGTTAAATATTGATATGGAATTACTTTCACAGGCTGCTGATGTTATAAAACACGGCGGCCTTGTGGCTTTTCCTACGGAAACGGTTTATGGCCTCGGTGCAGACACATTTAACCCCGATGCCGTGGCAAATATTTTCCGTGCAAAGGGTAGACCTATGGATAACCCCCTCATTTCACATATTGCAGAAATCGGGGACATAGAGCGTTTCGCCCGCGAAATTCCCGACAGTGCAGTAAAGCTTGCAAACGAATTCTGGGGCGGTCCTCTCACAATGATTTTAAAGAAAAAGAAAGGCATCCCCGACGCAGTAACGGCAGGTCTTGACACCGTTGCGGTAAGGCTTCCCAGCCACAGCGTTGCAAATGCCCTTATAAAGCTTTCGGGAACGGCTATTGCTGCACCGAGTGCAAACCTTTCAGGAAGTCCCAGCCCAACCACGGCACAGCATTGTATAGCTGACCTTGACGGCAGGGTTGATATGATAATCGAAGGCGGAAGCTCAATGATAGGAATTGAATCTACCGTAGTTGACCTCAGCGGAGAAGTTCCCGTGGTATTAAGACCGGGTGGAATCACCCCCGACGATATGCGTAATGTTATCGGTGAGGTAATATACGGTGGTGAGGCAGAGGGTGCACCAAAATGCCCCGGTATGAAATATACCCATTACAGCCCTGATGCGGACGTAACCGTACTTGAGGATATTACATCCTTTGAAAAATACTGTGAAAACGGAAAGAACGTTTGTGTCATTGCCAAAAATGTATTAAAGTACAGCTTTAATGCAGATATAGTCTATGATGCAGGAGAAACCGATACAGAGTATGCCGCACGTCTTTTCTATCTTCTCCGCAAAGCGGACGAGGACGGTGCAGATACGGTTTTTGCCGAGCTTCCCGAAAATGACGGTATCGGTATTGCACTTAGAAACAGACTCTTTAAGTCTGCAGGGGGCAAGGTGATTTTAAAATGAGTAAGGATATCCTTTTCGTATGTACGGGAAACACCTGCAGAAGCCCTATGGCAGAAGCTATATTTAACTCCCTTTCACTTATTAAGACTCAGTCGGCAGGAATTTCCGTCGGAATACCCTCAGGTGCGGCTAAAAATGCCTGCATTGCGGTAGAAAAATACGGTGCATCCCTTGAAAATCATATCTCAACACAGCTTACGGTGGAGGATTTGGAGGAGTACAAGCTTATCCTCACAATGACTTCTTCTCAACGTGATATGCTCCGTAGCTATGTAAATGAAGATAAGATAATGACCTTATCCGACTTTGCAGGGGAAGATGGGGAAGTATCCGACCCCTACGGCGGAAGCTTGGAACTTTACGAAAAAACGGCAGAGCAGATAAGATACTATATCCTCCGCGGTATAGTAAGAAACAGTAAATGCGTTTTTGCGGAAAATAGCGACCTTGACATCCTTGTAGAAATGGAAAAAGAGTACTTTGCTGACAGTTGGAGTGAAAATTCCGTAAAACTGCAGATAGAAAATAAAAAGGTATCCGTAATAAAATTTGGTGAAAATATTCTTGGCTACTGCATTTTTATGGTTGCGGCTGATGAGGGTGAAATACTTCGTATCGCAACTCTTAAGAATATCAGAAAAGCAGGACTTGGGAAAAAGCTTCTCACCTCGGTCATTTCCGAAATGCAAGAATCGGGCATAAACGAAGTTTTCCTCGAAGTGCGTGCAGGAAATGAAAGTGCAATTGCACTTTATAAATCCATTGGGTTCAGTGAAATCGGCATCCGTAAAGGCTATTATAAAGATAACAATGAGGATGCAAAACTTTTTAAATTAGAAATAAAGGAACGGTAAAGATGGCATATATTTTAGGAATAGAAACCTCCTGTGACGAAACAGCGGCTTCAGTAACAGAAAACGGAAGAAAGGTCCTTTCAAACGTGGTCTATTCGCAGATTCCCCTCCATACAATCTACGGGGGAGTTGTGCCCGAAATAGCTTCAAGAAAGCACATTGACAAAATAATTCACGTTATTGACCGTGCTTTAAAGGAAGCCAATATTGAAAAAGAACAGCTTGACGCTGTTGCGGTAACCTACAACCCAGGGTTGGTAGGTGCTCTTTTGGTGGGCGTTTCCGTTGCAAAGGCATTTGCCTATTCCATAAAAAAGCCACTCGTACCTGTTAATCATATACAGGGGCATATTGCGGCTAACTATATCGCATATCCCGAGCTGGAGCCTCCCTTTGTCAGCCTTGTTGCATCGGGTGGACACAGCCACATTCTCCATATAAAGGATTACAGAAGCTTTGATGTAATCGGTGCAACTACCGACGATGCCGCAGGTGAAGCCTTTGACAAGGCGGCAAGAGTGCTGGGACTGGGTTATCCAGGTGGACCCAAACTTAACGCCCTTGCAAAAGAGGGTAATCCCGAAGCAATCCGATTCCCCCGTCCCCATAACGGATATGATTTCAGCTTCAGCGGACTTAAAACCGCCGTTATAAACTATGTTCATACGGCAGAACAAAAAGGGGAAGAAATCAATAAAGCCGACGGTGCTGCAGCCTTTCAGCAGGCTGTGTGTGACGTGCTTGTAAATAATACCGTTGCAGCGGCAAAGGAGCTGAAAGTTGACAAAATCGCCATTGCAGGCGGTGTTGCGGCAAATACCCTTTTACGCGAACAGATGGAAAGAGAGGGCAAGAAAGCAGGACTTCAGTTCTAATGTCCCCCCATTGACCTCTGTACAGACAACGCGGCAATGATTTCCTGTGCAGGCTACCTCAATTTTGAAGCAGGAATCCGCGGTGACCTCGACCTTAAAGCAATCCCACAATTAAGTTTAATATAAATCATTGGGGTGATTTATGGGAGGGATAAGATAATGAAAAGAAAAAGTTTTATATGCTTGACAGTTGTTTTAATTATAATTCTTTCAGGAATTCTCTGTGCGGATTATTTGAAAGATAACCGCATTCAGGCTGACATTGATACAAAATTTATGAGTGATTATGGGAATTTAATAATTGGAATGCTTAATAGGGGCATACAAACAGAAGAAGTTGCAATACACAAATATGATATTGAAAACACAAGATATGGCTATCGTTTAGTTGAACTTTATCCACATAACTCATATTTGAAACATAATAGATTTAATGATATTATAATGTTGCTTGACCAAGCATCAGGGTGTGATGCTTATTACGAAATTGATATGAATAAAGAGCTTTATGACAAATTAAACGCTCTTGGACAGGCGGTTTTTAGTAAACCACAAAAATATACAGAAGAAATGTTGGAAGATACATTGAAATCATTAAGCGAAGCCGTT
>JAFTUL010000028.1 GCA_017466275.1 Clostridia bacterium | reverse complement strand
GTTTTTCGCCTTTAAGGGCTTTCTCACGTAAAAGTATATAGGGATTATCACCTGCACCGAACAGAATTTTTCCGCGATTTTTGGTTGCAAGGATTGAAACCTTTTCAACAATCTCTTTTGTTAGAGAATGAAGCTTAAAGATGATTCCTGCCTCCACGTGACCTATTTCCTTGATACCGATTGCTTCTGCAGTTATACGGAGCATCTGTATTTCAAGGAGATTATAGGTTTCGTTGGGAATTTCACCATAGCGGTCCTCGAAGCTTCCCTCAACACCGTAGCGGTCATTTATATCCGTTATTCCTGCAATCTGCTTATACGCCTCAATACGGAGATTGGAGGTAGGAATATATGTTTCGGGAATAAATGCATTAACCTCAAGGTCAATAACCGTTTCTGCCTTTTCAGGTTTCTTGGGCTTACCCATTGCTTCATTTACGGCTTCCTCAAGAATTGCACAGTACATATCATAACCTACGCTTGCCATAAACCCGTGCTGTTCAGGACCCAGAACATTTCCTGCACCGCGTATTTCAAGGTCACGCATAGCAATCCTGAAGCCCGAGCCGAATTCTGTAAACTCACGGATTGCACGAAGTCGTTTCTCTGCAACATCATCAAGAATTTTGTTTTTTCTGTAAGTAAGATATGCATAAGCAAGCCGATTTGTTCTTCCCACTCTGCCTCGAAGCTGATAAAGCTGACTGAGTCCCAAGGTATCTGCATTTTCCATTATGATGGTATTTACATTGGGAATATCAAGCCCCGTTTCAATTATTGTAGTGCAGACGAGTACATCAATTTCACCGTCCTGCACCTGCAGCATTACGTCATCAAGCTCACTCTCATTCATTTTACCATGGGCTACGCCTACACGAACGTCAGGAACAAGCCTTCTTATCCTTTCTGCTACGCCATATATGCTTTCAACACGGTTATGAAGATAATATACCTGACCACCGCGTGCAACCTCACGCTCAATTGCGTTTTTGACAACAGCTTCGTTATATTCTAAAACATAGGTCTGCACGGGGTGACGGTCACTCGGTGGTGCTGAAAGCACACTCATATCACGAATACCAATCATCGCCATATGAAGAGTTCTTGGAATTGGGGTTGCACTTAATGTAAGTACATCCACATTCTTTTTCATTTCCTTGATTTTCTCTTTATGAGTAACACCAAAACGCTGTTCCTCGTCTACAATGAGGAAACCAAGCTTTTTGAACACTACATTTTTGGAAAGAAGCTTGTGTGTACCAACCACTATGTCACATTCACCGCTTTGAAGCATCTTAAGAGTTTTCTTCGCCTGAGCGGGAGTAGAAAATCTTGAAAGCATCCTGACCGTAATGGGAAATTCTTTCATACGCTCCACAAAATTCTGATAGTGCTGTGATGCAAGGATTGTGGTGGGAACAAGGTATGCAACCTGATACCCGTCCATAACTGCTTTGAAGGCTGCACGCATTGCAACCTCAGTCTTGCCATAGCCTACATCTCCGCAAAGTAGTCTGTCCATAGGCTTTTTACTTTCCATATCCTTTTTGATCTCGGCAGTACTGAGAAGCTGGTCCTCCGTTTCCTCATATGGGAACAGATTTTCAAAATCATGCTGCCACGGTGTATCTTCACCGAATGCAACTCCCTGCATCTGTGAACGCTCGGCATAAAGGGCTACAAGCTTCTGTGCCATTTCTTCCACGCTCTGCCTTACCTTACGCTTTGCAAGTGCCCGTTCATTAGCGCCAAGGCGGTTAAGCCGTACCATTTTATTCTCGCCGCCTGTATATTTGCTGACGGCATCAAGCTGCCCTACGGGAAGATAGAGGAAATCCTCTCCCCTGTATTCGATTTTTATATAATCCTTTGTTACACCGCTGACTTTCATTCTTACAATACCAAGGTATTTACCTATACCGTGGGCACGGTGAACGATATAGTCACCAAGGTCAAGCTGGTCTGCGGTACGTATTTTAACGGTATCTTCACTTTTTACACTACGGCGTTTTTTCTTTTCAGCCGCAAAAATTTCTTTATCACTTACAATTGCGTAACCGTCAAGAGGATATTCAAATCCCTTGGTAATACTTCCTGGCATAACGGTTACATATTTGTTGGAGAAAGCCGCGGGATTTTCTTCGTAGGAAGCACGAATATCCCTTTCATCAAGCATTTGGGCAATCTTCTTTGCCCTTGATGTGCTTCCTGCCAGTATTACGGTTTTAAATCCTTCCTCGTGCCAACGCTTAACGTCGGAAATCAGAAATTCGATGTTACCGCTGTAACTGCTCATACCCTTGGCGGTAATTTCACATTCCTTTTTTATGCTCCAGTCGGGACAAGCCTTTCCAATTGCTGAAAAAGAGATGCTTCCACGTCTCTCAATCTCTGCAGTAATGTCGGTGTATCTGTTTATACATTCGTAAAGTTCTGTCTTTATTCCCTTTTCTGCAAGGGTTTTTATATTTTCACTAAGTTCCCATTCTGCAGCTTTTGCACTTTCACTCATCCTTGCAGGCTCGTCTGTAAATATGAGGTACTCTTCCCCGATATAGGAAAGTACTGTTTCTTTGGCACTGGGCACATTTACAGGGAGAATCTTTACCTCATCAATCTTTTCTATACTCATCTGCGTTTCACAGTCGAAGCTTCTTAACGAGTCAATATCGTCACCAAAAAGCTCCATTCGGATAGGAAGAAGAGCGTCCGGAGAGTATATATCCACAATACCGCCGCGGACAGCAAACTGACCGGGGAGATTTACAACATCCACACGGATATATCCCATCTGAGTGAGTTTTTCGGGAAGCAAATCGGATTCAGTTACTCCGCCGTAGGAAAATGACATCTGCATTGTATCAAATTCTTTTTTTGCAAGCACAAACTGGAGAAGCGACTCTACCGATAATACGGCATTCGCTCCCCCTGCCAAAGCACCCAATGCAGCAGCGCGCTTGTTTTCCGATTCGTGATTAGATGCTTCCACTTCATAAAGTAGCACCTCTTTGGGCGGAATATACACGCACTCGTTTTCAAAAAAGAAACCAAGGTCATCGCACAATCTTCTTGCCTGAATGTCATTATGGGTAATGACAAAGGCACGCTTCCCCATTTTTTCGCAAATGGAGTTTATAAGATGTGCTTTCTGTGCATCTGCCGTACCGCTGACCATTATCGGCATACTTTTATTCTCTATGTGGGTAAGTATTTCATTGAACTGTTTTGAATTGTCAAGTAAACTGCTAAAAATGTTCATAGAATCACAGCACCTTGTTATTGAATCGGCTCATAGCCTCCGATACGC
>JAFTUL010000027.1 GCA_017466275.1 Clostridia bacterium | reverse complement strand
GCACCGCAGAGAAAATCTCGGCGAGCCGATGCGGAATATGTTCAGAGCAATCAATTCTATGATAATTCGATGCACAAGAAACGTCTTGATGAAGAAAATAAACACTTTGAAAAATGGGTTTATGGTTAATTATAAATACTGCTGCATATACCCACACCAGTGTTGCTATTTTGGATGCGCTCAAAACAGTAGCGATTCCGACCGTTGAAGTGCATATTTCCAAAATAGAGGAGAGGGAGAGCTTCCGTCAGTTTTCATATGTTTCTCTTGTTGCGAAAAAAACCATTACAGGGAAAGGTTTTGACGGATATATAGAAGCATTTGACGAGCTTCTTCGGAAATAATTGAAAAAAAGTGAAAAAAATACTTGACTTTTGCAAATCACTATATTATAATAGCCAATGTGTCAAGAAACTTGTACACAAAAACGTGGCGGTGTAGCTCAGTTGGCTAGAGCAAACGGTTCATACCCGTTAGGTCGGTGGTTCGAGCCCACTCGCCGCTACCACTTTGGCCCGTTGGTCAAGCGGTTAAGACACCGCCCTTTCACGGCGGTAACACGAGTTCAAATCTCGTACGGGTCACCATATGGGAGCATAGCTCAGCTGGGAGAGCATCTGCCTTACAAGCAGAGGGTCATAGGTTCGAGCCCTATTGTTCCCACCAAGAAGCACTTCTTAGGAAGTGCTTTTTTCTTTGCCTATACAAGCATAAGACTGCCTATCTTGTACCCCGAACTCCCTTTCTTCCTTATATATAGTGACATCCCAAAAAAATGAAAATTTCCCGAAAAAATATGTTGACAAAAAAAATCACATATGGTATATTATTCTTACCTCGCTATGCAGGGCTTTTTTTACGTGCATAAAAAATCGAGGCAAATTCTTACTCAGGAGGCGCAGAATCATGAGAGTTAAAATAACATTGGCATGCACAGAGTGCAAGCAGCGTAACTACAATACTATTAAAAATAAGAAGAACAATCCTGACAGACTTGAAATGAATAAGTATTGTCCTTTCTGCCGCAAGCACACACTGCATAAAGAATCTAAGTAATAGAAGGTGAACTTTAATGGGAGAAAATGTTAAAAAGGAAGGCTTCTTCCGCCGTATCGGTAAATCTATTAAAGGTACTAAATCCGAATTCAAGAAGGTTGTTTGGCCCACAAAGAAACAGCTTCTCAACAACACTATGATTGTTATTGCGGCACTTATCCTCATCGGTCTTGTAATTTTCGGCCTTGATGCACTCTTTACTTTCTTAGCCGGTAAATTCATTATTCGCTGATTATTACAGTAAAGGAGGAAGGGCGCTTCGCCTGATATATTATGAGTGCTGAATTTAAGTGGTATGTTGCTCATACTTATTCGGGTTACGAAAACAAGGTAAAAGACAGTATTGAAAAAACTGTTGAAAACCGCGGCCTCGGTGAACTTATCGGTGAAGTTTGCATTCCTGTTGAGGAAGCAATCGAGGAAAACGATAAGGGTGAAAAGAAAACCGTTACCAGGAAGATTTACCCCGGATATGTATTTATAAAAATGAAAATGACCGACGAAAGTTGGTATGTGGTTCGCAATACCCGTGGTTGTACGGGCTTTGTAGGACCGGGAAGCAAACCCGTTCCGCTTTCCGAAGCAGAGGTTGAGCGTCTTGGCGTTGAAACCAAGGTTGTTGACCTTGGCATTGACGTTGGCGATACAGTTCGTATTACTGACGGCTCTATGGAAGGCTTTATGGGTGAAGTATTGGAAATCAATAACGAAAAACGTAAGGTTAGCGTTATGGTTACTATGTTCGGCGGAAGAGAAATGCAGGTAGAGTTTGACTTCTACCAGATTGAACCGCTCGAGTAATTTACATTTAGTTAATAAGCCTTATGGCTTGTTATAGATGGGAGGACACTCAACGAGTGTTCGTTATCACCACATTTTTTTCAAGGAGGTGCAAAACCATGGCTCAGAAAATCGCAGGTTATATCAAGTTGCAAATCCCCGCAGGTAAGGCTACACCGGCTCCTCCGGTAGGTCCGGCTCTCGGTCAGCACGGTGTTAACATCGTACAGTTCACAAAAGAATTCAACGAGAGAACAGCTAAAGACGCAGGATTAATCATCCCTGTTGTTATTACCGTTTATGCGGACAGATCCTTCAGCTTCATCACCAAGACTCCCCCGGCTGCAGTCCTCATTAAGAAGGCTTGTAAGATCGAGAGTGGTAGTGGTGTACCTAACAAGACGAAGGTTGCTCAGCTTTCTAAAGCAGATCTCCAGCAGATTGCAGAACTTAAGAGACCCGATCTCAACGCTGCAAGTCTTGAAGCTGCAATGAGCATGATCGCAGGTACAGCAAGAAGCATGGGCGTAACAGTAGAAGAATAATCTAAGAGTAATGTGGGAGGGGTAATTCCCGATGAACCACAAGGAGGTTAACAGTAATGAAACATGGTAAGAAATATGTAGCCGGTGCACAGCTTATTGAAACCGGCAAACAGTATGATCCTGCCGAAGCTCTTGACCTCGTTGTAAAGACTGCAAGCGCTAAGTTCGACGAAACAATCGAATTCCACGCAAAGCTCGGCGTTGACTCTCGTCACGCAGACCAGCAGGTTAGAGGTGCTGTAGTTCTTCCCAACGGTACAGGTAAGAAGGTTAGAGTTCTTGTTTTCGCAAAAGGCGAAAAGGCTAACGAAGCACAGGCAGCAGGCGCTGAATATGTAGGCGCAGAAGAATACGTTGAAAAGATTCAGAAAGAAAACTGGCTCGATTTCGACGTAGTAATCGCTACACCTGATATGATGGGTGTAATCGGACGTATCGCTAGAATCCTTGGACCTAAGGGCCTTATGCCCAATCCCAAGGCTGGTACAGTAAGCATGGACGTTGCTAAGGCTGTAAACGATGTAAAAGCAGGTAAGATTGAGTACCGTCTTGATAAGACAAACATCATCCACTGCCCCATCGGTAAGGCTTCCTTCGGTCCTGAGAAGCTCAAGGAGAACTTTGATGTTCTTATGGCAGCTATCCTCAAGGCGAAGCCCGCAACAGCAAAGGGTCAGTACCTTAAGAGTGTTGCAGTAGCAAGCACAATGGGCCCTGGTATCAAAATCAATGCGTCCAAAATTGGCTAAAAAATAGCTTGACAAAAGTTAACAAGCAGTATATAATTATACTGTTGGTTCCATAGACAGCAGGCATAAAGGTAAGTCCTGCCGAGGAAGTATTCCTAAAAAAATTCGGGATTCTTTGCGTCTATGGGTGAAGAATCCCTTTTTCATTATTATTAGTGAGGTGAAAAAATGCCTAGTCAGAAAGTTCTCCAGGAAAAGGAACAGATCGTTGCTAGTATTGCTGAGCAGTTCAAGACTGCAGTTTCCGGCGTATTCGTTGATTATTGCGGACTTACTGTTGAAGAAGATACACAGCTTCGTAACAAGTTCCGTGAAGCAGGCGTAGAGTACAAGGTTATTAAGAATACTCTTACAGTTCGCGCAGCAAAGGAAGTTGGCTTTGATGCACTTGAGCCCATCCTCAACGGACCTACATCTCTTGCTATCAGCATGACAGATGAAGTTGCTCCCGCAAAGGTTATCGCTGATTTCGCAAAGAATCACGAACAGCTCGAAATCAAAGGTGGTTTCCTTGACGGTAAGGTGCTTGAACTTGCAGAAGTTAAGACTCTTGCAGCTACACCCAACCGTGAAACTCTTCTTGCTAAGTTGCTTGGCAGCCTCAACGCACCTATCAGCAATCTTGCACGCACATTGCAGGCACTTGTTGATAACGGCGTAGAGCCCGCTGACATCGTAGTTGAAAAGGAAGAAGCTCCCGCAGAGGAGGCAGCAGTTGAAGCTCCCGTAGAGGAAGCTCCTGCAACAGAGGAAGCTCCTGCAGAAGAAGCAGCAGCTCCTACAGAAGAATAAAAATTATTTAACTTATTATAGGAGGTAAGTAAAAATGAGTAAGATCGAAACAATTATTGCTGAAATTAAAGAACTCAAGCTCCTCGAAGTAGCTGAGCTTGTAAAGGCTATGGAGGAAGAATTTGGCGTAAGCGCAGCAGCTCCCGTTGCTATGGTAGCAGCAGCAGGCGATGCAGGTGCAGCAGCTGAAGAAAAGACAGAATTTGACGTTGTTCTTGCAGATGCAGGTGCAGAAAAGATTAAGGTTATCAAGGTTGTTCGTGAAATCACAGGTCTTGGCCTTAAGGAAGCTAAGGAAGCAGTTGATGGCGCTCCCAAGACTCTTAAGGAAGCTGTTTCTAAGGACGAAGCAGAAAAGATTAAGGCTCAGCTTGAAGAAGTTGGCGCAAAGGTTGAACTTAAGTAATTTTAGTTTTGCCGATTTACAAGGGTTATGCCGTAATAAGGCATAACCCTTGTTTGATTTACCTGTATTGGAGTGTGTAATATGGACTATATTGTTAATGCAATAACTTCAAACGGTGCTATCCGTGTGGTAGCGGCTGATACAACTGAGCTTTGTAACCGCGCTCAGGAAATACACAAGATGTCTCCCACTGCGGCGGCGGCTCTCGGCAGAACTCTCACTGCGGCGGCAATTATGGGAAGTATGCTTAAAAGTGCTGACGATAGTCTGACCATTCAGCTAAATGGTGGAGGTCCTATCGGCAAGGTTGTAGCCGTAGGTGACGGTAATGCCAATGTAAAAGGTTATGTTGGAAATCCCCTTGTGGATTTACCTCTTAACGAAAAAGGCAAGCTCGATGTAGGCGGTGCAATCGGCCGTGACGGTATGCTTGGAATTATCCGTGACCTCGGACTTAAAGAACCGTATGTAGGACAAGTCCCCCTTGTTAACGGTGAGGTTGCAGAGGATTTGACACAGTACTATGCAACAAGCGAACAGCTTCCCACCGCAGTTGCACTAGGTGTGCTTGTTGATGTGGATTATACCATCAAGGCTGCAGGCGGATTCATCCTGCAGGTGCTTCCCGGTGCATATGACGAGGATATTGACAATGTGGAAAAAACTATTCAGTCAATTTCTTCTGTTACAGAAATGCTTTCTAACGGTAAAAAACCTGAGGATATTGTTGAACAACTTCTTTCAGATTACGAAATTGAATATTTTGATAATGTTCCTACTAAATATGAGTGCGATTGCTCCCGTGACCGTACAGACCGTGCGCTGATAAGCCTCGGGAAAGATGAACTTACAAAAATTATAGAGGAAGATGGCAAAGCCGAAATCACCTGCCACTTCTGTGATAATATTTACAAATACACCAAGGAAGAACTGGAAACACTTCTCGAAAACGCAAAATAAACAAAAACCCCGCAACAAATAATGTTGCGGGGTTTCCTTTATATCTCACGGCGGCCTTCAATTGCTCTTGTTAATGTAACCTCGTCGGCGTACTCAATGTCACCGCCTACGGGGATTCCGTGGGCAATTCGTGTAACAGTAATTCCCATCGGTTTTAAGAGCCTTGCTATGTACATAGCCGTAGCCTCACCCTCAACAGTGGGGTTTGTTGCCATAATAACCTCGGTCACTTCAGGGGTAAGACGGGAAATAAGCTCCTTAATCTTAATATCATCGGGACCGACTCCGTCCATAGGGGAGATTGCCCCGTGAAGAACGTGGTAAAGTCCGTTGTATTCCTTGGTTTTTTCAAGAGCAGTTACATCCTTGGGACTTTCCATAACACAAATGATATGTGTGTCACGCTTGTCGGATGAACAAATGTCACATACATCCTTGTCCGTAAGATTCTGACACTTACTGCAAAGATGCACGCTTGTTTTTGCTCTGTTTACAGCGTTAATAAATTTCTGCACTTTTTCCTCAGGCATATTCATCACGTGGAACGCAAGCCTTACTGCACTTTTGTGACCAATGCCGGGAAGTTTATTAAATTCGTCTATAAGCTCCTGTAATGATACGGGATACATTTAATTCAACTCGCTTTTAAAAAAGTCCGGGGATATTCAAACCGCCAGTAAGTCCCTTAAGATTGTTTGCCTGAGCTTCATCAGCCTTTCTGAGAACCTCATTAACCGCAGACACTATCATATCCTGAAGCATTTCAACATCATCAGGGTCAACTGCATCGGGAGAAATGGTAAGTTCAACAAGCTCTTTTCTTCCGTTTGCCTTTACGGATACAGCACCACCGCCAACGCTTGCTTCAAACTCCTGTTCATTAAGCTGTTCCTGTGCCTTTAACATTTCTTCCTGCATTTTCTGGGCCTGTTTAATCATATTATTCATATTGCCCATACCGCCCATACCCATATTACGGGGGAATCCGCCGCCTCTTGCCATATTTAAAACATCCTTTCTTAATCTATGTTGGTTATTGGTAAATTCATTATATCTTCCATAGGGTCGTGTTCTCGTTTTTTTGCTTTGAGTGTTGAAAAATCACTCTGTAACCTTGTTACCGTGTGCACGTCAAGTCCCGTATGGGATTTGATTGCTCCGTTTATGAGGTCAATACCCTCCGCCACCATATCCTGCATTGCTCTTCCTCCGTCGTCGGGGAATGTGAGTGCGAGCTTGCCGTTTTCTTCCCGAAGCTCGACATTTATAAGCGTAGTGTAGAGAAGTATACTCTGGGACAGATCTGTCATAATTTCAGGCCACGCACCTTTAATCTTGCTTAAAAATTCGCTTGGGGGGAGGTCAGGAATCGGTTCGGGAGCAGGCTCTTCAATTTTTTTAGCTGATTTCTCTTCCCGAACGGGCTTTGCCTTTGCAGGTGATACGGAAATATTTCCGCTTTCAATCTTTTTTTCAAGCTCCGCAATTCTGCTGAGAAGTGCATCATAGCTTCCGTCGTTGCTCTTTGTACACAGCTTAATAAGAGCCGCCTCAAAAACAACTCTGGGGTTTGTCATAAACCTTGCTGTGGAAACAGCTTCCGAAAGGGACTTTATCGCAAACAGTAACTTTTCAGTAGAATAGTTTGAACTGCTTTCTTTGAGGGATTCATATTCAGTTTCGTCAAAATCACTCTTGCATTGTCCCGAAACGGAAATAATGAGCATATCACGCATTGCACGGATAAGTGTTTCTATAAATGGGGAGAGGTTCTTTCCTCTCGAACAAACGTCATCAATGCAGCTTATTACCCCTGACGCATCATTTCTGCCAATCGAGTCACACAGCTCAAGCACCGAATGGTTTTCAGCCCTGCCCAGAAAGTCTGCCACAAATTCTGTGTCAATCTCTCTGCCGGCAGCAATACACGGTTCAAGTGCACTTAATGCGTCACGGAGAGAGCCGTCAGCGTGCTGGGCAATCATGCGGAGAGCCTTGTCCTCTGCCATAATGCCCTCAGCATTGCAGATGTATTCAAGTCTGCCGTAAATATCCTCAGGCGTAATTCTCTTAAAGTCGAAGCATTGGCAACGGGAAGAAATTGTTCCCAACACCTTGTTTGCCTCGGTCGTGGCAAGAACAAATTTAACGTGTGCAGGAGGCTCTTCCAAAAGCTTCAGAAGTGCATTGAACGCATCCTTACTGAGTGCGTGTACTTCGTCGATAATGTACACTTTGTATTTTGTAACAGCGGCTGTATATGCCGCTTCCTCACGAAGTGAACGGATATTGTCAACACCGCTGTTGCTTGCAGCGTCAATTTCAATAATATCCATTATACTGCCGTTTTCAATTCCCTGACAGGTAGCACATTTGTTGCAGGGATTTCCGTCAATGGGGTTTTCACAGTTAACGGCCTTACTGAGGATTCTTGCTGTGGAGGTTTTACCCGTGCCGCGTGTTCCGCAGAAAAGGAACGCATGTCCGCACACATTGTTCTTTATTTCATTTTTAATGGTCTGTGTCACGTGCTGCTGACCGACAACATCATCAAAAGTTTTCGGACGCCACTTTCTGTAAAGAGTCTGATGCTCCATGCAAATACCTCCTTTTATATCTAAATAAAGGGATAAAAACAAAGTTGTTTTATCCCAATTTATGATTTTGATTTGTGTATAAGACTGTACGCCCCGAAATCGACGTTATTCATTACGCGGAAATCATTCAGTTAGCTCGGGTCAGGCACCCTCGCGGCACATACCGGAGACCGCTTATTGCTGCTCGGTTCCCCGCCTGACAAGGTTCACGGGCCGATATTGCGCAAGACCCAACCGTCAACACCACTTAAATGCTCCAGCCGTACTGAAAAAACGCCTCAATCGGGGACATAACCTCCGCTATAGCGGATTGCGGATACAGGGCACCGCTACCTCCCCGGCCGGTACAGCTTTATAAGTATATCACAAAGGAGAGAAATTATCAATAGTTTTTTGGGTAAAAATATATGCAGAAGAAACATATCAAAAAATACTTTACTATTTTAAACTTTTGTGGTAGAATAAACTAAATAATTATGCAAACTATTTGTTTATATAAAGGAGAGAGTAAAATGGCAGCAGAACAGAAGCTTTTTACCTACAAGGGTAAGCCCATGGTACGCCGTGGAGATACAATTTATTACGGTGACCTCAGCGAAAAATATATTATCATTTTTACAATCAAGTCCAAGAAAAAGGTTGGCGACCTTGAAGTTGCTGACAGCGTAACAATCGACCTTTGCACAAACAAGGGTGTTGGCAAGGAAATGGTTATCAAGAAAGCAACACGTGAAAGCCTTTTCGAGGCAATTGATATTGCGGAATTCTGGCTTGAAGATGCTATTGAGAACGGCTGATTAGTTAGATAACAGAGTTATTGACTTTGTCAATAACTCTGTTTTAAAAAACAGGAGATGGTTACTATGTTGAAAGAACAGAATTACTCTATGCTTGCAGATTTTTACGAATTTACTATGGCAAACGGCTATTTCAAGAACGGAACAGGGGAGAAGGTGTGCTATTTTGACCTTTATTTCCGCAGCGTTCCAGACGACGGCGGTTTTGCCATTATGGCAGGTACGGAGCAGGTTGTGGAGTATCTCTCCAACCTGAAGTTTGATGAGGGGGATATAGAATATCTTCGCTCAAGAAACCTTTTTGACGAACAGTTTCTCCGCTATCTTGCGAATTTCAAATTTTCCTGCGACGTATGGGCAATGCCTGAGGGTACACCAGTATTTCCCAATGAGCCACTGGTAATTGTAAAGGGCCCTGCAATTCAGGCACAGCTCGTTGAAACTATGCTTCTTCTTCTGGTGAATCATCAGACCCTTATTGCTACCAAGACGAACAGAATTGTCCGTGCCGCAGAGGGCAGGGCAGTTATGGAATTCGGCTCACGACGTGCTCACGGTGCAAGTAGTGCCATTTTAGGTGCGAGGGCGGCGTATATTGCAGGCTGTATAGGCACTGCAAATACTCTCAGCGACGAGCTTTACGGCATACCTGCAATCGGTACAATGGCACACAGCTGGGTGCAAATGTTCCCTACGGAATACGATGCATTCAAGGCATATGCCGAAGTTTATCCCGACAGCTGTACACTACTTATTGACACATATAATGTTCTTAAAAGCGGACTTCCCAACGCCATAAAGGTGTTCAAGGAAGTGATTCTCCCCACGGGACACAGACCCAAGGGAGTGCGCATTGACAGCGGTGACATCACCTATCTTACCAAAAAAATCAGAAAAGAGCTGGATAAAGAGGGCTTTGAAGATTGCGGTATAGTGGTATCCAACTCCCTTGACGAATACATTATCCGCGACACGCTTTCCCACGGTGCACAGATTAACTCATTCGGCGTTGGTGAAAGGCTTATTACAGCAAGAAGCTGGCCTGTATTCGGCGGTGTGTACAAGCTTGTAGGCGTTGAGGAAAACGGAGAGGTTGTTCCAAAAATAAAAATCAGCGAAAACCCTGCAAAAATCACTACCCCCGATTTCAAACAGGTTTACAGACTTTATGATAATGAAACAGGCAAAGCAATTGCCGATGTTATGACCCTATACAACGAGGAGATAGACGACAGCCAGCCTTACGAAATCTTTGACCCTGTCCACACATGGAAGCGAAAGACGGTTACAAACTTTACCGCGAGAAAGCTCCTTGTGAAAATTTTTGAAAACGGGGAAAAGGTTGCAAACCTTCCCACCCTTTCGGAAATCCGTAAATACTGTGCCGAGCAGGTGGAAACAATCTGGGACGAGGTTAAGCGTTTTGAAAATCCGCATACTTATTATGTGGATTTGTCACCGAAACTGTGGGAGGTTAAAAACAATCTTCTTCAGCGTTACTCGAAGTGAGGATTTGATTCTATGATATTAAACACTTTTGATGCTGCCATTTTTGATATGGACGGTACCATAATGGATTCATTGGGAATATGGGAGAGGATAGATTACGAATTCCTCGAAAACAAACGCGGGATAAAAGTCCCTGAGGACTACGTTCATAATATTGCCGCAATGAGCTTTTCGGAGATTGCCAACTACACGAAAAATCGTTTTGGTCTGGTTGACACTCCCGAGGAACTTATGCAGGAATGGACGGATATGGCAATCCACGAATATTCCCATAATGTACTGATGAAGCCTTTTGTAAAAGAGTTTATTGAATATCTAAAAACCAATGGGAAGAAAATTGTGCTTTGCACAAGCTCCCCTGAATACTTCTTTAAGCCTGCGCTTAAAAACAACGGAATATATGACCTTTTCGACGGTTTTGCCAACACCTGTGAGGCAGGCGAGGGGAAAAACTCCGTCAAGGTGTATCTCCTTGCGGCACAAAAGGCAGGGGTATCACCCGAAAAGTGCCTTGTGTTTGAGGATGTGATTACAGCGGCACAAACCGCAAAAAAGGCAGGGATGCTTGTCTGCGGAGTCTATGACGAAAGAAGCCGTCAGTACACATCTGCGCTTAAAGAAACCTGCGATATGTATATAGAAAGTTTTTCAAAATTACTGGAGGATGAGTAATGTATAACCTCACCGACCCCAAAATAATTAAATATCTTTGCTCAAAATACGGATTCACTTTCTCAAAAAGTATGGGACAGAACTTTATCACTGACGAATCCGTACCAATGGCTATGGCAGATGCAGTCAGCGAAAACAGTCAGGGTGTAATAGAAATCGGCCCTGGCTTCGGTGTCCTTACCGCGGCACTTGCCCAAACCACCGAAAAGGTCATTTCCATTGAGCTTGATAAAAGACTTGAGAAAGTTCTTGAGGAAACCCTTGCAGGCTTTTCCAATATTTCATTTATATGGGAGGACTGCCTTAAAGTAAACCTGAAAGAGCTTATGGAAACCGAGTTTTCGGGAATGGATGTAAGTGTTGCGGCAAATCTTCCTTATTATATAACAACACCGATTATAATGAATCTTCTGGAGAGCAGACTTCCTTTCAAAAAGATAGTTGTTATGATTCAGAAAGAGGTTGCCGAGAGGCTTTGTGCAAACCCCGGCAGCAAGGATTACGGTGCAATCACCGTAACAACGCAGTATTTTTCAAAACCCGAAATAATAAAAAATGTTCCCTCAACCGCATTTATTCCTGCACCCAAGGTTGACAGTGCCGTTGTAAGTATGGAGATTCTTGACACACCTTCGGTTACACCCAAGGATGAAAAGCTTTTCTTCAAACTTATCAAGGCGGCATTTTCGCAGAGAAGAAAAACCCTTGTAAACGCCCTTTCGTCAAGCGGTGCTTTTGGCTCAAAGGAAGATGTTTCAAAGGCGGTTGAGTCAATTGGCCTTTCACCCACGGTAAGGGGAGAGGCACTTTCAATACAACAGTTTTGTGAACTGAGTGACTATTTTCTAACGACAACCTGATAAATTTATCAGGTTGTCGTATTATTTTGTAAAAAATATTAAAAAAACAGTAGACAAATATCGAATTAGGCTGTATAATGTTAAATAGGAAAAATTGGATTTTTGAAAGGAGATAATAAAATGACAGATAACAAAAAGGTACTTAACTGGCTTGAAGACATGAAAGCACTTTGCCGTCCTCAGAACGTAGTTTGGATTGACGGCAGCGAAGAGCAGCTTGAAGCGCTCCGTGCAGAAGCGGTAGCTACAGGTGAAATGATTAAGCTTAATCAGGAGAAGCTCCCCGGCTGTTACTATCACAGAACAGCTGTTAACGACGTAGCTCGTGTAGAGGACAGAACTTTCATCTGTACAGAAACAGAAGAGGAAGCAGGTCCTATCAACAACTGGATGGCTCCCAAGGAAATGTATGCAAAGCTCAACGCTCTTTATGACGGCTCTATGGAAGGCAGAACAATGTATGTTATTCCTTACTCCATGGGTCCTGTTGGCTCACCTTTCTCCAAGATTGGTGTAGAACTTACAGACAGCATCTACGTTGTACTTAATATGGATATTATGACAAGAGTTGGCAGTGATGTTCTTAAGGCTCTTGGTTCTGACGGTGATTTCGTTAAGTGCCTTCACGCTAAGAAGGATGTAAACCCCGACGAAAGATATATTGTACACTTCCCTCAGGACAACACAATTATGTCCGTTAACTCCGCATACGGTGGTAACGTACTTCTCGGTAAGAAGTGCTTCGCACTCAGAATTGCTTCCTATCAGGGTATGAAGGAAGGCTGGATGGCTGAGCATATGCTTATCCTCGGTCTTGAAAATCCTCAGGGTGAAGTTAAGTACATCTGTGCTGCATTCCCCTCTGCTTGCGGTAAGACAAACCTCGCAATGCTTATTCCTCCGGAATATCTCAAGGAAAAGGGCTACAAGGTTTGGACAATCGGTGACGATATTGCTTGGCTCAGAATTGGTGAGGATGGCAGACTTTACGCTATCAACCCCGAAGCAGGTTTCTTCGGCGTTGCTCCCGGAACAAGCGAAAAGACAAACTTCAACGCACTTGCTGCAACAAAGAAGAACACAATCTTCACAAACGTTGCTATCAATAACGATGATATGACAGTTTGGTGGGAAGGTCTTGACAAGAATCCTCCCGAAAACTGCACAGAATGGACAGGAAAGCAGGTTAACGGCAAGACCTATGAAGGCAACCTTGCTAACCCCAACTCCAGATTTACTGCTCCTGCAGTAAACTGCCCCTGCATCTCCAAGGAATTTGAGAATCCTCAGGGTGTTCCGATTAGTGCTATCGTATTCGGTGGCCGTCGTGCAAAGACAGCTCCCCTCGTATATCAGGCTCGCGACTGGAATCACGGTGTATTCGTAGGTGCTACAATGGCATCTGAAACAACTGCTGCAGCAACAGGTGCAGTTGGTGTTGTTCGTCGTGACCCCATGGCTATG
>JAFTUL010000026.1 GCA_017466275.1 Clostridia bacterium | reverse complement strand
GAAATATATCTTCGCACGGGACATAATGATGTTCTTATATATGCCTACAAGGGAATGATTGACGACGGGTTTAGGGTAAGTCTTTTTTACAAAGAAATTGACCTTGATACTCAAAAACTTTACTACGACCTTGTAACGGTGAAAAGTGCTCTTACATCACTGGGAGAACATTCCCAACAGTACAGTCAGCTTTGTGCAAATGTAAAGCAGGCGCTTACCCTTATTGACATAAACGGCAATGGCTGTTCTTTTTACGATAGTGTAAAAAAAGCAACGGCATTTTTTGATGAAAATATCTGGACACAAAAAGGCGTAAATGAGCTTGCAACAGTAAGCTTTACGGGACATACTCACATTGATGTGGCGTGGCTATGGACACTTGCACAGACTTCTGAGAAAGTACAGAGAAGCTGTGCTACAGTGCTTAAGCTTATGGAAAAATATCCAGATTATAAGTTTTTTCTATCTCAGCCCGTTCTATATAACTATGTCAAGGAAAATCTTCCAGATATATATGAAAAGATCAGTGAACAAGTAAAAAAAGGAAACTGGGAAACGGAAGGCAGTATGTGGGTAGAGGCAGACTGTAACCTTTCCGGCGGAGAAAGCCTTATAAGGCAGATTTTTTACGGAAAGAAATTTTTCAAAGAAGAGTTTGGGGAAGAAAACTCAATTCTGTGGCTTCCGGATGCCTTCGGTTTTTCTGCAGCACTTCCGCAGATACTTAAAAAATGCAATATTGATACATTTATAACTTCAAAGCTCAGCTGGAGTGAAACTAATAAGTATCCCCATGATATCTTTATGTGGAGGGGAATTGATGGCAGTGAGATTCTTACAAACTTTATTACTGCACGTGATGCTGCTATGCCCTTTGAAGATGACAAGCATACCCGTTATAACGGATATACAACTCCCTCATATGTGTTAGGAGCTTGGCAAAGATTTCAGGACAAACCATATTCAGATGAGATTGTTGTTCCGTTTGGTTACGGTGACGGCGGCGGTAGCGCCAACGAAAAAATGCTTGAAATTTTAGAACGTACCGAGAGGGGCATTGCGGGTTTCCCAAAAACCAAGAAAACGGGAATTAAAGCCTATGCAGAGAGAATACATAAGAATTTTGAGGAAGCCTCCAAAAAACTGGGTGAAGTTCCTAAGTGGTTTGGAGAATTGTATCTTGAACTTCACAGAGGTACTTTTACATCAATGTCTGAAATAAAGAAGTACAACCGCTTTTGCGAGTTTCTTTATCAGAAGGCAGAACAGCTTGCAGTTGTGAAAAAAATGCTTCTTGGAGGAAACTACCCTGCTAAGCAGTTGGAAAAAGGGTGGAAGAATATCCTTCTCAATCAGTTCCACGACATTCTTCCCGGCTCTTCAATCAAGGAAGTTTATAACGATGCTTTCAGAATTTATGAAGAAACCTACAATTCAGGAAAAGATATTTGCAATAATGCACTTTCGGAAATTGCTGCTAATGTAAAAGCAGAAAGCGGAATTTTAGTATATAATGCAAACTCTTTCCCGGTAACGGATTATGTTTCGTATAACGGTAAATATATTCTCGCAGAAAATATTCCTGCTATGGGGTGGAAGGTAATCGATAAAAAAGAAGAAGCGCTTTCTGTTTCTGCGGATAAAACCTCTCTCGAAAATCTTCGCTACAAAATCACTTTTAACGAAGACGGTAATATTGTTTCAATATTTGATAAGAAAAACCTAAGAGAAACAGTTAAGGAAAATCGCTTTTTAAACATTATTGAAGTGTACGAAAATATCCCCTATTGTTATGATGCTTGGGAAATCAGCGAGTATTACAAAGATAAATGCTTGCCCCTTACAACAAAGGAAGATATAGCAGTAGAAAAGGGAACAAATTTTGCACAAATTAAAGTAAACCGCAAATTTTCCAAGTCAACACTTACACAGACAACAAGACTGTATAACAATTCCGATAGAATTGATTTTGTTTTGGATATTGACTGGAACGAGGAAAAAACTCTTATCAAGGCGGCATTTCCGCTAAAGATTCACACTGATGAGGCTACATTTGACATTCAGTTCGGAAGTATCACCCGTCCCACACACAGTAACACTTCCTGGGAAAAGGCGAAGTTCGAGGTTTGCGGTCATAAATGGGCGGATATGTCCGAAGATAATTACGGTGTCAGCATTATAAATAATTCCAAGTACGGATTTAGCTGCGTGGAAAACGAACTTAAAATGACACTTTTAACCTCGCCCAAATATCCTAACCCCGAAGCAGATATAGGTAAGCACACTATTTCTTATTCATTATTTGCACACGAAGGAAACGTAAGAGGCGGCGATGTGGTGAAAGAAGCGTATAAATTCAACCAGCCTCTCAGTGCGTTGGATGTATGCGAAAGCTCGGGAAGTCTGAATGATGAATTTTCATTGCTTACCATTTCATCAGATACCGTAATTGCAGAAACAGTGAAGCAGGCAGAGGACGGAAACGGCTACGTTTTGCGGTTATTCGAGGCTAGTGGCCGTCACACCGATACTACCCTTTCGGTAAAAGATTTGACCGTCTGCACCCAAACGAATCTGCTGGAAGAGCCGGAGCAGGAATTGCCTGTCCGGGACAGCACGGTACAGCTCCGTTTCAAGCCCTATGAGATTTTAACCCTACGGTTTGTATAACCAAACAGCTTATGCAGATGTACTATACGATGCTTTAACAAGGAGGAACTGCTATGAACCCCTTCGCCACTATTCCCGTCCCCGCTACACCGGAGGGACGGCACATCTTCAAACACAGCCACGGTATGGAGCTGGCGCTGTGCGTCAAACAACCCACCAAAAAGCGGTGGGAGAATGCCCCCTTTGTTCTGTTGATTGTCGGCGGTGGTTGGTGGAACGACCCGGTGGGGGATACACCCACCGGCACCTTCGCCGCGTCCCAAGCCACGCCTTTGCTGGAGGCTGGCTGGGGCTTGGTCACTGTCCAATTTGCCGGTGTAGGCAACCAGGAGCTGATGCAAGACATTCTGGGAGATATTCTGGATGGCGTAGGATATCTCCAGCATTATCAAGAGCTATTCCGG
>JAFTUL010000025.1 GCA_017466275.1 Clostridia bacterium | reverse complement strand
TTAACCCAAGACCTGTACTGGGAAACAAAAGAACCCAATGTCCCTGCAAAAAGTCCAAGCAGAGAAAACACAGCAGTAAACCCAAGCACGAAGCTGATTGCACGTGGAAGCGGATTACGCTTCTCCTCCGCTGAACCTGCAAAGTAGGATATATATATAGGTAACATTGGCAACATACAAGGTGAAATGAAAGAAATTATTCCTTCTAAAAATGTAACTAAATACTGCAAAAGTATCACTCCTTGTTATATATTCTAATACATTATCACCATTTTGTCAAACAAAATGGGTGTGGCAAAATAATTTCATTTTGCCACACCCATATTTAATTTTAGCAATCAGTTTGTATAGTTATCGAAGTAACCCTGAACAAGCACCACTGGTGTACCCTTGTCACCGCTACCGCTTGTAAGGTCACAAAGTGAACCGATAAGGTCTGTAAGCTGTCTGGGAGTTGTTCCCTGAGAAGCCATATTACCTACAAGGTTGTCCCCTTTGTTCTTAATACTTTCAGAAATTGCTTTCTTAAGCTCTTCACCTGAAAGATTTGCAAAGTCATTATCTGCAAGATATTTAAGCTTCAGCTCGTTGGGTGTGCCTACAAGACCGTCTGTAAATGCAGGAGATACAACCGGGTCAGCAAGCTCCCAGATTTTACCCTGTGGGTCCTTAAATGCACCGTCACCGTAAACCATTACTTCAACGTGCTTACCTGTTTCTTTCATCACACGGGACTGGATGTCAAGAACAAGTTCCTTGCACTCTCTGGGGAAAAGCTTAATCTTGTCTTCTGTGGATTTATTTGAACCTAAAAGTCCGTATTTTTCGTTACATCCGCTGCCGTTAACGGGAGAATTCATAATCTCGTCAAGACCGCAAACAACCTTTGCCCCCGCAGCTTTAAGAATTCTCTTTGTTCTTGCACGGGTATGGATGTCACAGTTGATTACACAATCGGTGTAGTTAAGAATTGTCTTTGCCTGATTTGCAAAAACGATTTCAACATCTGCACCGCATTCTTTTATGAGATTGCCGTAGTATTCAACATAGTCAACACCTGTAAATTCGTGTACGTTTTCACCGAAGTACTCTCTGTACTGCTCAAGGCTTAATACATCAGAATAAGGATTAACTCCTGCAGCGTCGATTTTATCAAGGCTTACAAGTTCATTTCCAACCTCGTCAGAGGGATAGCTGAGCATAAGAACAACTTTCTTAGCACCCTTTGCAATACCCTTAAGACAGATTGCAAAACGGTTTCTGGAAAGAATGGGGAAAATAACGCCAACGGTTTCACCGCCAAGCTTTTTCTTAACATCTGCTGCAATATCGTCAACAGAACAGTAATTGCCCTGTGCGCGAGCTACAATGGATTCTGTAATGGAAATAACGTCACGGTCGCGAAGCTCAAAGCCCTCGCTCTTTGCTGCGTCAAGAACGCTTTCTGTTACAATTGCGGCAAGGTCATCTCCCTCACGGATAATAGGACAACGAATACCTCTTGATACTGTACCTACTTTTCTTTCTGTGTTTGCCATACTGCGGTCATAGCCTTTCTGCCCACAAAATATATATGTGCATCCTCTATCGCGGGCCGATAGTGCACATTTCAACACTCACAAAAGTGAATATTCCAAAATTCCGACTAATATAATACCACAAATTGTGCTACATTTCAATAAAAAGTTTTCAAAATCTAAACAAAATTAAAAATACTTGTTTTTTTGAATGATTTATGCTAAAATAAAATTGAACTAGAAATATAAAAAAAGAAATCGTTTCATCTAAAGGGAGGCTAAATTATGAAAAAAGTTATTGTGACAATCGGCAGAGAATTCGGCAGTGGCGGACGTGAAATCGGACTTAAGCTTTCCGAGAAATTAGGTATTCCTTTCTATGATAAAAAGCTTATTGTACATACGGCAGAAAAGACAAACCTTGAGGAAAGTATTGTTGAAAGATATGATGAACAGCATTCCTTCCCTGCTTTTTCCTCTTCCAATATTTTTGACATTTATCAGATGCCTATGTCTGACAGAATTTACATTGCTCAGGCCGATGTTATCCGCGACATAGCTGCAAAGGAGAGCTGTATTATTGTTGGCAGATGTGCAGATTTTATACTTGACGAAAATCCTGATGTTTTCAAAGTATTTATTACAGCACCTATGAAAGATAAGATTGAGAGAAAACGTCCTCTCCTTGAAGGAAAGAAAGACAGCGAAATTGAAAGCCATATTGCAAAGATTGATAAAAAGCGTGCTAAATACTATACATACTATACTGACCGCACTTGGGGTAAAGCTTCCACATACAATCTCTGTATCGACAGCAGCATCCTCGGTATAGACGGAACAGTTGAGCTTATTGCAAAGGCTATTGAAATGAGATAACATCAAAAAACCGCCGATTGGCGGTTTTTTTGTATAAAAATGGCTAAAAAAGTAATTTTTCTCTTGATTCGATATTAAAATAATGATAGAATAGTATAGGTTAAATTTTGAAAGGAGATAAGATTATGAACTATTCACATGAAGTTGAAAACATGTGCGTTGTTGCTAAGGGCGTTGGTCACAAGTGTGCACCCATCCCTCAGGAAGGTACATGGACACATTCTACTCAGATTACAGACATTAACGGTCTTACACACGGTGTAGGCTGGTGTGCTCCCCAGCAGGGTGCCTGCAAGCTTACTCTTAACGTAAAGAACGGCATTATTGAAGAGGCTCTTGTAGAAACTCTCGGTTGCTCCGGTATGACACATTCAGCTGCTATGGCATCTGAAATTCTCCCCGGAAAGACTCTTCTTGAAGCACTTAACACAGACCTTGTTTGTGATGCTATCAACACAGCTATGAGAGAGCTTTTCCTCCAGATTGTTTACGGAAGAACACAGACAGCTTTCTCCGAAGGCGGTCTTCCTGTTGGTGCAGGTCTTGAAGACCTCGGCAAGGGACTTCGTAGCCAGGTTGGTACTCTCTTCAGCACAAAGGCTAAGGGACCCAGATACCTCGAGCTTGCTGAAGGTTACATCACAAAGATGGCTCTTGACGCTGACAATCAGGTTATCGGTTACAAGTTCGTACACCTCGGCAAAATGATGGAAGCTATCCGTAAGGGTGCTGACGCTAACGAAGCTCTCCAGAAAGCTACTGGTCAGTACGGCAGATTTGACGACGCGGTCAAAGTTATCGACCCGCGTGAAGAATAAGAGAGGGGGAAATTATAATGGCATTATTTGAAAGCTACGAAAGAAGAATTAATCAGGTAAACGCAGCTCTTAATAAGTACGGCATTGCCTCCCTCGATGAAGCAAAGAAGATTTGCGACGACAAGGGTATCGATGTATACAACCTTATCAAGAGCATCCAGCCCATCTGCTTTGAAAACGCTTGCTGGGCATATATCACAGGTACAGCTATTGCTATCAAGAAGGGTTGCACAAAGGCTGCAGACGCTGCTGAAGCTATCGGCGAGGGTCTTCAGGCATTCTGTATTCCCGGCTCCGTTGCAGACGACCGTAAGGTTGGTCTTGGCCACGGTAATCTTGCAGCAATGCTCCTTAGAGAAGAAACAAAGTGCTTTGCATTCCTTGCAGGTCACGAATCCTTTGCAGCTGCTGAAGGTGCTATCGGTATCGCAAACAGTGCAAACAAGGTAAGAAAAGAACCTCTTCAGGTTATCCTTAACGGTCTTGGAAAAGATGCTGCACAGATTATTTCCAGAATCAACGGTTTCACATTTGTTGAAACAAAGTTTGATTATATGACAGGTAAGCTTGAAATCGTTAGCGAAAAGGCTTATTCAAACGGCCCCAGAGCTAAGGTTCGTTGCTACGGTGCAGACGATGTTCGTGAGGGTGTTGCAATTATGCATCAGGAAAAGGTTGACGTTTCCATCACAGGTAACTCCACCAATCCCACACGTTTCCAGCATCCCGTTGCCGGTACATATACGAAAGAATGTATCGAAATCGGCAAGAAGTACTTCTCCGTTGCATCCGGCGGTGGTACAGGCCGTACACTTCATCCCGATAATATGGCAGCAGGTCCTGCTTCCTACGGTATGACAGATACTATGGGCAGAATGCATTCTGATGCACAGTTTGCAGGTTCCTCCTCCGTTCCCGCTCACGTTGAAATGATGGGACTTATCGGTGCAGGTAACAACCCCATGGTTGGTATGAGTGTTGCTTGTGCAGTTGCTATCGAAGAAGCTAGCAAGTAATTAGATTTTATTGAGTGTGAAAACGGACACATCAGCTTGATGTGTCCGTTTTACTATGCATTTGACAATTTTTTTCATATAGGATATAATTAAAACATATATTGTATATATAATAACTAAAAAGGATACAAGCTATGAAAAAATTTGCTATATTCTTATGCTCCCTGTTTTTGCTTTCTATTTTAATGTGGCAGGGTACAAATTACATAATTCAAAAAAGAGAGCTTGAAACCGTATACAGTGCAGAGGATTTGAAGAGTGATTATACGGCCATTACGATTAGCGCGGCAGGTGACTGTACGTTGGGTACAGACATAAATTCACTTGGCAGCGGAAGCTTTGAAAACGAAGTAAATGCAGTTTCCTCTAACTACTCACATTTTCTAAAAAACGTTGCAGGAATATTTGAGCAGGATGATTTAACAATTGTTAATTTTGAGGGGACACTTTCTCTCAACGGAACACGTGCCGATAAGGAATTTGCTTTCCGCGGACATCCCGATTATGTAAAAGTTATTACATCTTCTTCTGTTGAGGCGGTAAATCTTGCAAACAATCATACAAGGGATTACGGTGAAATTGCACTCTCCGATACAAAGGATATTATGACCGAAAACGGTGTTGTCTGGTTTGAGGGCAAAAATTATGCAATTACCGAAATTGACGGGATAAAAATAGGGCTTTTAGGGACAAACAACCAAAACCCCGAACATACTGCAAACTTTTTAAAAACGCTTGAAAAAGTAAAAAAAGAAAATCCTGACCTTATTATTGCAAGCTTTCATTGGGGTGTAGAGCGTTCTCTTATTCCCGAGGAATACCAGATTAACCTCGCCCACAGTGCAATCGATAACGGAGTTGACCTTGTACTTGGACATCATCCGCACGTGCTTCAGGGAATTGAAAAATACAAAGGAAAATACATAGTTTACAGCCTGGGTAATTTCTGCTTCGGCGGGAATAAAAACCCTGCAGACAAGGATACAATGATTTTCAGACAAACATTTCTTTTCGAGGGCAATACCCTTATCCCGAAAGAGAATGTTTCCGTTATCCCCTGCTCCATTTCTTCCGAAAAAGGCAGAAACAATTACCAGCCCACTCCCCTTTCGGGAAATGAATTTGAAAGGGTAAAAGAAAAGCTGATTAAAATTTCTTCCGGTTTTTCAGGAATAGAAAACATTAATTTCATAAAAAAATAGTTATTGCGTTGCAATAACTATTTTTTTATGAGCTTTCGTATTATTAATATAAATGCTATGGGATAAATTACATTTATCAACATCCCTGTTCTCAGGGAGATTTCCGTTGCCACAACTCCTGTCAAAAACGGTGCAACAGAACATCCTATATCACCAAAAATAGCTACTGCACTGTACATTGCTCCGCCGCCGTTGGGGATTTTCCTCGCGGCAATTTCAACAGTTCCGGGCCAAAGGATACTGATAGCAAACCCGCAGAGGGAGCAGCCTGCAAGAGAAATCACAGGATTTTTGGAAACAGCCGTCATCAGATAGCATAATGCACACAGAACACAACTGAAAATCGAAAATTTTCTAAAATTAATCTTGTTTTCCATAAGACCGTACATCACTCTTCCGATTCCCATAAAAAAAGCAAAAAGGCACGGGCCGAGCAAATCACCAAGTGTTTTGTCAATTCCCAATGCATTCTGTGCAAAGGTTGATGCCCATTGTGCCATTGCAAGCTCGCTTCCCCCTGCACAAATCATAAGAATGAGAATTGCAATAAAGGTCTTGCTTTTAAAAAGCCCGGAAACGCTTCTTCTTTCCTCTTTTGAGGCAGGAGGTGTAATGGGTGTCTTAACAAATAAAAGTCCATTTATAAGAGGAATTAACGCCCAGAATAAAGCTATGCACTTCCACGAAGCTTCACCAAAGAATTTTAATGCTATTGTAGTAAGAAGAACGACCGCAAGCTGTCCCCATGAATAGAAAGAATGTGTTAGCACGAAATTTCCCCCGCACTCCTCGGGAAGTCCTGCCACAATGGGATTTATAACCACCTCAATAAGACCTGCACCTATTGAATAGAGTATAACACCTATGCACAGTCCAAAGTAAGGGGGCATAACTTCCGGTAAAACAGTAATTAATACAAAACCTGCCATGCAGCAAAGCTGTGATATTACAGCTGATTTTCTATACCCGATTTTATCAAGAAAGAACACCGAGAATACGTCAACACAAAGCTGTGTCAGAAAATTCACCGCAACCAGAGTCCCAATAAGGGTATAACTGAGATTGTATCTATTCTGAAGCATAACAAAAAGTAACGGCAGAAAGTTAATTGATATTGCTTGTATTACGTATCCTAAATAACAGCATTTTTGAGTTGTTTTATAAGTCATTTGTATCACCTATATGTATGGGCTGTGACAATTTCCGTCACAGCCCGTATATTAAGCAATTTCTTCTGTTTCTTCCTGAACTCTCTTTTTCTTCTTTACAAGCTCGGGAGCTTCGGTACCTTCAAAAACTTCTTTTGTAAATACGGCTTTTTTAATATCCTTGTCGGAGGGAATTTCATACATAGCATCAGAAAGAGCACTCTCTACAATTGCACGGAGACCTCTTGCTCCTGTATCCCTCTCAATTGCTTTTTTAGCAATGAAAGTAAGTGCATCCTCCTTGATTTCAAGCTCTACCCCGTCCATTTCAAAAAGCTTCCTATACTGCTTTATAAGAGCATTCTTCGGCTCGGTCAAAATCATTTTGAGTGCTTCTTCGTCAAGTTGTTCTAACGTTACCACAACAGGAACACGACCTACAAATTCGGGAATAAGACCAAATTTCAAAAGGTCCTGTGGTTCAACCTTTTTAAAGGACTCACCCACATTACTTTTTTGCTTGCTCTTTACCTCTGCACCGAAGCCTACTCCCTGCTTACCGACACGCTTTTCTATTATCTTGTCAAGTCCTGAAAATGCACCGCCACATATAAAGAGAATATTTGTGGTATCAATCTGCAGTAGCTCCTGATGGGGATGCTTTCTGCCGCCCTGCGGAGGCACGGAAGCAACTGTTCCCTCAAGTATTTTAAGAAGTGCCTGCTGTACACCCTCACCGCTTACATCACGGGTGATGGATACATTTTCGCTCTTCTTGGTAATCTTGTCAATTTCGTCTATATAGATTATACCGCGTTCTGCTTTTTTAATGTCGTAATCTGCCGCCTGAATAAGCTTTAAGAGGATGTTTTCAACATCTTCACCAACGTAGCCTGCTTCAGTAAGGCTTGTTGCATCTGCAATTGCAAAAGGCACCTGAAGCACCTTTGCAAGTGTCTGGGCAAGAAGAGTTTTTCCGCTGCCCGTAGGCCCTATCATAAGGATATTGCTCTTCTGCAAATCTACACCCTCTGTATCAATTTTGGAATTGATACGCTTGTAATGGTTATATACTGCAACTGCAAGGCTCCTCTTTGCCTTTTCCTGACCAATTACGTAATCATCAAGAACTGCCTTGATTTCCGCAGGGGTAGGAACATTGTCGAGGTTAGCAACTTCTTCTCCCAATTCATCACCGGGAGTGTAATCCCCCATTTCGCTGTCAAGAAGTTCAAAACACAGTTCAATACATTCATCACAAATATATACTCCGGGACCGGAAATAAGCCTTGTTACTTCCTCCTGAGTCTTTCCGCAGAATGAACATCTTATCTGCTTTTCTTCATTCTTAGGCAAATTATATCATTCCTCTCTGAACAAAGTTTTAAAAGGCTACGAAGAAACCTTCATCGTAGCCTTTCATTAGTTATCTTGCAGTAATTATTTTATCAATCAAGCCGTAGTCAAGTGCTTCCTGCGCACTCATAAAATTGTCACGCTCCGTATCACGTACAATCTCTTCCAAAGGTCGGCCTGTGTTTTCGCTGAGGA
Organism: Clostridia bacterium; assembly: GCA_017466275.1. GTDB lineage: Bacteria > Bacillota > Clostridia > UMGS1883 > UMGS1883 > UMGS1883. Next base: position 2,038 of record JAFTUL010000025.1, on the reverse strand, counting down.
TAGTATTGAGCTTATCCTTCATACGAATAATTCTGTCTGCGTGAATCTTTATATCCGTTGCCTGACCCTGCATACCGCCCAAAGGCTGATGAATCATAATTTCACTGTTGGGAAGCGCAAGTCTTTTACCCTTTGCACCGGCTGAAAGAAGGAATGCACCCATGCTTGCTGCCATACCCACACAGATTGTTGAAACATCACACTTGATGTAATTCATTGTATCATAGATTGCCATTCCGGCTGTAATGCTTCCGCCGGGGCTGTTGATGTAAAGCATAATGTCTTTATCGGGGTCTTCGCTTTCAAGGAAAAGCATCTGTGCAACAATAATACTTGCTGTCTGGTCATTAACCTCGTCACCGAAGAAAATGATTCTGTCCTTTAAAAGCCTTGAAAAAATGTCATAGGACCTTTCGCCCTGTCCTGTCTGTTCTATAACGTATGGAACTAAACTCATCCTGCATCCTCCTCTTTTAAATTTTTGTTATCTTTTGAATTATTCAGCGTCTTTTTTTGTCGCTGTTTTCTTTGTTGTAGTAGTCTTCTTTGCTGCAGTTGTAGTTTTCTTAGCTGTTGTCTTCTTTGCCGCGGGCTTCTTTTCCTCTGCTTCTTCTTTCTTTGCAGCAGGCTTCTTAGCTGCAGTCTTCTTTGCCTTACCTGCCTTTGCAGTGTCTACGATAGCCTTAACAGTCTTCTGAGTCTTGAGGTCAGCCTTAAGAGCTTCAAGGTTTGCACCCATAAGTTCCTTAACCTTTTCTACTTCCATACCGTACATATCAGCCATCTTCTGGAACTCTGCATCTACATCTTCATCAGAAACTTCAATGTTTTCTGCCTTTGCAATTTCAGCAAGAACGAGCTGGCTCTTAACTGCCTTTTCTGCAGTTTCCTTAAGCTGTTCACGAAGAGCATCCATTGTCATACCTGTAAACTGAAGGTACTGTTCAAGAGGCATACCCTGACTCTGAAGTCTGTAGGAAATATCCTGAATCTGGTTTTCAATCTGCTGATCAACCATGCACTTGGGAACATCAACAGTTGCATTGTCAACAGCAATGTCGATAACTGCATCTTCAAACTTACGCTGTGCTTCGTTATCTTTTCTTTCCTGAAGCTTAGCCTTTGCATCAGCCTTAAGCTCGTCAAGTGTATCGAACTCGCTTACATCCTTTGCAAATTCATCATCAAGCTCGGGAAGGTTCTTCTTCTCAACAGAGTTAACCTTACACTTAAAGATTGCGGCCTTGCCCTTAAGCTCTTCTGCATGGTAATCTTCAGGGAATGTTACATTAACGTCGAAATCTTCACCGATTGTCTTACCTGCAATCTGTTCCTCAAAACCGGGGATAAAGCTGTTTGAACCGAGTACAAGAGCGTAGTTTTCACCCTTGCCACCTTCAAATGGAACTTCGTCAACAAAGCCATCAAAGTTGAGGTCAACCTTGTCACCCATTTCGATAGTACCTTCTGTAATAGTAGAAACGCTTGCAGCGTTTTCCTGCATTCTCTTGATTTCTGCGTCTACTTCGTCATCTGTTACAGTATTGACATCTTTTTCCGCAGTTATACCCTTGTAGTCGCCGAGAGTAACTTCGGGACGAACTGTCACAAGTGCACTGAATACAAAGTTTTCGCCCTTTTCAAGCTTAACAATGTCGATTTCAGGCATTTCAACAGGCTCAATACCGCTTTCCTCTACTGCTTTATCATATGCACCGGGCACTGCAAAGTTAATTGCATCATCATAGAAAATTGCCTCAGTGTAGTATTTTTCAATAATTTTTCTGGGTGCTTTACCCTTTCTGAAGCCGGGGATGTTAATCTGCTTAACATTCTTCTTGTAGCTTCTTTCCATAGCTTCTTCAAACTGTGTGCTGTCAATCTCGATTTCAAGATACATTCTCTTGTCTTCGCGCTGTTCAACTTTCAATACCTTCATACTTGTTTCCTCCTATTGTTACAGGCATAACGCCCACATCAAATCATATTTATATCATATTTTTCCTGATTTTGCAAGTTTTTTTTCAATATTATTAAT
>JAFTUL010000024.1 GCA_017466275.1 Clostridia bacterium | reverse complement strand
AGCATTTGTTGTCTTACCCTTGGAACGTGCTTCAAGGAGCTTGCCAACGCTGATAAGAGTAAAAATCATTGCTGCCGATTCAAAATATAATGAATGTGCAAGCTCGTGAGCCACGGTCATATTCCCTGTAAGCTGTGCTTCTGTAATTTCAAAAAGCAGATAAACACTATATACAAAAGATGCTAATGAACCCATAGAAACAAGAACATCCATATTTGGATTACGATGTATGAGGCTTTTATAAGCATTTATAAAAAATATTCTGTTAATGAACATTACAACTGCCGAAAGCACCATTTGAATTATTCCTGCAAGGAGAATGTTACTACTTAAAAATTCAGGGATTGGTAAGCTAAGCATTTTTCCCATAGAAAGATACATCAGGGGAATCAGAATTATCACTGAAAAAACAAGACGATTTTTTATCTTTTTGAAGTTTAATTCTTCCTGACTTTCTTTACTCTGTGATGAACCTTCAAACAATTCCGCCTCATAGCCTGCATTTTCAACTGCTGATATGATTTCTGTGTCGGTTACATTCCCATCAACGACCAGTGTATTAGTCAAAAGACTAACATTACAGCTTGAAACCCCATTAAGGGAATTTACCGCCTTTTCCACTCTTGAGCTGCACGCTGCACAGCTCATTCCAGAAACTTTATATTTTTTCATCTAACTACCTCATTAACTGTTTTGTCATACATTTAATTTTATACCCCTTACGGATGTTTGTCAAGAAAAACACCGTACATAACTTAGGAGTTATGTACGGTGTTTTAAGGTTTTACAGTTATTTTACATCATAGTCAAGCTTGAACTTTTCACCGCAACCGTAGTTTTCGTATACATAATCAATGTCTTTATCACCACGACCTGAAAGGCAAGCAAGAATTGAGCCTGACTTGTGCTCCTTTGCATAGCGGATTGCGTATGCAACAGCGTGCGCACTTTCGATTGCAGGAATGATACCCTCGTATCTGGAAAGCAGGAAGAATGCTTCCATTGCTTCCTCGTCAGAAACAGTTTCGTAATGCACACGTCCTGCATCACGAAGGAATGCGTGCTCGGGACCTACGACGGGATAGTCAAGACCGCTTGAGATAGAGTATACGGGAAGAGGTTCACCCTTTTCGTCTTGAAGCACGTAGCTTGAATAACCGTGAATGATACCCTTTGTACCGTATGCCATTGTAGCCGCGTGGTCACCGACACCTGCACCTCTTCCGAGAGGTTCGACGCCGTAGATTTCAACGGGGTCTGCAAGGAATGGTGTAAACATACCGAGCGAGTTACTGCCGCCGCCTACACAAGCTGCAACCGCATCGGGCATAATGCCTGTCATTTCAAGGAATTGCTCCCTTGCCTCAATACCGATAATGGACTGGAAAGCCCTTACCATTTTGGGGAAAGGATGGGGACCTGCCGCTGTACCAAGACAGTAAATGGCATCCTTGTATTCCTTAAGATAAGCTTCAAATGCTGCATCACAAGCCTCTTTAAGAGTTTTAAGTCCCTTTGTCACGGGAACAACATTTGCACCAAGCATTTTCATTCTTATTACATTGGGGTGCTGTTTTGCAATATCAACCTCACCCATATAAACGTCACATTCCATACCGAAATATGCCGCTGCTGTTGCAATTGCAACACCGTGCTGACCTGCACCTGTTTCTGCAATAATTTTTTTCTTGCCCATATATTTTGCAAGAAGTCCCTCACCCATACAATGGTTAAGCTTGTGGGCCCCTGTATGGTTAAGGTCTTCACGCTTTAAGTAAATCTGGCAGTTACCAAAAATCTTGGAAAGGCGTTCACAATGGTAAACGGGGGTGGGTCTTCCCTGAAATTCCTTACGGATTCTGCGAAGCTCATTAATAAACTGTGCACTGTGGCAGATTGCTTCATAAGCATCGTCAGCTTCCTTGAAAGCCTCAATAAGCTCCTGTGCCTGATAAGAACCGCCATATTCACCGAAATACCCCTCTTCGTTAGGGTATTCCTTGAGATAGTTTTCAAAATCCTTGTACTTATTCATATATATTCTCCTTCAATAAAGAATTATGCGCAATTTAAAACCCTTGAAATGCGGTGCACATCAAGGGCAAATAAGCATAGAATATGTGGATATATTCCATTTGCGAGATACCATCATACCCCCGACTTATAACGCAAGTCCTACGTCAGCGCATTTAACGCCGCCCTCGACAGCCCATATTACTCAGGCAGTTCTGCGGAACTCACACCGTAATCCGCTCGCTCTTAGAACTGTTGACTGACTTTTTTCTGTCTCAACGGTTTATATTTTCTTGGAAATAATTATAGCACTACAGTTATTATATGTCAATAGTTTTGTATTATTTCGTACGCACAAGAGTGTAACGGTCTCCATTCTTTAGTTCTGTACTGTCCACACCAGTCAGCATTGCTTCGCCGTCTTTTTCAAAGGACCAATAGCTCTGATCCTTGTCATAGTCTGCCTCTATACCGTTTACTACCTTTACATAAAGACCGTAGGGACCCTCTTCACCGTCAATAAGATTGTGTTCCTTAAGTGCATCTCCAACAACGGTTTTATCTGTTTTTATTGTAAATTCAACTGACTGTCCCCCTGCCTCAACTGTCACTGCAAAGGTGTTTTCACCTGTGCCGAGAGTGGTATTTTCTGTATATACAGCGTTTTCCCACAAGCCTGTATTGTCAGGTGATTTTTCTTCGGATAGGAATAATAATCCCACAGCTATTACAACAAGCAGGGATATAATAATTATACTTGTCTTTTTCATACTATTTTCGTACTCCAATCCGAAACATCCCATATTTCATCGACTACGCCCTGATAAAATTCACTTTCGTGGCATACGAGAAGAACTGTTCCTTTAAAATCCTTGATTGCACGGGCAAGCTCCTCTTTTGCCATAATATCAAGGTGGTTCGTAGGCTCATCAAGGACAAGAATGTT
>JAFTUL010000023.1 GCA_017466275.1 Clostridia bacterium | reverse complement strand
GTTATTCCACGTTACATACTCGGTAAGATATACGCTTCCTGTGGTAAGGTCCTCGTCTGTAATATTGAGTGAGGGCAAGTGGTCACCGTATGCTATAAGGAGTGTGGGCTTTTTCCTCTTTTCCAATTCGGAAATAAGGTTTCCGAGAAACATATCCATTTCCCAAGCCTGCTGTACATAATACTCTATTGCACACTTGTCTTTCTCGTCAAACTTGTCGCTCTTGATTTTAATGACATTTGTTTCTCCCTCAATAGGCTCTGACGGATAGGCACCGTGTCCCTGCACCGAAACAGTCCATACAAAACGGGGAGTGTTGGAATTTATCTTATTTTTTTCATCCTCGTAGGTAAGTGCCGTCATAATCTCTTTCGTAAGTGCCTTATCCTTGCACCAGCCGTAGGGCGTGGTTTCGTAGCCATTCATATACTCGATTGACTGAAAGCTGTCAAACCCCATCATCGGGTACACCTTATCACGGCCGTAAAAATCACCCGTGTGGTTATGAATTGCGTGGGTGCTGTAACCATTTTCTTTCAGGTTATATGCCATTGTTTCGCACGTTTCTTTCAGCAAAACCGTTTTGTAGGGGTATTCACCGGGTCCGAATCTGTCTAAGTTTATTCCCGTCAGTACTTCAAACTCCGTATTGGCTGTTCCTCCGCCGAATGACGGCACCTCCATAAAGCCCGAAGAGAAGTTCTCCTTTAAATATGTATGCACAGGAACGGGATTTTGGGAAAATGACAACCCCTTAATTGTCCTTGTATCAAAAAACGATTCCATCTGAATAAGTATTACGTCAGGCTTTTCCTTTCCTGCCGTACCTTTTGTTTTGGGAAGCAGGGAGAGTATTCCGTCAAGCTGTTCCTCGTCATAATCTATCGGCTCATCTATTCCCGTATCCAGCACACTTGTGGAAAAGCAGTAGACAAAGCCGTAGTTTTCATATGCACCTGCCATATTCTCAAAATCAGTACCTATGGCAAATATACTGTGCGACACAACCGATACTACCGCAAGTGCCACCCCGATGCCTGCAATGGAGGCAAGCTTTTTTCCGTAGTTCATTTTCCCGCTGATTTTAGGGCCGACAATCCACAAGGCAATCATTGACAGAAGAAAAATGCCCACCGTGAAATAGAGCAAAACCCTCTGCCAGTTGTTAAGGTACATCAGCATCAGACTAAGACGCATAATCTGAAAATCAATTGCACCGATGGGAGTTACCCTGAACGCAAGCACTGCGGCATTTGCAATACCGCAAACTGCCCACGGAACGGAAAGCAGTACCAGCCCGAAAATCCGTCTTCTGAAAAGCAGGGCAAAGGACAGAACCAGCATTATTATCAGGGAATTATAGAAAAACACAACAGGGCTTGTTATCATATGATACAAGCCTTTTAAAAGAGAATGCCTGCTTAAGCTCTCAACAAAAAGGTTTTCGAGAATACTAAGTCCGGCAAAAAACAATATTGGGTGATTGTCTAATGATTTTTTTAAAAAAGCAAAGAAAGTCCCGCTTTTCTTATGTCGTTCCAAAGTTACACCTACTCAGTTATGTTTTCAAACCATATGATGTTATGCCTAAAAAGTAACGTTATCCTGCATAATATTTCCGGGGTCACAGCCGTTTAGCAAAACTATGGCTGCTGCGATAACTGCTACAATTAACAAAATAGTGATAACGGCCTTTAAATTACCGTTCTTTTTCATGGGAGTATCCTCTTTCTCCTCATGAAGCACTGCACCGCAGTTGCTGCACAAATCATTTTTATCGGGATTAATTTTTCCGCATTTGGGACAAAACATAATCAAACCGCCTTTCAAAAAGGTTATTATTTCCGTTTATAACTGCAAAAGCTGAAAGAAAGCCCTTCGTGCTCCATAAGCTCGCTTTCACTGGAAAGATACCATTCGGAGTCACTGTCAATGTCAAAGAAGAATGTATCTGCAGGAACACTTTTCCTCACCTTGGTAATAAGTGCCTCATCACACACATCCTTAAACATTGCGTAAATCTGTCCTCCGCCGATAACAAATACATCATCCGTATCAAACTGCTTTACATAATCTAAAATTTCTTCCTTGGAATGAAGAACAATCGTACCTTCTCTTGAAAAATCCTTATCCCTTGTAAGAACAATGTTCGTTCTGTTTTTGAGAGGTTTTCCATTGGGGAATGAATCAAGAGTGCCCCTGCCCATAATAATGACTTTTCCCATGGTGGTTTCACGGAAAAATTTCATATCGGGGGGAAGAGAAAAAAGAAGGTCATTATTATTTCCGATACCGAAATTTTCGGCAACACAAACAATCATTTTCATAGTAATTTCTCCATAATTTATATAGCTACTGGTATCTTTTTACCTAATGTATGGAACTGATAATTCTCAAACTTGAAACTGTCCACAGTGAATTTATAGAAATCGTCAATTGACTTGTCCATTATAAATTCGGGTGCATCGTAAGGCGTTTTTGACAGAATTTCCTCTACAAGCGGAATATGTCTGTCATAGATATGGGCATCTGCGATTACGTGAACAAGTTCACCCACCTTAAGTCCTGATACCTGTGCCATCATATGAACAAGCACCGCATACTGACACACATTCCAGTTATTTGCCGTGAGCATATCCTGTGAACGCTGATTGAGGATTGCATTTAAAGTATCTCCGCTTACATTAAAGGTCATTGAATATGCACAAGGGTACAATCCCATCTCATTAAGGTTCTGATGGTTGTAGATATTTGTCATAATTCTGCGGCTCTGGGGATTGTTTTTAAGGTCAAAGAGCACTCTGTCAACCTGATCAAACTCGCCCTCTTTATACTGATGCTTAACACCAAGCTGATAGCCGTATGCCTTGCCGATAGTACCGTTTTCATCAGCCCAAGAATCCCAGATGTGACTTCCGAGGTCTTTAATATTATTACTCTTTTTCTGCCAAATCCACAAAAGCTCATCCACTGCGGCAGAAAGATTAGTCTTGCGGAGGGTGATTACGGGAAATTCCTTCTGCAAATCGTAACGGTTTACAATACAGAATTTTTTGACCGTATGTGCCTTAACACCATCCTCCCACACAGGGCGGACATCCAGTTTTT
>JAFTUL010000022.1 GCA_017466275.1 Clostridia bacterium | reverse complement strand
TAGACAGGGAAGAATACCTTTTGAAATTGCAACTGATATTCCTAATGCAGAAACTGTTGCTGCAATTAAGGAAATGGATGATCTGCTGAGTGGGAAGATACCTGCTAAACGATATTCAAGCACAAAAGAACTTTTTGAGGATTTAGAATCATGAAGTATCAAATAGAGATGTCAACCCGATTTAAAAAAGATTATAAGCTTGCTCAAAAGCGTGGTTATAATATGAACTTGTTAAAAGAAGTCATTGATATTTTGGCAAACGGAGATCAGCTTCCGGGAAAATATCTTGATCATCCGCTTTCCGGAGATTATAGAGGATCAAGAGAATGTCATATTGAACCTGACTGGCTTTTAATTTACAGAATTGAGAAAGATTTGCTTGTATTGGGTTTGACTCGGACTGGAACACACAGCGATTTGTTTTAATCAAAACCGATGCGGAAGTTTTTACTGCATCGGTTGTTTTTTGATCTAATCTTATATATCACAATTGCCAGAAAAGATTGCATCTTGATTATATAAAGAGTGTCCAATAATATTGAAAAGGAGGAAACGTTTGTGAGAATAATTGATATATCACAGGAAGTTTTATCCTGCAATATTTATCCCGGAGACCCGTCTCCGAAAGCAGAGAAACTTAAAAGTATAGAGCTGGGGGAAAATTATAACCTTTCTCTATTTTCGATGTGTGCTCACAACGGAACGCATATAGATGCACCGTCTCATTTTATAAAAGGCGGGAAAAGCATTGACGAAATTTCCTGTAACAGTACTGTGGGTTATTGTTATGTCACAGAGCACAGCGGTGATATGACAGCACGTGATGCGACTCTCGTACTTAAAAAGGCAAATGCACAGGGTGCGGGCGAAAGAATACTGATTGCAGGAGATGTGACCGTTACCGAAGAGGCCGCAGAAGTATTTGCAAATGCCGGGATAAAGCTCCTTGGCAACGAAGGACAAACTGTCGGGCCGAAGGATGCACCTATGAGGGTGCATCAAATTCTGCTTGGTGCAGAAACAGTTTTGCTTGAGGGAATTGTACTCCGGAATGTAACGGAAGGAAAGTATTTCCTCAGTGCCATCCCCCTTAACCTGAAAGGGTTTGAAGGTTCGCCCTGCAGGGCATATATTATCGAAGAGTGATAAAAGGGAATGAAAAAAAGTCCAGAACGCAAAAACTTCGCCTCTCGACGTACCCACGTACGCCTTCGGGTAACCTGACAAAGCCTAAGTATAGGCTTTGTCAGCTCAGTTTGTCCGTTCTGGATCATTTTTTCCTATCCCCAGCAAAAAGTGGGTGTAAAAAAACTAAGTTTTTTTACACCCACTTTTTATGTACTTATCTGTAAACGTGGAATCCATTTCCCACAATCTGCTGTGATTCCGAGAATATGATAAATGCTTCGGGGTCAATTTCAAGGATTTTCCGTTGAAATTCGGGTATTTCAGCCTCCTTTAATGCACACATAAGAGTTTCCTTTTTCTCCATTGTGTACGCCCCCACAACATCGATAATCGTGACTCCGCGAGGGGAGGTGGAAACGAGCTTTTTTGATATTTCAACACCCTTTTCCGTTACCACAAAAGCAAGCTTTGATACATTTAATTTCTGTATCAGCCAATCAACGGAAAATGTTGAAAGGAAGAGTGCCACAATACCCCACAAAGCCAAATCAATCTGTCTGAAAGTTATAAGTGATGTCAAAATAACAGCGGCATCTACAAAAAGCAAAAGCTTTCCTATTTTGAAATGGGGAAAGAAGTGCTGAAGCAGTCTCCCTAAAATATCCGTACCACCGGTAGAGCCACCCGATAAAAGTGTCAAACCGATACCGAAACCGTACAGAAGCGAACCAAATACCGATGCCAGAACAATATCATTTGTCATAGGCGGAAGCTCGGAAAAAATCTGTACAAACAGAGAAATATTTGCCGCACCGATAATTGTCTTGAAAACAAACTCCTTTCCGATTACCTTAAAGGAAATCAAAAGAAAAAGGATATTTATTACCGCAAAGGAAAGTCCGGGCGGTATTTTTGCAATATGGTAAAGGATAGTGGAAAGACCCGAAACACCTCCGCTTACGACCTTGTTGGGTGTAAAGAATACGCTGATACCGAAAGCGGTTATTATAGGTCCTATCAGGAAAAGAATATTATTCTTTATTTTTTCTTTGTTTAAGAAGTTTGAAATAATTTGTTTGTCGTGCATAAAATCACCTTTTTATTATTTTTCAATTGGTAATTTTAGCACAGGAAAAAGCTGCGTGCAATATCAATTGCAAAAATTAAAATAAATTGTAAAATATTTTGCTCTTTTAGAAAATAACAGAAAATAATATTGAAAAATCACAATACTCAATAAAAAACACGGATAGAGTTTTCGCTAGACAACAGCTAAAATTTATAAAATAATAGTTGTTTTTTTACTCTATATACTGTATAATAAGGTAGTTAGAGAATGTATAGGAGTGATTTCTATTTACAGCAGAACTCTTTACGATTTAAAGTCAATAGTTGCACGCGATCCGGCGGCAAGAAATATATTTGAAGTAGCACTACTGTACTCAGGATTTCATGCGGTGTTGTTTCACCGTTTTGCACATATGCTGTACAAGTGTCACCTTCGGTTTATCCCGAGGCTAATAAGTCAGCTTGTCAGGTTTTTTACCAAGATTGAAATTCACCCCGGTGCAACAATCGGTAAGGGGCTACTTATCGACCACGGATGTGGTGTTGTAATTGGTAAAACAACTATAATCGGTGATGACTGTACGATTTATCAGGGCGTAACCCTTGGCGGTACAGGTAAGGATACGGGAAAGCGTCACCCTACATTGGGCAACAATGTTATGGTGGGTGCCGGTGCAAAAATCCTCGGTCCTTTTACCGTTGGCGACAACTGTAAAATTGCTGCAAATGCGGTGCTTCTCCGCGAGGTGGAGCCTGACAGCACTTGCGTGGGCGTTCCTGCAAGGGTTGTAAAGCGTGGAGATAAGCGTGTAGACAATCTTGACCAGGTGCATATTCCCGACCCCGTCAGTCAGGAGCTCTGCAGAATGAGTGCAAAAATAGATAAGCTCACGGCAGAGCTTGAGGCACTAAAAAATAACGACAGTGAAAGGTGATTTTTATGAAACTGTATAATACATTAACCCGTTCAAAAGAAGAATTTAAACCCCTCGTTCCGGGTGAGGTAAAGATGTACTCCTGCGGACCTACGGTTTATAATTATTTCCACTTGGGAAATGCACGTCCTTTTATCGTGTTCGACTGTTTACGACAGTTCCTCGAATACAGAGGCTATGATGTAAAGTTTGTACAGAACTTTACCGATGTTGATGATAAGCTTATCAATAAAGCAAGGGAAGAGGGTACAACAGTTCCTGAAATTGCCGAAAAATATATCAAAGAATATTTTGTTGATGCCAAGGCTCTCGGAATTAAGGAAGCGTCTGTTCATCCCCGTGCAACGGAAAATATAGATGCGATCATTGAAACCGTGCAGACACTAATCGAAAAAGGTCACGCATATGAGGTTGAAGGTGATGTATATTTCTCAGTAGAAAGCTACAAGGATTACGGTAAACTCAGCCATCAGCCACTTGAAGATTTGGAAAGCGGTGTCCGTAAGGAGCTTGATGACAAAAAGCATCATCCTATGGACTTTGCTCTTTGGAAGAAGAGAAAGACCGACGACGAAATCGGCTGGGAAAGTCCTTGGGGAATCGGCAGACCTGGCTGGCATATCGAATGTACAGCAATGGTTAACCGCTACCTCGGTCATACAATTGATATTCACAGTGGCGGTTTCGACCTTATTTTCCCTCACCACGAAAATGAAATTGCACAGAGTGTGTGTGCAAACGGCACACCATTTGCAAATTACTGGCTTCACAATGGCTTTATCAACGTAAATAATGAGAAGATGAGTAAATCCCTCGGAAACTTCTTCACAGTACGTGATATTGCTGCAAAATACGACTATGAGGTTATCCGTTTCTTTATGCTTTCTGCTCATTACAGAAGCCCCATCAACTTCTGTGACGAGCTTATGGATGCAGCTAAGAACGGTCTTGAAAGAATCTATAACTGCATTGATAATATTGATTTCCTCCTTGGCAATGCTCCCGACGGTGAAGCAGAGGAGGAAACCAAGACAGCAATGGAAAACTATAAAAACAAGTTCATTAATGCAATGGAGGATGACTTAAATACGGCAGATGCAATCTCCGCAATCTTTGAAGCAGTACGCTTTGCAAACAGTATGGAATCCCCTAACAAGGCACAGCTTCTTCTTGCAAAGGAAACTATTCTGGAGCTTGGAAATGTTCTCGGTCTTCTCAAAAATACCGAAAAGGCAAGCCTTGATGATGAAATTGAGGCTCTCATTGCCGAAAGAACTCAGGCAAGAAAGGATAAAAACTGGGCACTTGCTGATAAAATCCGTGACGACCTTAAGGAGAGAGGTATCGTTTTGGAAGATACTCCCGACGGAGTAAAATGGAAATTTGAGAAGTAAGGGAGAAAAGATATGCTTTTTACGGCAGATGGACTTAATCCCAGAGAATACAGTCCCCTCGCACTTGCCTATATTGGGGACACGGTGTATGACCTTTTTATAAGAACAAAGGTTCTGTCTAAAGGAAACCGTCATGTTACCGAAATGCACAAGGAATCGGTCAGCTTTGTCAAGGCACATTCACAGTCAGTCAGTGCATATGCTCTTGAAGAATTTCTTACCGAGGACGAGATGCGTGTTTTAAAATGGGGAAGAAATGCAAAAAGCAATACTACCCCAAAGAATGCTGACGTTACGGAGTATCGTATGGCAACGGGCTTTGAAACCCTCGTCGGCTACCTTTATCTTGCAGGAGAGAATGAGAGACTTTCGTATCTTCTAGAAATTGCATATAATGCAGTCAAATAATTTGATTTTACATAGGAGTGATAGTAACAATGAAAAATTCCACTAAACTTCATGCATACAAGGCAAGAAAGCATGCTATTACAGGTATTTACAATGCCGCTTCAGGTCATCCCGGCGGAAGCCTTTCGATAGCAGACATTTTGTCAGTGCTTTACTTTGAAAAAATGAACATCGACCCCCAGAATCCCAAGATGGCTGACCGTGACAGATTTGTTCTTTCCAAGGGTCACTGTGCACCCATCCTTTACGGAACTCTTGCAGAACGCGGATTTTTCCCCACAGAGCTTTGCACAACATTCCGTCAGGCTGATAGTATTCTTCAGGGTCATCCCGATATGAAAGGCGTTCCCGGTGTTGATATGTCCACAGGCTCTCTCGGTCAGGGTATCTCAGCTGCAAACGGTATGGCACTTTCTGCTAAGCTTGATAACAAGGATTACAAGGTTTACGCAATCCTTGGTGACGGAGAAATTGAGGAAGGTCAGGTTTGGGAGGCAGCTATGTTTGCCGCTCATTACAAGCTTGACAATCTTGTAGCATTCCTCGACTTCAACGGACTTCAGATTGACGGTGACATTCGTGAGGTTATGAATTCAACTCCTATTGACAAGAAGTTTGAAGCATTCAACTGGAATGTAATCACAATTGACGGTCACGACTACGACCAGATCAGAAATGCAATTGACGAGGCTCATAAGGTAGAGGGTAAGCCTACTATGATTATTGCTAAATGCGTTAAGGGTAAGGGCGTATCCTTTATGGAAAATCAGGCTGGCTGGCACGGTGCTGCTCCTAACAAGGAACAGTTTGAGCAGGCTATCAGTGAACTTGATGCAGCAATCGCAGAGATTGAAGCAGAATAAGTTAATACGAAAGGAAAGTGTGAATTATGGCTATTGGTGATAAGAAAGCAACCCGCGAAAGCTACGGTATGGCTCTGGCTGAGCTTGGTGAAAAATATGATATTGTTGTTATGGATGCAGACCTTTCCAAATCAACAAAGACTGATACATTCAAGAAAAAGTTCCCCGAAAGATTTATAAACACAGGTATTGCGGAGGGTAATATGCTCTCCACAGCGGCAGGTCTTGCAACAACTGGCAAGATTGTATTTGCAAGCTCCTTTGCAATGTTTGCAGCAGGCCGTGCATTTGAGCAGATTCGTAACTCTATCGGATATCCTCACCTTAACGTAAAAATCGGTGCTACACACGCAGGTATCTCCGTTGGTGAGGACGGTGCTACACATCAGTGCCTTGAAGATATGGGTATTATGCGTACAATCCCTGGTATGGTTATCATTAACCCTGCTGACCACGTAGAGGCTATGGCGGCTGTTGAAGCAGCAGTTAAGTACGAGGGACCTGTATATCTCCGTTTCGGCAGACTTCCCGTTCCTCAGATTTATGATGAAAATACATACAAGTTTGAAATCGGCAAGGGCGTTCAGCTTGCAGAGGGTACAGACGCTACAATCATTGCAACATGTCTTATGGTACCCTACGCTCTTGAAGCGCGTGAGCTTCTTAAAGCTGACGGTATCAATGCGGCTGTTGTAAATATCCACACAATTAAGCCCATTGACAGAGAAATCATTAAGAAAGCTGCCCAGACTACAGGTGCAATCGTTACTGCTGAAGAGCACAATGTAAACTGCGGTCTTGGCAGTGCAGTTGCAGAAGTTCTTTGCGAAGAATGTCCCGTTCCTATGCTCCGTGTAGGTACACAGGACGTATTTGGTAAGAGCGGTAAGCCCTACGAACTTCTTAAGGAATACGGACTTTCTGCAGAAAACATTGCAGAAAACGTTAAGAAGGCAATCAGCCTTAAAAAATAAGACCCCAAAGGGGAATTTCACCTATGAATGAACTTTTAAATAAGTTAAATAGTGAGCAGAGAGAGGCCGTTGAGTATATCAACGGTCCTCTTCTGGTATTGGCAGGTGCGGGCAGCGGTAAGACAAGAGTGCTTACCCACCGCATTTGTTATATGATACACGAAAAAGGAATATCTCCGTGGAATATCCTTGCAATTACCTTTACAAATAAGGCGGCACGAGAAATGCTTGACCGTGTGGAAAAGCTTGTAGGTACTGATGCAAACGATATGTGGGTAAGGACATTCCATTCAGCTTGTGTGCGTATTTTGCGCCGTGATATTGACCGTCTCGGCTACGATACAAGATTTAATATAATAGATACAGACGACCAGAAATCTTTGGTTAAGGAATGTCTCAAAGAACTTGGACTCGAAGAAAAACAGCTTCCGCCGAGAAGTGTGATGAGTGAAATTTCCTTTGCTAAGGACAATCTTGTAACACCAGCAGAGTATATGCTTGACTTTGCAGACGATTACAGAAAAAAGCAGATTGCCAAGGTCTATGCACTCTATCAGCAGAAGCTTAAAACGGCAAATGACCTTGACTTTGACGACCTCATTATGCTGACGGTAAAGCTTTTTCAGGAAAATGAGGACGTACTCGAATTTTACAGAAACAAATTTAAATATATCCTTGTTGATGAGTATCAGGACACCAACAAGGCACAAAATGAGCTAATAATTCTTCTGGCAGGCGAGCACCGTAACCTTTGTGTTGTGGGTGACGACGACCAGAGTATATATACATTCCGCGGTGCGGATATTACAAACATCCTTGACTTTGAAAAGTCTTTTCCCGAAACAAAAACAATCCGTCTTGAACAGAATTACCGTTCAACGGAAAATATTCTTGATGCTGCAAACAATGTTATTAAAAACAATTACGGCAGAAAAGGGAAGAAGCTCTGGACGGATAAGGGAAAGGGAAACAAAATTTCCGTTTACAAGGCACAGAATGAACACGACGAAGCTTCCTACATTGCTGAAACAATGGCAGAGCTTTCACGTGACGGTTACAGCTACAACGATATGGCAGTACTCTACCGTGCGAATGCAACCTCCCGTGTTCTTGAAGAAGTTTTTATGCGTAAGGCAATCCCGTACAGGGTTTTGTCGGGACTTCGTTTCTATGACAGAAAAGAAATTCGTGATATGATTGCATATCTGCGTCTTTTAAAAAATAATGACGACGATATAAGTTTAAAGCGTATTATAAACACACCGTCAAGAAAAATTGGTAAGGTGACTCTTGACAAAATCTCTGCGGTGGCTCAGCGTGAAAACTGCAGTATGCTAAAGGCAATTGAAAATCACCGTGACGGTTTTGGAAACTCCGTTGCCGAATTTTACGACACAATTGCTTACCTATGTGATTTTGAAAAGGAAAACAAAATCAGCGACCTTGTTAACGAAGTGTTTGAAAAAACAGGGTATCGCAAATCCCTTGAAACCGACGAAAAAGGGGAAGAACGTACAGATAACGTGTACGAGCTTATAAACGGTGCTGCAAACTACGAGGATAACAACGAAGAAGCCACCTTCCAGGATTATATGGACAATCTTGCACTTATAAGCGATATAGATAACTATGATGAGGAACTTGATGCCGCAATCTTTATGACAATGCACGCGGCAAAGGGACTTGAATTTCCGATAGTATTCCTCTGCAGCTTTGATGAGGGAATATTCCCCAATATGGCAAGTTGTTACAGCAGTGAAGAGCTTGAGGAAGAGAGAAGACTTTGCTATGTAGGTATTACCCGTGCACAGGAAATGCTTCATATAACAACCGCAAACAGCAGAATGCTTTATGGCAAAACTTCTCCCTACAAACCTTCAAGATTTCTTGACGAGATTCCGAATGAGCTTCTTGACGTGACGGATAACACCCCAAAGGTAAATGACAGTTGGTTCCCGAAGGAAGAAAAATTCTCCTTTAATAAAGTGCCTGAAAATTCATTGTTTACGAAAACTTCAGCTCCTAAACCAAGCGGTGAAACCTTCCGCCCGGGCGATACAGTGACTCACAAGAAATTCGGGCGTGGAATTATAATTGATGCAACTCCCGTGGGAAATGACATACATTACGAAATAGCATTTGAAAGCGTAGGTACCAAGAATCTTCTCGGCCTTTACGCAAAACTTCAAAGGTGTGATTAACTATGTATAACGATTTTGCCTATATTTACGATAAGCTTATAAACGACGTGGATTATAAGGAATGGGCAGATTACTATTTTAAAATATTTCAAAGATACGGCCTCAGTCCTAAACTCGGGCTTGACCTTGGCTGTGGAACGGGAAACCTCACAGTTGAGCTTGCAAACCGTGGTATTGAGATGACAGGTGTTGACATTTCCGAGGATATGCTGATGGTTGCCCGTGAAAAGTCGGAGGGAAAAGATATTCTCTACCTTAATCAGGATATGACCGAGTTTGAACTCTACGGCACGGTGGATTTTATAGTTTCCAGTCTTGACTGTATAAACTATATAACCGACAAGAGGGATTTGCAGAGGGTTATGAAGCTTGCAAACAACTATCTTGAACCGGGTGGACTTTTTATCTTTGACATAAATACCCGCTATAAACTTGAAAATGTTATAGGTGACAACACCTTTATTCTTGAAGATGATGATTGCTTCTGTTCGTGGCAGAACGAATACGACAAGAGGAGAAAGCTGAGTGATTTTTACCTGACTTTTTTTGCTAAAGACGGGGAAAACTATACAAGATTTGACGAGCATCACACCGAGCGTGCTTATGAGATTGAGGAAATAAAAGCACTTATTGAAAGCTCGGGAATGCGTCTTTTAAAGGTGTACCATAACCTCAGCTTTGAAAACCCGAAGAAAAACAGTGAGAGAGTATTCTTTGTAGCACAGGAACAGGGGAAATAAGTATGATAATCGTAATAGGCGGCGGTGCGGCAGGTATGCTTGCTTCCATTCGGGCAGCACAAAAGGGTGCATCGGTAACACTTATTGAACGAAATATTGATGTGGGAAAGAAAATCAGAATCACCGGCAAGGGCAGATGCAATGTCACAAATGCCTGTTCCACCGAAGAAATCTTTGAAAACATTCCCACAAACCACAGATTTTTATACAGCGCAATATATAGCTTTACAAACTATGATGTGATGAGCTTTTTTGAAGAGTGCGGTGTCCCCCTTAAAGAGGAAAGGGGACAGCGAGTGTTTCCCGTAAGCGATAAAGCGACAGATATTGTATCGGCACTCAGACGGAAAATGCAGGAGCTTAATATTTCTGTTGTAAACGGCAGAGTTACTGACGTTATGGTAACTGACGGTAAAGTAAAGGGCGTGAAAACGGACAAATCAACCTACTTTTGCGACAGAGTGATTGTAGCAACCGGCGGAAAGAGTTACCCTCTTACAGGCTCCACGGGTGACGGATACGAAATGGCTGAAAAGCTTGGACACACCATAACTTCCATAAAGCCTGCTCTTGTACCCGTTGAGACGAAAGAGAGTACAAAAGAGCTTATGGGGCTATCACTCAGGAATATTTCAGTAACGGTTTTTGACTCCAAGGGAAAGAAAAAGTTTTCCGATTTCGGTGAAATGCTTTTCACTCATTTTGGCCTTACAGGCCCTGTGATACTTTCTTCAAGCAGTCATATGGGAGAAAACCCTGAAGATTGTCGTATAGAAATCGACTTAAAGCCTGCTCTTGATGAGCAGACCTTGGATAAAAGAATATTGAGGGATTTTGAAAAGTATCAGAACAGAAACTTTGAAAATTCTCTTTCCGATTTGCTTCCCAACAAAATGATTGAATACATTGTGGAAAAATCAGGAATAGACCGATACAAGAAAGTAAACAGCATTACAAAGGATGAGCGAAAGACTCTTCTGAGTCTTTTAAAACACCTTACTTTCACCGTTAAGGGTTATCGCCCCGTAGCAGAGGCAATAGTAACCTCGGGCGGTGTGAATGTAAAGGAAATAAACGCATCAACGATGGAAAGTAAGCTTGTAGAGGGACTCTACTTTGCAGGCGAGGTTATAGATGTTGATGCATATACAGGCGGGTTTAATCTGCAGATAGCCTTTTCCACGGGCTACCTTGCAGGGGAGTGTGCCGCAGAAAAGGAGCTTTCAGTATGACTAAAATAGCGATTGACGGACCTGCAGGTGCAGGAAAAAGCAGTATCTCCAAAAAGGTTGCAAAGGCACTCGGTTACATCTATATTGATACAGGTGCAATGTACCGTACGGTAGGGCTTAAAGCCGTAAGATGCGGTATTGATACAAAGGATAGCGAGGGTGTGGCATCAATTCTGCCCACGCTTGATATTGACATCAGGCATGAGGGCGTTGAGCAGCACATTTTCCTTGACGGAGAAAATGTGTCAGACCAGATTCGCACTCCCGAAATTTCAATGGCGGCTAGTAATGTTTCCGCAATTCCTGCCGTAAGAGTCGCACTTGTAGACCTCCAGCGAAAGCTTGCAGAGAATCACGATGTTGTAATGGATGGCAGAGATATAGGAAGCTTTGTTCTCCCCGATGCCGAGGTTAAGATTTTTCTTACCGCATCCGTAGATGCCCGTGCAGAAAGAAGATATAAGGAGCTTCTTGAAAAAGGTGAAACGGTTGATTTTGAAGCAGTCAGGGAGGATATGATTCTTCGTGACAAGCAGGATTCCACCCGTGCAGGTTCTCCGCTTGTAGTGGCAGAGGGTGCTACGGTAATTGATACCTCAAAGCTTAACTTTGAAGAGTCGGTAGATGCTGTTATAAAGCATATAAGGAGTAACATAAGATGAGTTTTTATAACATTGCCGTAAAAGTTGTACACGGCGTATTTAAAGTATTTATGCTTTTTAAAGCAAACGGTAAAGAGAATATACCAACAGAGGGTGCATTTTTACTTTGTGCAAATCACAGAGCATACAGGGATGCGGTTTTACTTGCAATTGGGTGCAGAAGAAAACTCACCTTTATGGCGAAGGATGAGCTTTTCCATAAGCCTGTTTTAGGATGGCTTATAAAGTCATTGGGTGCATTTCCCATAAGACGCGGAAAAGGTGACGCGGCAGCGGTTATGGCAACCCTCAAAATTATGAAAAAGGGTGAGGCAACCGTTATTTTCCCCGAGGGAACAAGAATGAAAAATGGGGAGAGGAAGCATGTCAATTCAGGTATTGTCCGTCTTGCAATTCAGTGTGGTGTGCCGATTGTCCCTGCATATCTTACGTGGAATTCAGTTACATACGGTAAGCCCATAAATTATAATGAATACACAGAGAGTGTCCACGACGGTGATGTGATGCAATCACTTGCCGACGGACTTATGGACACAATATTCTCTTTAGGTGAAAAGAATGAGTAAAACAGTGAAAATAGCTGAAAAGGCTGGCTTTTGTTTTGGAGTAAGCCGTGCCGTAAGGATAACACAAGAGGGGATTGATAACGGGAAAAAGATTGCGACCCTCGGACCTATTATTCATAACAGTGCTGTTGTAGAATCTTTCAATAAGCAAGGTGCAAGAATTATAGAAAGCCCATCTGATGCGGTTCATGGAGAAACAGTTATCATACGGAGCCACGGTATCAAAAAAAGCGAGCAGGAAGTCTTGGAGAAAAACGGTATTGAGTTTATTGATGCAACCTGCCCCTTTGTAAAGAAAATTCACAATATTGTTGCCGAAGCTTATGAAAATAAATACGATATTGTCATTATAGGTGATAAAAACCATCCTGAGGTAATCGGAATCAACGGATGGTGTGAGGACAGCGCGACGGTCATAGATAGCGAAGAACAGGCTCGAAATTTGGAATTTCAGGCTGAAAAAACAGTATATATTGTAGCACAAACTACATTTGAACGCGAATTATGGAAAAAAATTACGAAAATTATAAAAAAGACTTGCCAAAGTGCCATAGTTTTTGATACAATATGTAGTGCTACGAATGAGCGACAGAAATATGCTGCCGAGCTTGCAAAAGTCAGTGATGTATTTGTTGTCGTCGGCGGTAAACACAGCTCCAATACCAAGAAGCTGTACCAGATCGCCGCACCGCTTTCCAAACACACATTTTTGGTGGAGGAAGCAGGTGAACTGCCAGAGGATATTATGTCCCTTGGCAATTCGTTCGGTATAACCGCCGGTGCATCAACGCCGGAGCATATAATTAAGGAGGTTTTAGAAACCATGGTAGAAGAAAAAAACACTAATATTCAAGGAAATGGAGAGCCCACATTTGCCGAGGCATTTGAACAATCCCTCGTCACTTTAAATACAGGACAGGTTGTAAGCGGCACAATTATCAGCATTACTCCCACAGAAGTATATGTAGACCTCGGCTACAAGGCTGACGGTATCATCCCTGCGGACGAGCTTACAGATGACCCCTCTGCAAACCCTGCTGACGTTGTTAAGGTTGGCGACGAAGTAGAAGTATTCGTTGTAAGAGTTAACGACGGTGAAGGCTATGTTAAGCTTTCTAAGAAGAAGATTGATGCAATCAAGGGTTGGCAGACAATCGAAGCTGCTTATGAATCAGGCGAAATCCTTACAGGTAAAATTGTTGAGAATGTTAACCGCGGTGTAATCGCTCTTGTTAACGGCTCAAGAATCTTTATCCCTGCTTCAATGGCAAGTGAAAGATTTATGAAGGACCTTCAGCCCCTCGTTGGTACTGAAGCAAGCTTCAAGATTGTAAATATCCGTGAAGACAGACGCGGCAAGAAGGCAATCGGTTCAATTAAGGTTGTTGCACAGGCAGAGCGTGCTGAAAAAGCAGCTGCATTTATGGCTGACGTAGAAGAAGGCAAGGTATACACAGGTACTGTTAAGACTCTTACAGACTTTGGTGCATTTGTTGACCTCGGCGGTGTTGACGGTCTTATCCCGATTTCTCAGCTCAGCTGGCAGAGAATTAAGCACCCCTCCGAAGTTGTTAAGGTTGGCGATCAGGTAGAAGTTACAATCCTTAAGGTTGACAAGGAAGCTCAGAAGATTTCTCTCGGCTACAAGAAGATTGAGGACAATCCCTGGGAAATTGCAAAGAGAACATTTAACGAAGGCGACGTTGTAAATGTAAAGGTTGTTCGTCTTGTTCCCTTTGGTGCATTTGTTGAACTTATTCCCGGAATCGACGGTCTTATTCACATTTCCCAGATTGCTAACAAGAGAATCGGCAAGCCCGAAGATGTTCTCGCTGTTGGCGAAATGGTTGATGCTAAGATTACAGAAATCAAGTGGGATGAAAAGAAGATTGGTCTTTCCATCCGTGAACTTCTCGCTCCCGAAGCTCCCGCTGAAGAAGCTCCTGTAGAAGAAACTGCAGAAGCAGTAGAGGAAACTCCCGAAGCAACAGAAGAATAATCCATAAAAGTTAAAAGGCTTTGACAATTGTCAAAGCCTTTTTATAATGTCAGATTATCTGCAAGCTTATCGGTTGCTTCTTTTATATAGAAGTGTTTTTCCTCGGAAAGAGCAGGGTCTTTTAAAAGGAGCTTTTCTGCCTCTATACCGCTTGCTTTAAGAACGGAGAAATCATTTGCCAAATCGGCAATTTTGAAGCTCAATTCACCGTGCTGTCTTGTGCCGAAGAAATCACCCGGACCACGGAGCTTGAGGTCAGTTTCGGAAATTTTAAATCCGTCGTTACTCTGTGCCATAATCTTCATTCGCTCTTTTGTTTCATCCGAGTATGAAGCACAGAAAAGCACGCAGTAGCTCTTTTCTTTTCCTCTGCCGACTCTTCCGCGAAGCTGATGAAGCTGACTAAGACCGAATCGCTCGGCATTTTCAATAACCATCAGCGTTGCTTCGGGAACATTTACTCCAACCTCGATAACGGTTGTCGAAACAAGGATTTTACTCTTGCCAGAGATAAAATCGCTCATTGCAGTTTCCTTATCCTTTGCTTTCATCTTGCCGTGGACTATTCCCACAGGAATATCGGGGAATATACTCTTTGAAAGAGCGGAATAATGCTCCTCAACGGATTTTAACCCCTCAATCTCCGACTCTTCCACTGCAGGACATACAATGTAGGCACGGTTGCCTTTTTCTATTTCCTTACGGATAAATGCGTATATACGCTCCCTCATATTTTCTCCCACGCAGTAGGTATCAATCCTCTGCCTGCCGGGAGGAAGCTCGTCAATAACGGAAATATCCATATCACCGTACACGATAAGAGCAAGGGTGCGTGGGATAGGCGTAGCCGTCATAACAAGTGTATGTACAACTTTTCCCTTTTCGCTGAGCATCATTCTCTGTCTTACGCCGAAACGGTGCTGTTCGTCTGTTATTGCAAGAGCAAGGGAACTGAACTTTACCTTGTCTGTAATAAGTGCGTGCGTACCAAAAATAGCATTTGTTTCACCGTTTTCAAGCCTTTCATATATCTTACGTTTATTCTTTGCAGTGGTGCTTCCCGTGAGAAGCTCGCATTTGATTCCCAAGCTCTCAAGGAGGGGAGAAAGGTCGTTATAATGCTGGCGTGCTAAAACCTCGGTAGGCGCCATCATAGCTGTCTGATAGCCGTTTTTTGCACACAGGTACATAGATATTGCTGCGATAACTGTTTTACCGCTTCCCACATCACCCTGAACCAGTCTGTTCATAACTGTTCCCGACGACAAATCATCTATAATATCCTCGGTAACTCTTTTCTGTGCTTTTGTCAGACTGAAAGGGAGAGCTGTCAAAAATTCTGTTATATCATTATTCTTAAAGGCAGGACCCGAAACCTTTTTTGTGCCGGATTTCATTTTCCTTAGAGCTACTTGCAGTAAAAAAAATTCCTCAAAAATAAGCCTCTTTTTTGCTATTTCAAGTGCTTCTGCATCCTTTGGAAAATGTATGTTCTTTATTGCGAACTCAACAGAACACAGTGAATGTTCTTTAAGTATATCAGCAGGAATAACTTCGCGGAAATATTTATGGAAGCCCCTGTATGCATCTGCAACCATTTTTCTCAAAAACTTCTGTGTAATACCGCTTGTCAGCGGATAAATCGGTACAATACATTTTGTACATTGTGATTGGGAAGAAGGCTCAAACTCGGGGGAGAGAATTTCCTTGGTGTTTCTGTTTATGTTGATTTTACCGTAAAAGGAGTATTCATAGCCTTTTTTAAGGTAGTTTTTCAGGTATTTGTTGTTGAAGAATATGCAGGTGGCAATTCCCGTATCATCACGAATCTGCACCTTGTAATATGTCAGCCCTTTTCTTACATAATGCTCACTGACGGGTGTTACCACGATGCCGTTTACCAAAGCCATACTGTCGTGTGTAAGGTCAAATATCTTTGTAACCTTGCTTCTGTCCTCAAAACGGACAGGAAAGTATGTAAGTAAGTCCCAAACAGTAAAATCGCCAAGGCGAAGCAATTGCTTCGCCTTGGCATCGCCTATTCCTTTTAATAATCTAATATCTGTTTCCTGGGGTATTGGCATAGTGTATCACCTATTTACAGGATTATTCCACGGATACAATATAGTAGTAAACACTCTGTCCGCCGTTTGCAACCATAATGTCTGTGTCGGGGAAGATTTCTTCAATTTCATCAGCGATTTCCTGAGCACTTTCCTCAGTTTCGCCCTCACCAAAGTAGAGAGTAATAATCTCGCTGTCCTCATCTGCAATTTTCTTTGCAAGGTCAATTGTAGCGGTTTTAATATCCTTTGCATCGGAAACAATATGTCCGCCCGACACACCGATTATGTCGCCCTCGTGAATTTCTATACCGTCAATTTCTGTATCCTTTACTGCGTGGGTAACATTACCGCTTACCACATTTGCCAGAGCCTCTGTCATATTCTCGGTATTTTCTTCCAAAGATGCCGTGGGAGAAAATTCCATCATAGCACAAATTCCCTGAGGAATCGTTTTGGACTCTATAACTACTGCATTACATTCAGCAATTTCAGCCGCCTGCTGTGCCGCAAGAACAATGTTCTTGTTGTTAGGGAGAATAAATACATTGTCTGCATTTGCTTCCTCAATGGCATTCAAAATGTCCTCTGTACTGGGGTTCATTGTCTGTCCACCGTGAATAATGTTTGTAACACCAAGCTCTGTAAATAGGGCTATAAGTCCGTCTCCGTTAGCAACCGAAACAACCGCGGTTTCTCTATGCTCGGAAAGTGTTTTTTTATCTTCCTTGCTCATTGCACCGCCTACTATATCAGTATGCTGTTCACGCATATTTTCGATTTTGATATTAACCATCTCACCAAGCTTTACTGCCTGCTCCAGAACATATCCGGGGTGATTGGTATGAATGTGTACTTTTACAATATCGTCCTCGTCAATTACTATCATACAGTCGCCCTTAGGCTCGATAGCGGCACGCATCTTTTCAGCAGATTTCTTTGCATCATACTTATTTATAATAAATTCGGTACAGTATGCAAACTTAATATCCTCGGTGCTGATGCTGCTCTGTGCAGGCTTAGCTACAGAAGAAGCAAGAGAAGTGTCTGTAAGTGAAACTTCATTACCGTTGATAGCTGCAAGAAATCCCTCAAAAATGAAGAGCAATCCCTGACCGCCGGCATCAACAACGCCTGCCTGTTTAAGCTGGGGAAGCATTTCCTGAGTTTCTTTAAGAGCCGCTGCCATGCCGAGGCATACCTTTTCCATAAGCTCAAAGGAATCTTCACCCTCATAAGCCTCCGCAGTTTCCGCACCTGCACGGATAACTGTAAGGATTGTACCCTCAGTAGGCTTCATTACCGCACGGTATGCTGTGTCACAACCACCGCGAAGTGCTTTTTTAAGTGCTTCTGCATCAATACCGTTGGGATTTTCTATATTTTTTGAAATTCCGCGGAATATCTGTGAAAGAATAACACCTGAGTTACCTCTTGCACCGCGGAGTGTAGCCTTTGCAACGGCATTAATAACCTCTGTAGCATCGGTTTTTTCCATACCTTCAACGCTTTTTGAAGCATTAATGAAGGTGAGTGACATATTTGTTCCCGTATCACCGTCAGGTACGGGGAACACGTTAAGTGCATCAACCAATTCACGGTTGTTGCTCAAATTGTTGGCACCGGAAATTATCATTTTAGATAAAAGCGGTGCATCTATAATTTTAGTCATAATCATCCTCCGTCAGCTCATGCATTTGCAACACGAATACTTTCCACGAAAATATTCACGGATTTAACATCCATTCCGATAAATTCGGACAGACGATACTTAACGCCGTGCATAATGCTTTCGCAAATAGCGTTGATATTTACGCCGTACTGAACTACTATGTGCATATCTACTGTAATTTCGTTATCTTCAATAGTAACTTTGATTCCTTTTGCAAGATTGGAAGGTTTAAGCAAACTTACAATACCATCCTTAGGGCTTCTTATCGCCATACCGACAACACCATAACAGCTTGTGGCAATTAAACCTGCTGCATTGGCAATTACATTGTTTGATATAGCTATGTTGCCGTATTTGGTTTCTGACTTTGCTGCCATAATATCTAACCTCCTTAGATTACTAACATATATTATACCTCAAATAAACCTCTTATGTCAATATTTCTGTTGCTTTATTAGCTGAAATTAAACTTTCGTCACTTGTGAAAAGAAGCACCTGTCTCTTGTGGGAAAGATTCTCCAAAAGCTTTATCGCTCTCTCTTTTCTTACTTTGTCATACTGTAAAAACGGCTGGTCAAGAAGTATGGGACAGCTTCCGTCACCGTAAAGCATATCGGTTAATGCAAGCCGTACAGATAAATAAAGCTGGTCAACAGTCCCTCCTGAGAAAAATCCGCTTTCACGGGGAAGTTCAGTTTCTATCATAACTCCAAATTCCTTATCACAGAAAATCCGTGAATATTTACCGCCTGCAATATGGCTGAAATATTCTGATGCCTTTTTGTTTAATTCAGGGGTAAAGTTTTTCTGCATATTCTCATGGGCGCGCTTTAGTGCCTCCATACTTATTGTAACGGCATGAAGCTTTGCTTCAAGCCTTTTTTTCTTTTCCGAAAGAGTGTCGGTATCTGCACTTTCTTCTGAAAGGGAAAGAGATATGGACTCCTTGCGGATTTTAAGCTCTTGGAGTCTTTTTTTCGCTTCATCAAGAGCTTTTGAAACAGCTTCTTTTTCTTTGTCACTGATTTCCTTTTTTTCTATAAGTCTTTGAAGCTTTGCTTCTGTATCTTTTACGTTATTGTTTGCAGAAGGATTCCTTTTTATAAATCCTATTGCAAAAAATACCAGTGAAAGGGGAAGAAATAGATAGGTGAAATTGGAATCAATAAACATTGCAACAGCAAAGAGAACCAGACATAGAAGCCCTGCCATTGAATAAGGAGTGTTTCCCTTTTGCGGAGCCTTTTTCCGCATTTCCTCAAGTCTGCCTTGCAGACGGGCTATTTCAAGGGTGCAATCTTCATCCTTTAAGTAACTTTCCTTTTTTGAAAGTCGGGAAACCTCATTCTCTGTCTGTGTTACAAGGGCATCAAGGGATTGGAGCTCAGTTTTTAAACTGCTTTTTGCTATTTGTATTCTTTGTGCTTCTGCAAGCTTGTTTGTAATACTCGTAAGCTCGCCGCCCTGCCCGCGTTGTGGCTGAATTTCACGGCGTATGCCCTCAAGAATTTTTTGTGCTTTTTCGTAATTTAAGGCTTCATCACCGCCTGATGCAATGTTTGAAAGCTTTTGAGTAATTTCGTCATTATTACCCTCAAATGCGGAAGAAAGCTGTTTTATACAAATGGTTTTGAAGAATGTATCCTGATTGACACCTATTATATCTTCGGGATTTATCTGATATTCCTCACCCGTGTCTGCATCATATACGCGCAGTATATCGTATTTTTTGACATTTCCTGCTTTTCTGTAAATGCATATGTTTTTTTCGTCGTCTGTAAGTACGGTTATTTTTCCCTCGCATGCATCACCGCTCCACGGTGTGTATTTTTCACGGAAAGAAAGTGTTTTCCCTCTGTTGTCACCAAACCCATAAAACATTGCGTATATAAAGCATATAATTGTACTTTTTCCGCTTTCGTTGTTGCCGAAAATAGTATTGAGTCCGTCGGAAAATTCCATAACCTTATTTGAAAATTTCCCGAATGATATGATTTCAAGCTTTGTAATAATCATATGTCCACCTCCATCGAGGGGATTTTTCCCATAAGTGCATCAAGCCCTGCCTTACTGCAAAGAATAAATTCTTCCTCGCTTGATGTAAACTTTCTCAGCTCTCTTAAAAACTCTCCGCGGAGGCTTTCCTCTTTTTCAATTTCATCAAAATCATAGGAAAGAGAGGTATCGTCATAGATTTCCGCATAAAAGCAGTATTCATTAAGCTCACTTTCTAAAAATTCAGTATCGATTTCGTCAGTTGTTTCACCAACCAGTATGATTTTATATAAATCTTCACTGTGCATAGTGCTTTTAAGCTTCTGCAGGATTTTTTCCGTATCCTCGCCGCTTATGTTACAGGAAATATTATGATAATGTCTTTTTGAAAGCGATACTGGGAAGAGCTTTGTTTCATTCTCGGTAATTTCTCCGTAAATAAACCCCGTTATCCCGTCATCATCGAAGCCTGTGCCATCCAAAGCACCGCTGTATGCACACTTTACATTTCCAACCTCAAAAATCTCCCCGTTATGTATGTGGCCCATTGCCGCATAATTTACGGGAAGTGAAGAAAGATCTTCACGGCTTATCTGGGTGTAATCACCTGCAATATTAAAATCTCCGTGAAGACACATAATATTTATCTTGTTTTCGTCAAGGGGCATATCAGTAAATGAAGCCTTTGTAACTGTACTGTTATAGGATTTTCCGTATATAACCGTGTTTTTTTCGGGAATTTCAATAAAATGGTCAAAGCACGGGAAAATATGTACATTATCGCTGAAATAACCCTCTTTCAAAAAAGGTGAATCAGGGCAAATATAATCGTGATTTCCTGAAATAATAAAAACGGGAACAGGAGAGAGGGAAGCGAGAGCTTTCTTCACAAATTCTGCATCTTTCTTAAGCGGATTTGGGGAATCAAATAAGTCGCCGCATATTAGTAATGCGTCGACTGATTTTTCTTTGCAATAATTTATGGTATCTGAAAATACGGTTCTTTGCTCCTCTGCACGCAAGGATGCAAGGTGAGAGGGCAGACGACCAAAAGATGCACCGATATGTATGTCTGCACAATGAACGATTCTGAGCATCATAGACCAACCCTTTCAAAAAATCATTGAAACAATACGGATTTTGTGGTAAAATGTCAATGTGTCTTTTTAGCCACCAACCTGCAAATAGGGAAGCCCATTTGTGAAAAACGCTCCTCGTATTCGGTCATAATGTTACCCTCAAAATCACTGTTATGTAAATCGAAAGTAACATCTGAAAGAGAAAAACCGTTTTCGGGGAAGCTTTCAAGTGAAAAATCGAAAAGCTCACGGTTATCTGTCTTGAAACAGATTTCACCGTCGTCTTTTAAAATTCTCTTGTAAATTTCCAGAAATCCGCCGTGTGTCAGTCTGCGTTTTGCATATCCCTTTTTAGGCCACGGGTCGCTGAAATTAAGGTATATTCTGTCTACGGATTTATCGGGAAATGATTCTGCAAGTATCTGGAAATTCCCACGCATAAAACGCAGGTTTGAAACCTCTGCGTTCACGGCTTTTTCCATTGCAAGTACCATAACATTGGATACCTTTTCAACGGCAATATAGCGGATGTCGGGATTCAATCTTGCAGTTTCTGCAATGAAGCGTCCTTTTCCGCATCCTATCTCAATATGTAAAGGACAGCTGCCCACAAATTCACGGGCAGTGTCGTTAAAATTTTCAAGCATAATGTTTTCACACGCCTTGATTCTGTCATCAAGGTGACTGCGTGTTCTCATTCTCATAGTACGAAGTCCTTTCTCTTTCGGCTTATCTTGACTTTGCGTAGACCTTGTCCCGTCCGCAAAGCTTACCGTAAAATTCAACTATTTTAAATTTAACCTCAAAGGGGAATACACCGTTTTGTGTGCTTGTTGTTATGATGTCATAGGATTCCTTATCCAATGAGGATTGCAGTTTTTCCTCAGCATAAACGCTGTCTGTGGTACCGTCGACAAAGCAAAGGGGAGGAAACATCACGCACCACCAGTTTTGTCCGTCGGCATTTCCGATTTTAACTCTTAATGCATCGTAATTTCCTGCAGGGAGACGGATGTTTTTATATTCCTTAGTGGGAAATTTGAAGTTTCCGTATTCCACCTCAACAGGGTAGTTGTATCCCTTTTCGGAAATGACGGTTTCTGCAATCTCTTTATATTCATCAAGCTTTGTTTTTACATCGCTCTTTTTTGTGAAATTTGCACGGCTGTGCTTTAATATTGCATCACGGACCTGAAGCTTCAGCTTTTGGTCCTCAACGCTATCACTGTTTGCAAGGATATGGAGTCTTACAATATTTTCAGAAATATTAGAATTAACGGTTGTAGAATACCCTACCAACAGAAAAAGCATAAAGCCTGTTACAGCAAGTAATGTCAAAAATTTTTTCACTCAGCAACACCTCATATGTAAGTATTGCCACTGTGGAAAAATTTTATACGGGTGTGCAAATATATACTGTTTTGTATTTTCCCCACAATTCCTTTTTTGCATTTCTTGCATCTTCAATATTGTTGAAGATGCCGAAAACAGTAGGTCCGCTGCCACTCATCTGTGCATGAACGGCACCAAGCTCCATAAGTTCATCCTTAACCTTTTGAAGTATAGGATGCTCGGAAAGACTTACCTCTTCAAGGACATTACCCATTGCACCTGTAATCATTTCCATATCGGAAGAGTGAAGTCCTTCAATAAGCTTTTGTGTCTGTGGCCTCTTATAATCCTTATATGAATCGATTTTTTCATAGACTGTTTTGGTGCTTATGGAAAAAGATGGCTTTACAAGAACAATACTGCACTTGGGGAACTTTGGCAGGGGAGAAAGCTTTTCCCCTATGCCTTCTGCAAGCCTTGTTCCACCGAGAATACAGTAGGGTACATCAGCACCCAGATTTACACCGATTTTGCAAAGCTCTTTTAAGGATAAGCCTGCATCGAAAAGCTTGTTCATAGCTTTAAGTACAGCGGAAGCGTTACTGCTTCCTCCTGCAAGTCCAGCACCGACGGGAATTCGTTTGGAAATGTCAATGCTGACACCCTCTTTTATTCCCGTATATTTAAAAAATTCTTCAGCTGCTCTGTATGCAATATTGTTGTTGTCAATGGGAAGATACGGAAGATTTGTGGAAAGCTCTATCCCGCTTCTCAGTTTTGTGACGGTTACAAGGTCAAAAACAGACACAGTCTGCATCACCATTTGTACCTCGTGATACCCATTTTCAAGCTTGCCAAGAACATCTAAAGAAAGATTGATTTTAGCAAATGCTTTAGTTACTACTTTTTTCATTTTGTATATTACCTCTCGTTTTTTGAGATTATTATATATTATTATACTATACTTTAAATTTAAAAGCAATAATTTTTAAGGAGAGATTATTATGTTTTACTTAGGATGTCACCTGTCTGCGTCAAAGGGCTTTTTGCATATGGC
>JAFTUL010000021.1 GCA_017466275.1 Clostridia bacterium | reverse complement strand
TTTACTGCTTGTGTTGTATATTTCCATACAGCAAGTTTTTTGGAGGCGGTCTCAAATTCTTCAACCATTTCCCCTTCGCCGAAAACGTAGTAATTTGCCGAGGTCATTCCTGGGTCTTCATTATACTCGTCAATAAGCTTTCCAAAATCTTCTCCGTTTTTGAGTCTTCTCAGAATTTCATTTGCAATAGTCTTAGCTTCCGCATCTGTTCTGACAGGGCTTTGCGTAGAGATAAGAATATGCTGTACTTTAAGCTTGTCACCAAATTCTTCCTTAAACAATTTTTCTGCCTCTGCATCCGAAACGGATACTACCTTACCGTCAGTAGCAGTCTTTTCAACAAGAAGGTTAAAAATAGAATACATTTCAAAATATGTTTCTAACCCTTTTTCTGTGGTATTAAGTTGTGAAAGTAAGCCATCAAACCCTTCCCTGCTGCCTAAACTTCCTATAACGTCGGCTATTTGCAATTTCACGTCATCCCTGACAGTTTTGGGAGTTATGCCGTACTTATTTTTTGCGATTATTGCCGCCGTTGCCATTTGTTCAATTTGATTTCTTGTGTCATTTTCTATCATCTCGCCAAAGGTCATTCCGTAGCCTGTGTCCTCATTAAGCCAGTTCTCTCCAAAGTATTGCTCGTACTGTGAATAGGATGAGCAGAGCATATAATATAAACAATTGTAATATGCCTGAGAAATTTCATAATCGCCTATTTTGGTCAGGATTTTTTTATCAAGGGAATCAGCCGTTGTAATCAGAACAGACCTTGTATCATTGTCCCAGTCAACCTTAAGGTTAAAGGCTTCTGAAACTGCTCTTGCAGGCACTAATGTTCTTCCGTCTATAATACAAGGGGCTACATCAAGCGTTACAGACTTCCCGTTTACATACATTGTATAGCTATCGATCGTAAGGATGATTGTTTTATCTTCACGAACGGAGGTTGCCGTCCGTGTGTTACCATCCCAGATAACTGTTGCACCAAGAGATTCAAATATCTTTCGCATAGGAACAAGAGTTCTGCCGTTTATTATCTGGGGCGGAACATCAAACGAAAGCTTCTCTCCGAAAAGATATACCGATACTTCTTTTGCTGCTGATACGGGGGTAATAATCATACCCACAAGAAGCAAAACCGCAAGTACAAGTGAAATCAGTTTTTTCATTTTTCTGTCTCCTTTGTTTTTTTGTATATATATTCTACTACTCATTTTTATAATATGTCAAGTGTTTCCTTGTCAGTATAAACCTTAAACAATCAATGATTTTTAAATCATCTACCCTTTTTAGTTGACAAAAGACATATTATTTATTAAAATATATATGTTATAATGTAATAGTTATGTCTTTTCGGAGGTCTTATATGATACAATCAATTCAAGATGTCCTGCATAGTTTTGCAGTATGGCTTGTCGGACTTGTAGGTCTTGGAGAAGCTTGTGCAAATTATGTATATGTGCTTTTTATTTCAATGGTTCCGATTATTGAGTTACGAGGTGCAATGCCTGCGGCATCAATTCTTGGTTTACCCTTTTTACCATCTCTTGTGGTGGCTATAATAGGAAACCTCATTCCGGTTCCGTTCATACTTTTCTTTATAAAAGCAGTATGTGGATGGATGAAAAAAGTAGAACACCTTAAGAAGATTCCGCTGTACCTTGAAAAAAAGGTTGAAAAAAACAAGGAAAAGGTTACAAAGTACGGCAAATGGGGGCTTTACCTCTTTGTTGCAATCCCTCTTCCCGGTACAGGTGCGTGGACGGGAGCGCTTATAGCAAGCTTTCTCAATTTCAAAAATAAAGATTCTTTTATTGCAATAGCAGGCGGTGTAGTTACTGCAGGAGTCATAATGACCGCTATTTCTTACTTACCGAGACTTATTTTCTAAGGAGGAGTTACAAATGATTACAAACAGGAAATTTTTCACTTCAGAATCAGTTACAGAGGGACATCCCGACAAGGTGTGTGACAAGATTTCAGATGCGATTCTTGACGATATTCTCGCTCATGACCCCGAGGCACGTGTTGCCTGCGAAACCTGTGCGGCAACAGGTATGGTAATGGTTTTCGGTGAAATCACTACAACACACACATATGATGTTCGTGCCATCGTTAAAAAGACAGTTGAGGAAATCGGTTACACTGACCCCAATATGGGATTTTCTGCTAACGGAATTGCAATCCTTTCCACACTTAACAAGCAGTCTGCCGATATTGCTATGGGTGTTGACAAATCCAAGGAAGCAAAAGAGGGCGAAAGCGACGGCCACGACATTGGTGCAGGCGATCAGGGTATGATGTTTGGTTATGCAACAAACGAAACTGACGAATATCTTCCTGCTCCCATCTACTATGCACAGAAGATGGCAAAGAAGCTTACTGAGGTAAGAAAGGCAGGCCTCTTCCCCTATCTCCGTCCTGACGGAAAAACTCAGGTAACTGTTGAGTATGACGGGGACAAGGTTAAGAGAATTGACACAGTTGTTCTTTCCACTCAGCACACAGCGGAGGTAACACAGGAGCAGATTAAAAAGGATATGATTGAAAATGTCATAAAGCCTACTCTTGACCCCTCCCTCATTGACGAGAACACAAAGTATCACATTAACCCCACAGGTCAGTTTATTATCGGCGGACCTCACGGTGACAGCGGTCTTACAGGAAGAAAAATTATAGTTGATACCTATGGCGGATACGCTCCTCACGGCGGCGGTGCATTTTCCGGTAAGGACCCGACAAAGGTTGACAGAAGTGCCTACTATATGGCTCGTTACATTTCCAAGAACATTGTTGCGGCAGGACTCAGTGACAAGTGTCAGATTCAGCTTGCATATGCAATCGGCGTGGCACGACCCGTATCTGTCCGTATAGATACATTCGGTACAGGTAAGATAGACGACGACAAGCTCAGCGAAATTGTAAATTCTGAGTTTGACCTCCGTCCTTCTGCAATTATCAAGACACTTGACCTTCGTAAACCCATCTATTCCCAGACTGCGGCATACGGTCATTTCGGAAGAAACGAGCTTGACCTTCCGTGGGAAAGACTCGACAAGGTTGAAACACTTAAAAAATACTTATAAACAACAAGAAAGGCATTAACGAAATGTTAATGCCTTTCATACAATATTATTGGTGATAGTGTATGTATGGCACGGTTTTTGCCCTTATAATTGCACTTGTGATGATAGGTTTTGTGATTTACAAAGGGAGCGTGTGCGGAGGCATATGTTATGTTTGCAAAAAGTCGGAGATGGAGCATCTGATGGATTCTCTTCCCGACGACTGCATTATTGAGATTTGGATTGGAAGAAAAACTTATGATGAGTCCGGAAACAGAAATTATTCAGGGAGAAATTTACGAAATCATATATCAGAATGAGGACAACGGCTATACTGTATGCGACATTGAAACCAACAAATCATTGGTGACAGCCTGCGGAATAATGCCCTTTATTGCACCGGGTGAACAGGTGGTCCTGACGGGCAATTGGGTAAATCATCCCGATTACGGTGAACAGTTTTCCGTTATTTCTTTTGAACGAGCACTGCCCAAAAAGGTCAGTGCTGTTCTCAGTTATCTTGCCAGCGGAATCATAAGCGGAGTAAGGGAATCAACTGCAAAAAAGCTTGTAGACAGGTTTGGCGAGGAAACGCTTGAAATAATTGCTCTCCATCCCGAAAGGCTGTCTGAAATAAAGGGGATTTCTCCCAACAAAGCTAAAAAAATTTCTGAATCCTTTATCATAAGGCAGGATGCGGCACAGACCGTTATATTTTTGCAGGAATACGGGGTAAGCCCTAACCTTGCTCTCCGTGTTCATAAAATTTTCGGGCAAAAAGCAATTCAGCTTGTAAAAGAAAATCCCTATATACTTTGCGAAAGTGTGGAAAGAATCGGTTTCAAAACGGCTGACCGCATAGCAAAGGAACTGAATATCCCGAAAAACCACCCCGGCAGAATTTCGGGCGGAGTAAACTATATGCTTACCTATGCGGCACTTTCGGGACATACCTGCTTAAAATATGATGTGCTGGTTGAAAATACTGCATCTTTCCTTGGATGTGAAATCAATGAAATTATAACCGTGCTTACGGAAATGAAAAATGATGCACGACTGGTATTTGAGGACGATTTTGTGTATCTTCCCGTTTATTACAATATGGAGCTTGGCAGTGCAAATAAACTGACTGAGCTGATGGCACTTGCCCGCCCATATTCAAAAAACATTCCCAGTGAAATTTTCACATATTCCAAGCTTAACTCTATTGAGTTGTCTGCAATGCAGCAGGAAGCGGTAAAAAAAGCTCTTAACGGCGGTGTCCTTGTAATAACAGGCGGGCCGGGTACGGGCAAAACCACTATTATGAAAATTATAATGGACATATTCCAGAGCCACGAATATAAGATAGCACTCTGTGCCCCCACGGGAAAGGCGGCAAAAAGACTTTCAGAATCCTGCGGAATGGAAGCAAAGACACTTCACCGACTACTTGAGGTAGAGGTAAGTGATGCCGAAAATCAGCGTTTCGGGAAAAATGAGTACAACCCTATTGATGCAGATGTTGTAATAGTTGATGAAATGAGTATGGTTGATATACTTCTTTTTGGGGCACTGTTAAAGGCACTTAAGAGAGGGACCTGCCTTATTATGGCAGGTGACAGCGACCAGCTTCCGTCGGTGGGTGCAGGAAATGTTTTGGGGGACATGATAGAAAGCGGCGTTATACCTACTGTAAGGCTCAACGAGGTATTCCGTCAGGCAGAAAAGAGCAGAATCGTTACAAACGCCCACAGAATTAATATGGGCGAAATGCCCCTTGAAAATGACAGTAATGCAGACTTTTTCTTTATGGCAAGAACTCCCGATGGTGCAGTGGAAACTATTTGTGAGCTTTGTACTGGAAGACTCGGGAAAGCATATGGATTTGACAGTATCAGCGATATTCAGGTGCTTTCCCCCTCAAGAAAAGGAATTGCAGGAACTATAAATCTCAACAAGGTATTACAACAGAAGCTTAACCCTCCCTCCAAGGATAAAAAAGAAAAGAAATTCGGGGAAAGAGTTTTCCGTGTAGGTGATAAGGTTATCCAGACACGAAATAACTACGATATGATATGGTCACTTCCCGACGGAAGCGGTGACGGATTTGGTATATATAACGGTGATATAGGTACGATTCTTGACATCTCCCAAAAGGAAAAGTCTATGAGGATACTCTTTGACGACAGTAAAATTGTTGAGTACGACTTTTCTTCAGTTGAGGATTTGGAAATGGCGTATGCCCTTACGGTGCATAAAAGTCAGGGCAGTGAATGGAGTGCCGTTATTATACCCGTGTGTTCTTTTCCGCCTATGCTGATGACGAGAAATCTTCTCTATACAGCAGTTACAAGAGGTAAAAAGCTTGTAATATTAGTGGGAAGTCTTGAAAATGTTTCCCGTATGGTGCAGAACAACAAACAAGCTATCCGTTACAGTTCCCTCAAAAAAAGGTTGGTTGAGAAAAATGACAATATTTGATAAGCTTTCAGATGCCCTTTTCCCGCCCAAGTGTCCCGTTTGCCGTGTGCTTCTGGAAAGTAAAGTCCCCGTTTGTCCCGATTGTATGACGGAGTTTCCCTTTACCGCAGAGGACGAACAATGTAAAATATGCGGAAGACCCTTGGAGGAATTTTCCTATCATATCTGCCCCAGTTGCCGAAGCAGGAAAATGTATTTTGAACATTCCTTTACACCGCTTATTTACAAGGATAGTGCAAAGGATGTTGCCATTGCACTTAAAACCTCCAAACCGGGGTATGCCAAGGTATTTGCATATCTTCTGGCGGATAAAATACTTACATCACCATACTACACAAAATTTGATTATATTACTTTTATTCCGCAGAATTCCCTCTCCAAAAGGAATCGCGGATATAATCAGGCACAGCTTATTGCAAAGGAACTGTCAAAGCTTCTTAAAACGCCCTGCATTACCACGCTGAGAAGAACTAATGACGGAAAGCCACAACACACCCTTACCGCTTCAGAAAGACGTGAAAATGTTAAGATGTGTTATTTCAAAACCAACCTTAAGGGTGAGGGAACAGTTCTTCTTGTTGATGATATTTATACTACTGGTGCTACTGCAAATTACTGTTCAAGGCTTCTTAAGGAGATGGGCTTTGGAAAGGTTTATCTTGCAATTGCACTTATAAGAGCCTTTGACTAAGGAGGGCATATATGAAAACCAAAATATTTGAGTATATTCACTCTCTCGGTATTGAAAAATGCGGTGTAACTCATTTTAACGGCAAATGTGCCATAGTCTGTCTGTTTCCGTATTTTTCAGGATACAGAGAGGGAAATCTTTCCCTTTATGCCCGTTCTTATGATTACCACAAGATTATAAAGGAAAAGCTCTCCCCCGTCTGCGACTTCATCCGAACGCTCGCACCCGACACAGAGTGTGAAATTTTTACTGATATTGGTCCTGAAATTGACAGGCACCTTGCATACAATGCAGGGCTTGGCTTCTACGGAAAAAACGGTATGCTTATAAATGATGATTTCGGAAGCTGGTTTTTTATCGGTTATATCCTGTGCGATTTGGAAATGGAAGCGGACAAGCCCCTTAACAGAGCCTGCATTGGCTGTAACAAATGTATAGAAAGCTGCCCCGGAGGGGCATTGGGAGAACAATTCTGTATTGACAGGTGTGCATCCCATATAAGCCAGGAAAAAGGCAATCTCACAGAAAATGAGATTGCCATACTGAAAAAATCAGGGCTCATATTCGGCTGTGATGCGTGTCAAAAGGTTTGTCCCCATAACAACATTACTCCAAAGCCAATGAAAGAATTTACAGAAGATATTATCGATTATCTCTTATCCTCCGACATAGAAAACCTTTCAAACAAACAATTTTTATCAAAATACAAAAACCGCGCCTTTTCATGGCGCGGCATAAATGTGCTTTTAAGAAATATCGATATTCTCAAGGGCGGAAAGTGCCAATGAAGATATATATTCATATCTCTCTTTTTTGTTTTTGATTTTTACACGGTTCCATTCGATAATGCCGAAATTGGCATTCATCGGCTGGAACTTTTTGTTTTCACGGTCTGTAATGTATTTTATAAGTGCACCGCTGCAGGTAGATGCAGGGAAAACCACACTTTCCTTTCCGAGAATTCTTCTTGCGGCATTGATGCCTGCAATCATTCCCGAGGAGGCTGATTCCACATATCCCTCAACACCTGTTATCTGCCCTGCAAAAAACACCTTGGGGTATTTTATAAGGCTGTAATCGTTATTTAAAACCAACGGTGAATTTATATATGTGTTTCTGTGCATTACACCGTAACGCACAAATTCAGCATTTTCAAGTCCGGGAATCATAGAAAATACTCTCTTCTGCTCACCAAACTTGAGGTTGGTCTGAAATCCTACAAGATTGTAAAGTGTTCCCTCTGTATTATCACGGCGGAGCTGAAGCACCGCGTAAGGCTCTTTCCCTGTTTTTGGGTTTGGAAGTCCCTTGGGTTTCAGCGGTCCGAAGCATAGAGTTTCCTTTCCTCTTGCCGCCATAATTTCAACGGGCATACACCCCTCGAAGACCTTTACGTTTTCAACACCTTCGTGAAGAGGTGCACGTTCGGCATTAATAAGAGCGTTATAAAAAGCCTCGTACTCGTCCTTTTCCATAGGACAGTTTATATAATCAGCTGTACCCTTGCCGTATCTTGCCGCAAGGTAGGTTTTAGATTCGTCAATACTTTCCCTCGTGACAACCGGTGCTGCCGCATCGAAGAAAAACAAGCTTTCCTGGCCTGTAAGTCTGCCGATTGCATCTGTCAGCTTTCCGTGTGTAAGCGGGCCCGATGCAACTATTGTATATTCGTCTGTGTCAATTTCCTGGACAGCCTCGTTTATAAGAGTTATGTTGGGGTGATTTTTGATATGCTCTGTCACAAGGGCTGCAAACCTGTCACGGTCAACTGCCAATGCACCGCCTGCAGGAACCTTTGTCTCATCTGCACATTTTATAACAAGGCTTCCCATACGCCGCATCTCTTCCTTTAGAAGTCCGCAGGCATTATCAAGCCCGTTTCCCTTTAAGGAGTTTGAGCAGACAAGCTCGCACAGATTTTCATTTGTATGGGCAGGAGAAAAAACTGAGGGCTTCATTTCATAAAGCTTTACCTTGATTCCTCTTTCTGCCGCCTGCCACGCCGCCTCACAACCTGCAAGACCGCCTCCGATTATTATAAGTTCCATATTATTTATCCTTTTTATTGCTTTCACATTCAGGATTCGAGCATACTGTTACACTACCTTTTTTGAGGTATTTTCTGCTCATTACACCGCCGCACTTGGGGCAGGGTGTTGAAACAGGCTCATCCCACAAGAGGAAATCACAGTTAGGAGCATTTTCGCAGGAGAAATATTTCTTTCCTCTCTGGCTTCTTCTTTCCACGATTCTGGCGCCGCACTTGGGACACTTAACTCCCGTATCCTTTAAAATAGGCTTTGCATTACGGCATTCGGGGAA
Source organism: Clostridia bacterium (assembly GCA_017466275.1). Taxonomy (GTDB): domain Bacteria; phylum Bacillota; class Clostridia; order UMGS1883; family UMGS1883; genus UMGS1883. The sequence continues at coordinate 1,664 of JAFTUL010000021.1, read as the reverse complement.
TCCCGGGCAAGCCAAGAACTTACCGAATCTGCCAAGCTTTATAACCATATTTCTGCCGCACTTTTCACAGATTTCGTCGGAAACCTCGTCCTTGATTTCTATTTTCTCAATTTCCTTTTCAGCCTTTTCTACCTCTACTGCAAAAGGCTTATAGAAACGGTCTATAACCTCTACCCACTTTTCGCCGCCATCTTCTATGTCGTCAAGCTGCTGCTCCATATTTGCCGTAAAGTCTACGTCCACAATATCAGAGAAGTTTTCAGCCATAATATCTGTTACGATTGTACCGAGTTCAGTGGGCTTTAACATACGCTTTTCACGGCGTACATAATCTCTGCCGAGGATTGTGGTGATTGTAGGAGCGTAGGTACTGGGTCTTCCTATACCGTTTTCTTCCATAGTCTTAATGAGGGATGCTTCCGTGTATCTTGCAGGAGGCTCTGTAAAGTGCTGTTCATCCTGAATTTCGCTTGCATTAAGCTTCATTCCCTCTTCCAAAGTGGGAAGCTTCTTTGCATCCTTTTCCTCATTTTCTTCGCTTCCGTCAACATATACCGCACGGTAGCCTGCAAACTTAAGAGTCCTTGCGCTTGCACGGAAGGTTACTTCGTTTGCATCAAATTCTGCACTAAGCGTGCTGTAAACTGCATTTGTCATCTGGCTTGCGATAAATCTTTCCCAGATAAGCTTATAAATCTTGTAAAGGTCTGCACTTACCGAGCTTTTAATCATTTCAGGCTCAATTTCAGGCACTGTGGGTCTTATTGCTTCGTGAGCATCCTGTGCATTCTTACCCGTCTTATAATTACGGGCAGCTTTGGGAAGAAATTCCTTGCCGTATTTTTCACCGATTATACTGCGTGCCGCAACCTGAGATTCGGGATTAAGTCTTAACGAGTCGGTTCTCATATATGTGATAAGACCGAGAGTTCCTTTTCCGGGAACAGAAACACCCTCGTAAAGTTCCTGTGCCGCAGACATTGTTCTTCTTGAGGTAAAGCCAAGCTTTCTGCTTGCCTCCTGCTGAAGAGTACTTGTCGTAAAAGGAGGTGAGGGCTGTTGAGACTTATCAGAATAATTTGCACTAGTTACAACAAAATCTGCTTTTTTAATCTGTGCCTTTATTTTTTCGGTTTCCGATGAGTTTGTAAGCTCCTTCTTCTTGCCCTTTGTACCGTAGAAACGGGCAGGAATTGTTTTCTTATCACCTTTAGCACTAAGCTCGGCGGTAATTGTCCAGTATTCCTTAGGCTCGAATGCTTCAATTTCTCTTTCACGGTCAACAACAAGCTTTGTTGCGGCTGACTGTACACGGCCTGCACTAAGACCTTTTTTAACTTTCTTCCAGAGAATGGGGCTAAGCTTGTAACCAACAATTCTGTCAAGAACACGTCTTGCCTGCTGTGCATCTACTAAATTTTCGTCAATGGGACGTGCCTGTTTGAGCGATGCCGTAACGGCAGATTTTGTAACCTCGTTAAAGGTTATTCTGCACGCCTTTTTTGTATCAATATCCAATATGTTTGCCAGATGCCAACTGATTGCCTCCCCCTCACGGTCAGGGTCAGTTGCAAGATATATTTTATCTGCGTTTTTCGCCGCCTTTTTAAGCTTTGCCATAAGGTCGCCTTTTCCGCGGTTAGTTATATACTTAGGCTCATAAT
>JAFTUL010000020.1 GCA_017466275.1 Clostridia bacterium | reverse complement strand
TTTATTCTTTTTTTCTTTTTAAAACTTCAAAATATATGGCTTGGGTTTGCTCCCGTATTTCTGTTGATGTCCTTATTTAAAACTGACAGAAATTTTTTATGGGAAATACCTCTTGCAGTAATGTTGTGTGATGTACTTCTTATCGTATTCGCCGAGGATTTGAGAATGCTCATATATATTCTTGCCCTCACAGGCACGGCTTTGATTTCAGTAACTTCAACCGGAAAACTTTTTTTCCTGTTCCCAATTATTATCCTTGCCGTAACAAACGAAAATATGTACACAGTATCAGCATTGTGGGCAACAATATGGTATGCTTTGCATTTTATACTTGGATATTTTACCACAAAACAGTTTGCTTTACAAGAATATAAATCACATTATGTAAAAAATCAAACTAAAAACTGTTGAAATTTGCCTTGAAATAAGTTATAATTAACTATAATGTTACTGAAAGGCAGAATTACTATGGAAGAAAAGAAGAATACCACAGTTGTTAAAATAAATGGTGCAGAGTACAGAATTTCCTGTGAGGCAGACGAAGAATATGTCCGCCACGTGGCATATCACGTTGATAAAAAGATGCGTGACCTTATTACTCGTGATAAAAGACTTTCTACCTCTATGGCAGCCGTTCTTACTGCAGTAAATATCTGCGATGAGTATATGCAGGCACAGGATGATAATGAAAAGCTCCGTGCACAGCTTTTGAAATACGCTGAAGAGGCAGGCGGAAGCAAGCTCGCACTTGATAAGCTTAATGCAGAACTCGCCCGTCTGCGTGCAGAAAACCAGTCGCTTAAAATGAATGTGGTTAAGCTTGAAACAGAACTTAAAAATAAATAATTAAAGGAGACCGGCACATCCGTATGGGCGTGTCGGTTGTATTGTGCTTATGAAAAATAAACTTGAACTTCTTGCCCCTGCAGGAAAATGGGAATCCCTCGTTGCTGCCGTACAAAACGGTGCAGATGCGGTGTATCTGGGTGAACAGTCCTTCAGTGCAAGGAAAAATGCCGCAAATTTCACATGGGAAGAAATTAAAAATGCAGTCCGTTACTGTCACGTCCGCGGAGTGCGTGTTTTTCTTGCACTAAATACTCTGATTGGAGAGGATGAACTTCCGCTTTTTGAAAAGGCAGTTGTAAATGCTGCAGGGTGTGGTATAGATGCCCTTATAATACAGGATTTGGGTGCGGCGAAGATTGCAAAAACGGTATGTCCCGATATGCCCATACACGCCAGTACACAGCTTACGGCAAGTAATGTGTATGACGTAAAGGATTTTCAGGACAGGGGATTTTCACGTGTGGTTTTGTCACGTGAATTATCTGAAAAAGAAATTAACCACATCTATACCGAAACAGGTGCAGAAATAGAGGCATTTGCCCACGGAGCACTTTGTATCAGCTTTTCGGGAAAGTGCCTTATGTCCTCCTTTATTGGGGGCAGAAGTGGCAACCGAGGTATGTGTGCTCAACCCTGCAGACAAATGTACTCCTGCGGTAAAAACAAGGGGTATCTTTTAAGTCCGCGTGACCTGTGCCTTGCCGACGACCTTGAAAAGATGGCAGATGCAGGTGTCAGGAGCTTTAAAATAGAGGGCAGAATGAAAAGCCCCGAATATGTAGCAACTGTAACGGGAATATATAGAAAATACCTTGATTCTTTTAATAATCTTTCCACCGAGGACGAGGATAAACTGAAAAAGATTTTTGTCCGTGGTGACGGATTTACAAAGGCGTATTTTGCAGGTCATAATACACCCGAAATGATGAACTACACATTGAGCAACGACAATATTTCTTCAAGGGCTGACGATACTGTTTTAAAAGAAGCACGTGCTTCTTTCCGCGAGGGTATCGAAAACAAAAAAATACCCGTAGATGCGTCCTTGAAACTGCACTACGGAAATCCCTCCATCCTTACTCTCAGTGACGGAGAATTTACGGAAGAAGTATTCGGCTCAGAGGGAGAATCAGCACAGAATACTCCCCTTAGCGAAGAACGAGCCCGTGCACAAATCGGAAAAATGGGACAAACCCCCTTTGAACTTCATAAATTTGAATTTTCAGCAGATGAAAATATTACTCTTCCCGTGTCGGAGCTTAACCGACTCCGCAGGGAATGTGCAGAGCTTGTTCAGAATAAAAGGGGAGAGGTTGTTCCAAGAGATATATTCTCATTTGACTATCCTACGGAGATAAACAAACAGAAAACATCTCCTTATGTTGCTGCAGAGGTTATGACATTAGAACAGTTTAACAGCGTAAAGGATGCAGACCGTGTTTTAGTGCCTCTTTCTATGTGGAAGAAAATCACTCCCGATAAGAGATGCTATGTAGCATTGCCAAAGGTTGTACTGGATGAAAAAAAGGTAGAAAAACAACTCGCTGAAATACCTGTAGAGTACGGAGTTTATGCTTCAACTTCAGGTATGATTGCTCTTGCAAAAAAACTTGGCAGGCGTGTGTGTGCAGATTGGAGCAATAATATATATAACAGTGTCAGTGCATCCTGCTTTGACTCTTGTGATACCCTGACGCTTTCTCCCGAGCTTTCCCTCGGTGCAGTCAGGGAGATTGTAAGGAAAACTGATATTCCCTGTGAAATTATCTGCCACGGATACCAGACAGTTATGACAAGCCGTGCTTGTCTTATCCGCGGAATAACAGGCAAGTGTGACTGCACAAAGCCTATCAGTATAAAGGACAAAACAGGTGCAGAATTCACAATTATCGGTGACAAGGATTCGCACCTTAATACCGTGCTTAATTCAAGAATTACCTTTATGGCTGATAAACTGAATGAAGTCAGGAAAAGCGGTGTATCAGGAATCAGATTGGTTTTCACAACTGAATCAGGAGAAGAAGCAGAAAACACAGTTAAAATGTACAAAGGCAAAACGGAGGTTGTAAAGCCATCCGCATTTACAAGGGGATATTTACTGAAATAACAAATAATTAAAAAAACACTTGATATTTTAAGGAAAATGTTGTAAACTATATCATAGGTAATTTTATATACGAAAGGAAAGTAATAAAATGATTTCAGCAGGCGATTTTAGAAATGGTGTAACTTTTGAATATGATGGAAGCGTTTATCAGATTATTGAATTCCAGCATGTTAAACCCGGTAAGGGTGCAGCGTTCGTAAGAACAAAGATTAAGAATGTAATTTCAGGCGGTGTTGTTGAAAAGACTTTCAACCCCACAGATAAAATGCCCAAGGCACATATCGACCGCAGAGATATGGAATATCTTTACAATGATGGTGATCTTTTCTACTTCATGGACCCCGAAAGCTACGAGCAGATTCCTGTTAGCCAGGACCAGCTTGGCGATGCTCTTAAGTTCGTTAAGGAGAATATGCAGGTTAAGATTCTTTCCTACAAGGGAAATATCTTTGCTATTGAGCCTCCGAACATTGTAGAGCTTGCAATTACAGAAACAGAACCCGGCTTTGCAGGTAACACAGCAACAGGTGCTACAAAGCCCGCTACACTTGAAACAGGTGCAGTTGTTATGGTTCCTCTCTTCATTGACAACGGCGAAGTAATCAAGGTTGACACCCGTACAGGCGAATACCTTGGTCGTGCATAAAAGCGGATGACAAAGTCATCCTTTCGAAAAAGAAGTTTTATTCCATAAAACATTCTTTTTCGAGGTAAGGACCTTCGCTCGCGCGGCACTCACCGTGCCGGTCCTTGCAAGGAGTCAAAAACAAGGTACACGCCCTTGCTTTTGACAGAATTTCCATTCAAAATGTTAAATTAAAATTTTTGGAGGTTAATATGAGCTATTTAACAGAAAAAATGGCATATATCGGCGGTCTTGCAGAAGGTCTCGATATAGACGAAACCACTAAAGAGGGCAAGCTTCTCATGGCAATTGTTGAAGCTATTTCCGATATTGCAGACGAAATTGACGAAATCGAAGAGTATCAGGATGAAATGCAGGCTCAGCTTGACGAAGTTGATGAAGACCTTGCAGAAATCGAGGATATTTTCTACGAGGATGAAGATGATTTTGAAGAAGATGACGAGTTCAGCGTTGAATGTCCCAATTGCGGTGATTTGATTTATCTTGATCTTGAAACATTAGAGGATTGCGATAAGATTACCTGCCCGGGCTGTAACGAAGAAATTGAAATCGAGTTTGACTGCGATTGTGAAAATTGCAGTGATTGTTGCGAAGAATAATCAAAACTGTCACACCCCGGATATAACTGGGTGTGACAGTTTTTACATACTATGTCTTTGAGGTGGTCCAGTTGGATAAGCGTACAATATTAAAAAATGACTGTCTTACAGTCGAAATCAGCACTCTCGGTGCTGAACTTAAAAGTATAATGGATAAAAACAGTGAGGAAAGACTGTGGCAGGGCGATCCCAAATGGTGGAATGGTCAGGCACCACTTCTTTTTCCCACTTGCGGATGTCTTAGTGAAAGTAAGTATCTTCACAATGGGAAGGTGTATGACTTTACTCCTCACGGATTTGCAAGGAAAAAAGAGTTTGCTCTTGAAACTTCAGATGAGGTGCGTGCAGTCTATCTCCTGAAATCTGACTCCGAAACCCTGAAAATATACCCCTTTGAATTTGAACTTCGCGTTATATACGAACTCAGGGAAAATAAAATTTCCGTTACATATGTTGTAAATAACGAAACCGACGGGGATATGTATTTTTCAATCGGCTCTCATGAGGCGTACAACTGTGAGGGTAAAACAGAGGATTACGAGATGTTCTTTGACAAAAATGAGCCTCTTGTAAATTATCTTCTTGACGGACCTCTCCTTAACGGTAAAACCGAGGATATGGCATATGTAAACGGTGCACTTACTTTTACCGATGAGAAATTTAAGGAGCTTGGTACCTACATCTTCTTAAATACTGAATCTAAGTGTGTTACACTTAGAAAGAAAGGCTCGGAAAAGAGTGTCAGTGTAGAATTTCCGGAAATTGATAATGTGCTCATATGGAAAGAGCCAGGTTCGGAATTTTTCTGTATCGAGCCTTGGTGCGGACTCCCCGACTACGTGGGTGAACCGAGGGAAATCTCTCAAAAGCCCGGGATAAATAAACTTGAAAAGAACGGTATGTTCCAGCGGACACATACGATTATAATAGACTAAGTCATAGCCTAAGAAAGGGTAAATATTATGAAGCGTACAACTATAAAACAGCTTTACAGAAGCACCGACCTCAAAAACGGGGAAAAGGTGCGTGTGGCAGGATGGATTCGTTCAATCCGTGCCAATAATAATGTCGGCTTCGTTTCCATCAATGACGGTAGTTTTTTCGACAGCCTTCAGGTTGTAATTGAGAAAGACAAGCTTGATTGCTACGACAAAATTGCATCTCTTAACGTAGGCAGTGCAGTTTATTTCGAGGGTAGCATTGTCCTTACTCCCGATGCAAAACAGCCTTTCGAGCTTAATGCGGATATTGCTGAAATCGAGGGTGAATCAACTCCCGACTATCCGCTTCAGAAGAAGCGTCATTCCAACGAATATCTCCGTACAATTGCGCATCTTCGTCCCAGAACAAATACTTTCTCCGCAGTTTTCCGTGTGAGAAGTATTCTTGCATACGCAATCCATTCTTTCTTTAATGAAAGAGGTTTCGTATACGTGCATACCCCCATCATCACAACAAGTGACTGTGAGGGTGCAGGGGAGATGTTCAGAGTAACATCCCTTGATATTGAAAATCCTCCCCGTAATGAAGATGGCACAGTCGATTTCTCTCAGGATTTCTTTGGCAAGCCCACCAGCCTTACTGTAAGCGGACAGCTTAACGTAGAAACTCACGCAATGGCACTTGGCGGTGTTTACACATTTGGTCCTACATTCCGTGCGGAAAGAAGTAATACTCCCCGTCACGGTGCGGAATTCTGGATGGTTGAGCCTGAAATTGCATTTGCAGACCTTGAGGATGATGCGTGCCTTGCAGAAGATATGCTTAAGTATATAATTAAGTATGTGCTTGACCACGCTCCTGAGGAAATGCAGTTCTTCAACAAATTTATTGACAACACCCTTCTTGAAAGACTTGATACAGTTCTTAACTCTGACTTTGGCAGAGTTTCTTATACAGAGGCTATCAAGCTTCTTCAGGAAAGCGGTGAAAAGTTTGAATATCCCGTCGAATGGGGCATTGATCTTCAGACAGAACACGAGCGTTATCTTACAGAAAAGATTTTCAAGCGTCCCGTATTCGTTATGGATTATCCCAAGGACATTAAGGCATTCTATATGCGTCTGAACGACGATGGAAAGACTGTTGCAGCTATGGACTGTCTTGTTCCGGGTGTTGGTGAAATCATCGGCGGAAGCCAGAGAGAAGAGCGTCTTGACCTTCTTGAAAAGAGAATGGAAGAACTCGGTCTTGACCCCAAGGATTATTGGTGGTATCTTGACCTTCGTCGTTACGGCAGTGCAAAGCACGCAGGCTTCGGTCTTGGCTTTGAAAGAGCACTTATGTACATCACAGGTATTCAGAACATCCGTGATGCACTCAGCTTCCCCAGAACAACCGGCTCCGCAGAATTCTAAGAAGGTGTAGTTATGAAATCTTTGATTTACGGTTTGTTGCTTGTGCTGTTTCTATGGTACGTGAACGGTAGCTTTGGTACGCTCGCTGCTGTGGGAATGGGTGTTGCAATATTGTTAGTATTTATATGGATACGCCGTGCGGCACTTCTTACGCATATTGCTGTGCAGGCATACTATATAAAAGGTGATGCCAAAAAAGGTGAGAAGTATTTCAAAATGGCGCACAAAACAGGTTCAATGACTCCCGAGTGTAAGATTCAATACTCATCATTCTGTCTTCGTGAAAATGATTTCAGAACGGGAAGAATGCTTCTCTACGAAATCATTAATTCAAAGTCAGTTTCAAGAGCTCAAAAGCTTGATGCAAAGCACAACCTTGCTGTATTGATATGGAAAGAGGGCGACATTAATGAGGCCATAGAAACTCTTGAAGAGGTACATGAGGAAAAGCCTGCATCGAATACCTATGGTACACTTGGTGTGTTCTATCTTGAAAGAGCCAAGGAAGACGGCAATTATGATAATATAGTTGACTTTATGCTTGAAGCATACGAATATAACGATTCTGACAAGACAATTGCAGACAATCTCGGTGAAACATACCTTAAAATGGGTGAATACGAAAAGGCAAAGGAAGTTTACGAAAAACTCTTGGTAACTGAGTTTGTTACTCCTATGCCGTACTATAATTTTGGCTTGGTACTTAAAGCACTTGGAGAAAATGAGATGGCACTTGAGAATTTTGAGAAGGCTCTTAATTGCCGCTTTACAAGTGTTCTGACCGTCACAAAAGAAATGGTACAGGCAGAAATAGATAGTTTAAACTAAAAAAATGGCGGTGTAAAAAAGTCATTTTTTACACCGCTATTTTCTTGACTTATAGTGCCATTTGTGGTACTATAAACGAGGTGTTATATGGAAAACGAGTTTATGAAAATTGCACTCGCGGAAGCGAATAAAGCGATTGAGGCAGGTGAGATGCCCGTCGGTGCAGTTGTGGTAAAAAATGGCGAAATAATTGCCGCTGCTCACAATGTACGTAATGAGCTTCATGACCCCACACTCCACGCAGAAATCGTTGCAATAAGAAAAGCTTGCGAGCTTTTGAAAGACTGGCGATTGACCGACTGTGATTTGTATGTAACATTAGAGCCTTGTGTAATGTGCAGCGGTGCTATAATAAATTCCCGTATGCGCAATGTGTATTTTGGTGCTTATGACCCTGAATACGGTGCAGCAGGCGGCAGAATCGATTTGTTTTCCAAGTCCTATTTTGGAAGTACTACCAATGTCTACGGAGGAATTATGGAAGAGGAATGTTCCTCTATGCTGAAAGACTTTTTCACCTCCCTCCGGGCAGGTAAAAAAATTTAAAAAATAAGATTATCGAAGCGGTCATAACGAGGTGCACTCGAAATCCCCTCGGTTACACTGTAACTATACCCCTACAAATGGCTTAACCGTGCGGGTTTGATCGAGGTTCAAACCTTGTTTTTACACCCTTATCTAGCGGTTTTTCTAGCCATTTCTAACATTTTTCTAACAAAATTTTATAATTTGCTCAGTTTTTTCTCCGCCAAATCGGAGTTCAAACATACCTGGAGATGTACCCAAGTGGTTGAAGGGTCTGCACTCGAAATGCAGTAGGTCGGCTCAAACCGGCGCCAGAGTTCAAATCTCTGCATCTCCGCCAAACCAGGCTTTTGAGAAATCTCAAAAGCCTTGTTTTTTGTGCAAAAATTGCATCCATACCTGAGCATAGATGCAATTAAGCTGTTAGCCTACCTTGTAGTATGTTGTCTCACCGCATTTGGGACAAGGTGGCAATGTGTCAGTATGATCATCCAACACAACTGTTTGACCACATGCAAGGCACTTATATGTACCCTTGCCAGGTTTTTCACCAGTCT
>JAFTUL010000019.1 GCA_017466275.1 Clostridia bacterium | reverse complement strand
TTCCCACTTGTACCTCAGAATGACAACAGTCTTCTTCTCATAAATGCGGGTATGGCTCCCCTTAAGCCTTATTTCACAGGAAAGGAGATTCCTCCCCGCAAGCGTGTTACCACCTGCCAGAAGTGTATCCGTACACCCGATATTGAGCGTGTAGGTATAACTGCACGTCACGGTACGTTCTTTGAAATGCTTGGTAACTTCTCTTTCGGTGACTATTTCAAGCACGAAGCAACTGCATGGGCTTGGGAATTTGTTACCAAGGACCTCGGACTTCCCGAGGACAGAGTATACATCACCGTTTACGAGGATGATGATGAAGCTATCGACATCTGGACAAAGGAGGTTGGCGTAGACCCCTCCCACATTTCCAGAATGGGTAAAGAGGACAACTTCTGGGAAATCGGTCAGGGACCCTGCGGACCTTGTAGTGAGCTTTACTTCGACCGTGGTGAAAAGTACGGTTGCGGAAGCCCCGACTGTAAGGTTGGCTGTGAATGTGACAGATTCGTAGAATTCTGGAACCTTGTATTCACGCAGTTTGACAAGGATGAAAACGGTGTTTATAACCGTCTTGCAAATCCCAATATTGATACAGGTATGGGTCTTGAAAGAATGGCGGTTATTATGCAGGATGTAAACAACCTTTTTGAGGTTGATACTATCCGTAATATTATGCTTGAAATCAGTAAGGTTGCAAAGGTTAACTACGGCGACAATGAAAAGACGGACATTTCTCTTCGTGTTATCACTGACCACATCAGAAGTACAACCTTTATGACCTGCGACGGTGTATCTCCCTCCAACGAGGGACGTGGTTACGTTCTCCGCAGACTTCTCCGTCGTGCGGCACGTCACGGAAGACTCCTCGGTATTAAGGGAACATTCCTCTCCGACATTGTTGATACAGTTGTAAGGGAGTCAAAGGGTGCATATCCCCAGCTTGAAGAAAAGCAGGATTATATCAAGAAAGTAATCAAGAGAGAGGAAGAAAGCTTCGCTCAGACAATTGACCGCGGACTTTCCATTCTTGAAGAAAAAATACAGGGTCTTGAAAAGAGTGGCGGAAAAATCCTTTCAGGTGAAGATGCTTTCACTCTTAATGACACATACGGCTTCCCCATTGACCTTACAGAAGAAATTCTTCAGGAAAAGGGTCTTGGGGTTGACAGAGAAGCATTTAACAAGCTTCTTCTTGAGCAGAAAACCCGTTCAAGAGAGGGCAGAAATGTCGGTGATGAAGCCGCTTGGAGTGAGGATATTTATCAGACACTCGGCAAGGAAATCACAACAGAATTTATCGGCTATGAAAACTCTACCTGTGACGCAAATATAACGGTTATCGTTAAAGACGGACAGGTTGCAGAAAGCGTATCTGACAGCGAGAATGCAGTTCTTATTCTCGACAAAACAGTTGTATACGGTGAAAGTGGCGGTCAGGTAGGCGATAACGGTGTAATCGAGGGCGAAGGCTTCAAGATGGAAGTTACCGATGCAAAAAAGCTTGGCGACGGCAAGATACTTCACCACGTAACAGTTCTTGAGGGAACAGCTTCCAAGGGTGACAAGGTTACAGTTACCATCGATACAAAGAGAAGAATGGCTATTACCCGTAACCACTCTGCTGCCCACCTTCTGCAGAAGGCTCTTCGTGAAGTTTTAGGCAGCCACATTGAGCAGGCTGGTAGCTATGTTGATGAAAACAGACTCCGCTTTGACTTTACCCACTTTGAAGCAGTTTCTAAGGAACAGCTTCAGGAGGTTGAAAATAAGGTTAATGCAGCAATCCTTACAGCATACCCCGTAACAATCAAGAATATGGCTATTGCCGATGCAAAGGCTGAGGGTGCAATGGCACTCTTCGGTGAAAAGTACGGCGATACAGTACGCGTTGTAAATATGGGTGGATATTCAATTGAGCTTTGCGGTGGTTGTCATCTTGGAAACACCTCTCAGGCAGGTCTTTGCAAGATTCTCTCCGAAAGCGGTGTTGCCGCAGGCGTAAGAAGAATTGAGGCTGTAACAGGCGAGGGCGTTCTCCGTTATATCGAGGAGAAGAACGCAATTATCACAAATACTGCTATGGCTCTTAAAACTACCGAGGGTGAGCTTGTTCACCGTGCAGAAGCTGTTGTTAACGAAAACCGTGAGCAGCAGAAAAAGCTTGAGCAGGTTGCTTCCCAGATGGCTAATGCAAAGGCTAACGACATTATGTCGAATGCTAAGAAGATTGGAGATATTACACTTATTGTAGCACAGCTTGACGGTGCAACAGTTGATTCTCTCCGTAAGACAGGCGACGCTATCAAGGAAAAGACTCCTATGAGCGTTTGCGTATTCGGTGCAGAAACAGATGGGAAAATTTCCTTTGTTGCAATGGCAAGTGCGGATGCTGTTAAGGCAGGCGTACATTGCGGTAAGATTATTAAGGAAATCACAGCTATCGCAGGCGGCAGCGGCGGCGGTAAGCCCGACAGCGCGCAGGGCGGCGGTAAGGATGCTTCCAAGATTGCCGAGGCACTTAATAAGGTAGAGGAGCTTTTGTAATATGGATTGCTTATTTTGTAAAATAATTAAGGGTGAAATCCCCTCTGCAAAGGTGTATGAGGATGATAAGGTTTACGCATTCCGTGATATTGAGCCTCAGGCACCGGTGCATATACTGATAATTCCAAAGGAGCATATTGCATCTGCAAATGAGCTTACAGAGGAAAACGCTTCCATAGTAGGTCATATATTCGCAGTTGCGGCAAAAATTGCAAAAGAAGAGGGTATTGCTGAGGGCGGTTATCGCATTGTAAATAACTGCGGTCAGGACGGCGGACAGACAGTAGGTCACCTTCATTTTCATATGCTTGGCGGACGTTCTTTAGCTTGGCCCCCCGGCTGATTAGACAGACTATATTGTTGCAGTGAAAATCACTGCAACAATATTTTTAGAAAGAAGTATTTTTATGAGAAAAATTATTGATTTCCACGCTCATATCTTTAATCCGAAGATTGCCCATCTTGCCATAGCAAACCTTGAAAAGCATTACGGTATGAAATGGGAAGGCTTGGGTACATTTACCGATATGCGTGAAGAAATGGAAAAATCGGGATTTTATAAGGCGGTTATATTTTCTACCCCCACAAAGCCTACACAGGTTGTTATAAATAACGATTTCCTTTTTGATTTGAGGGATGACAGATTTATTATCTTCGGCTCAGTGCATCCAGACTATGAGGATGTAAAGGGGGAAATTCAGCGTATAAAGAATCACGGACTTCGGGGATTTAAATTTCACCCTGACTTTCAGGCTTTTAATATTGATGATGACAAGGCACTTTTTATGTATGAGGAAATAGGTAAGGACTACCCCATAGTCTTGCACGTGGGTGACAAAAATCTTGATTTT
>JAFTUL010000018.1 GCA_017466275.1 Clostridia bacterium | reverse complement strand
GTGGGAAGCCGCCTGGGAAAGTAGGTCGTCGCCGGAACTAAAAAGAGTAAGTCGAAAGACTTGCTCTTTTTTATTTTTGTTCGGAACGGAAACTCCGTTCCCACCGTAAACACAATCGAGCCTCCGCCTGCCAGAGAGAGGACAGGCGTTTTCTCGTGTGTTTTGGCATGCAGTATAGCTTACCGTTCTTCTGCGCTCTTGAAGGCTTGAATCACGGGCTATACTGTAATTCCTCCACATTAGTTAAGCTCTGCAGTGCTGATTAACCTCTCGGGAAGCCGCCTGGGAAAGTAGGTCGTCGCCGGAACCAAAAAAAGCAAGTCATAACGACTTGCTTTTTTGTGTTCCTTTTTAATATAATCAAGCTGCACTAACACATCATATAATGATTCTGAAATCATTATTTCGGGAGAGTTTTTATATGATGAATTATTTAGCATTATCATCAATGTTGAAAAGACCGCCTGCGGCATATGCAAATGTGCGCGGAAAGGATGAGTATGAATCAGTAAAGGCAAATGTCTATTTTTACAGGTTGATGGAAAAGGTGTTTGTAGTGGTAGATGCACAGGGGCTTCCCAAAAATGGGGGAAAATGTGGAAAAAACGTCTTTGGTTTCCATATTCATAGCGGGGAAAGCTGCACCGGAAACGAAACTGACCCGTATGCAGATGCAAAAACCCATTATAACCCCTATAATTGTCCGCACCCCGAACATTCGGGAGATATGCCACCACTTTTCGGAAATAACGGCAGTGCATTTATGGGTTTTCTAACCGACAGATTTACAATAGATGAAATAATAGGCAAAACTGTAATTATACATTCAAAAACGGATGATTTCACTACACAGCCGAGCGGAAATTCAGGAGAAAAAATCGCCTGTGGTATAATAAAAAAAGAATGTACACACAAAAATTCCCAATTTGGGAATTTTTTCGTATTTTCTTAGCTCATATTACTTTGTTGGCAAGATGAAAACATAGGATATTGCTCCTTTTGCACCCTTTGAGGGACTATGGGAATGACATTATGATAACAAAAGAAAACATTTTTAATATAACCATCTTGCATAATTTGTCAGATTATGTTAAAATATGTATATAAATTATATAGGAGGGTTTTATATGCCAATTCAAGCAACATTAGTTTTAGGTTTTATAGGCGTAATTGCGGCAATGATTTGTATCTATGTTTTCATTATGCCAGAGGGAAAGTATTGTACACTTAATCCTTTCTGCAGATGGTTGTCTGACCTTTTTAATTTCAGAAGCCTGTGGCTCGAATCCATCATTAAATTTTTCTACATACTTTCAACAGTAGCTTGTGTTATCTTTGGTTTCTTTATGCTTTTCTCCGTGGTTGAATATTATTACGACTACTCTGAAAGCTTGGCTCTTCCGGGATTGCTTCTCTTGGTTGTAGGTCCTGTGGTTGTACGTCTTGTTTATGAGGGAACTATGATGTTCATTATCCTTGTAAAGAACACAATGCAGATTAACAACCGTCTCAGAAACAATATGAGCGAGAAGCAGGAAGAAGCTCCTGAAGAACCTGCTCAGCCTGTAATTGAGTACTGTGAAAAGTGCGGAAAGCAGATTGAAGACGACGTAATTTTCTGCTCAAACTGCGGAAATAAAGTAAGATAACAGATGTAATAATAAATGCCCCCTCGGGTATTCCCGAGGGGGTAAATTTTTTTGCACAAAATTTTATAAATCGGAGCCGATTAGGGACGTGCCATTTTGAACGCCAAAATGGCGAAAAGCGGTGGGGAGTTGCGATTCTCCCCACACCCCTCAACGCCCTCGCAGGGGCGTAGGATTTATTGGACGTGGTTTTCTTTAACTGTCGGGTATTGTTTTTGAAACTGCCTTGCCTTTGCGACAACTAAATGTATTGATAAACTTATTATCAGACATTTATAAATTCTGTCCGCCAGCAGAGGAAAATGATGCGGACAGAATTTTGTCGGTCGGCTTCGTTGTTTCAAAAACCGAAGTTTGTGTCAGTTAAAAATTTTTTATCACAATTTGAGATAAAGGTCAACATCAAAAAACTTATGTGATAAAATTAAACCGAGTCAAGTGCTTACCTTGACTTGTTGCTAAACAGAAAGAAACGAATGCTCAAAAATTTCGAGCATTCGTTTCTTTTTACTTTATAATTCCTAATTCTATTTTATATTTCAGAATACGCAGTACCGATTCATTAATTCTTTCTTCTGTGATTCTGCCGTCCTCGACTGCTTTTATAACGGCGGGAATCTGCTCTGTAAAATCCGTACAGCACAAAAGGTCATTTCCTGCGATTACCGCCTGCACAGCGGCAGATTCATTGTCTGTATAAAGCCCTATTGCATCCATTACAAGGTCATCTGTAATAATAAGACCGTTAAACCTAAGTTCTTCGCGGAGTATCCTCATAACCTCGGGGGAAAGGGAAGCAGGTCTTTCTTTATCCATACATTCCACAATATTGTGGGATACAAGCACCACGCCTGCACCCTCGTCAATTCCTGCCTTAAACGGGAGAAAATCATAGTTTACAAACGCTTCGTAAGGCCGTGTATCAACAACTATATCGGTGTGGGTGTCTGCATTATCTCCATATCCGGGGAAATGCTTCAGCACACTTCCTATTCCTGCCGAGTTCATTTCAGAAACAACGGTTTTTACATAGGTTGCCGTATCTTCGGGATTAAGTGCAATGCTTCTGTCAAACATAAAGTCATCGGGGCTTTGCGATATGTCGCAGACTGGGGCAAAATTCATATTGATTCCCAAATCAAGGAGAAATTCCGACTTTTCCTTTGCATCTTTCTTTACTGCATCAAATCCGCCCTCCTTGTAAAGCTCCTGAGGGGAGGGGAAAGGCTTTTCCCTAAACTGCGGATAACGGCTTGCACGATTTACAATACCGCCCTCTTCATCAACGGCAATAAACATAGGGATATTGACCGCATCCTGATAGCTCTGCACCGTAGTTTTAAAGGTTTCGGGGTCAGAATTTTTGAAATCCTGACCGAAGAGGATATATCCGCCCAAGTTGTACTTCTTGGCGTAAATATCCGCGTCAACGGAGGGAGAGCGTGCAATAAACATCTGCCCGACTTTTTCGGAAAGTGTCATATTTGACAAAAGCTCCTGCGGAGAGGAGCTTTTATTTTGTTGTGAAGATTCTTTGTTGCACGCTGTTAAAACGAGCATCATACAAAGAATACAGAAAAATAATTTTTTCATTCTATCACTCAATATCAAAAAATTTCTTGGCGTTTTCCGTGGTGATTTCTTCAACCAATTCGGGAGAAACGCCCTTTATTTCGGCAATCTTTTCTGCCACATAGTGGATATATAAACTGCTGTTACGCTTTCCTCTGTGGGGGGTAGGTGCAAGATATGGGCTGTCCGTCTCAATCACAAGACTTTCAAGGGGAATGTATTTCACAGCATCCACCGTGCGGACATTGTTCTTGAATGTCACCGTACCGCCTATGGCAATGGTAAGTCCCATATCAAGCAAAATTTTAGCCGTTTCCTTGCTTTCGCTGAAGCAATGCATCAGCGCACCGCCGCCCTTGTACTCGCTTTTTAAAATATCAAGGGTGTCCTTGCAGGCATCACGGCAATGAATCACAAAGGGGAGATTAACATTTCTTGCAATGTCAATCTGCTTTGCAAAAGCCTCTCTCTGCACGGCTCTGTCCACGAAATTATAATAGTAGTCAAGTCCGATTTCACCGATTGCCTTAACCTTGGGGTGCTTTGCATACATTCTGATTGCATCCAACGCACGGTCATTCATATCCTCCGTATGATTGGGGTGAACGCCTGCCGTTGCATACACAAAGTCGTATCTTTCTGCAAGGGCAACACTTCTTTTTGTAGATTCGATTCCGCACCCTGCATTGACAATATAACCAACACCGTTTTCTTTCATAGAGGAAAGAATTTCGTCACGGTCAGAATCAAACTTTTTATCGTAATAATGTGCGTGTGTATCAAACAGCATCAGCGAACTTCACTTCCCAATTCCATATCGTCTGAGGGAGATACAATAGAAAGCTGATTGTCATTTGCCGCACAGAGAATCATACCGAAGCTGTCCTCACCGCAAAGCTTTACGGGTTTAAGGTTTGCGACAATGACAACCTTTTTGCCAATAAGGTCTTCAGGCTCATAATACTGGGCAATACCGCTTACAACCTGTCTCTTTTCATATCCGAGGTCAAGCTGGAGTTTAAGGAGCTTCTTTGCCTTTTTAATTCTTTCGCACGCGATAACCTTTGCCACACGAAGCTCAGTCTTCATAAAGTCATCAATTGTGATTTCTTCCTTTGCTTCGGGTTTTTCAATTATGGGTTCTTTTGCCTTCTGAGCTTCTTCCTCGATTGCTTTAAGCTCTGCCTCTACATCAATTCTGGGGAAGAGAACTTCGCCCTTTGTTACTGTAAAGCTCTTCTGCACGCCCCATGTCTTTGCACTGTCCCATCCCTTTACGGTTGCACCAATCTGTGCCTGAATGAGGGGAGTAGTGCGTGTCATTACGGGTGCAATAAGCTCGGAGGCAATTCTGATTGCCTCGCAAAGGTTATACATAACTGTTTCCAGTCTGTCTTTCTTACTTTCATCCTTTGCAAGTGTCCACGGGGTTGTTTCGTCAATATATTTATTTGTTCTGCTGATAAGCTTCCATATTTCAGAGAGTGCCTGAGAGAACTGGTAGCTGTCCATAAGTTCCTCAACCTTTGCAGGAACTTCCTTTGCAAGTGTGATAAGGTCGGCATCCATAGTGTCTGTAACACCTTTGTCGGAAGCTGTACCTCCAAAGTATTTCTCAACCATACTTACGCTGCGGCTTACAAGGTTACCAAGGTCGTTTGCAAGGTCGGAGTTAATGCGGTTAATAAGTGCCTCATTGTTGAACACACCGTCAGCACCGAAAGGCATCTCTCTCATAAGGAAATAACGGATTGCATCCACACCGTATTTTTCAACGAGCTTCACGGGATCAACTACATTGCCCTTGGACTTGCTCATCTTACCACCGTCAAGAAGAAGCCAGCCGTGACCGTAAACCTGCTTGGGGAGGGGGAGGTCAAGTGCCATCAGCATTGCGGGCCAGATAATGGAATGGAATCTCATGATTTCCTTGCCTACAAGGTGAACATCTGCAGGCCAGTATTTCTTAAAATCAGCGTCATCATCGGAGAATGCACCAAGAGCGTTGATGTAGTTTGTAAGGGCATCAAGCCATACATATACAACGTGCTTGGGGTCAAAATCTACCGGAACACCCCAGTCGAAGCTTGTTCTTGAAACGCACAAATCCTCAAGTCCGGGAATGAGGAAGTTATTGAGCATCTCATTCTGACGGATTGCGGGCTGGAGAAAGTCGGGGTTATTCTTTATAAGCTCGATAAGTCTGTCCTGATACTTGGAAAGCCGGAAGAAATAGCTCTCTTCCTTTGTTTTTTCAACTGCACGTCCGCAGTCGGGACACTTTCCGTCAACGAGCTGATGTTCTGTCCAGAAAGATTCGCAGGGGGTGCAATACCAACCCTCATACTCACTCTTGTAGATGTCACCCTTTTCGTAAAGAATGTTGAAAATTTTCTGCACAGCCTTAACGTGGATTTCGTCTGTTGTACGGATAAATTTATCGTTGGAAATATCCATAAGAGTCCAGAGCTCTTTAATTCCTTTTACAATGTTATCAACATACTCCTGCGGAGTAACGCCCCTCTCCTCGGCAATACGCTGAATTTTCTGACCGTGTTCGTCTGTACCTGTCAGAAACATTACATCATAGCCCTGCGCCCTCTTATAACGGGCAATGGTATCAGCGGCAACTGTGCAATAGGAATGGCCTATATGAAGCTTGTCGCTGGGATAGTATATGGGGGTGGTAATGTAAAACTTCTTTTTTTCCATATTTATCAACCTCTTTCGGTGTATTTTGCTCTTATTTTTTCAAGTGTTTCAGAAAAATCCTCGGGAAGAGGTGCTGCAAAGCTTACCTTTTCACCGGTTCTGGGATGGATAAAGCCTATTTCTCCTGCGTGAAGAAGCTGTCCTGCAAGAGAAAACTCCTCTTTCTTGAGTCCGTAGGTTTTATCACCCAATATGGGATGCAGAATGTGCTTGGTATGGACACGAATCTGATGTGTCCGCCCAGTCTGCAATTTGCACCTGATAAGGGTGTATTTCCCGAATCTTTCCAAAACGGTTATATGTGTAACGGCATCCCTGCCGTCCTTTCTTGCGATTGCCATTTTTTTGCGGTCGTTTGTGTCACGGGCAATGGGAGCATCCACGGTGAAGCCATCTTCCTTTAGATTGCCGTGAACGATTGCAAAATATGTCCGTGACAGACTTCGGTCACTTAGCTGGTCGGTTAAGGACTGATGGGCGGTATCGTTTTTTGCTACCACTAAAAGCCCCGTGGTATCCTTGTCAATTCTGTGAACAATTCCGGGACGCATTACTCCGTTTATCCCCGATAAATTGTCTCCGCAATGGTGCATAAGTGCATTGACAAGCGTTCCGTCCTCATTCCCTGCGGCAGGGTGGACTACCATACCGCGGGCCTTGTTGATAACAAGGAGGTCGTCGTCCTCATAGACAATATCAAGGGGAATGTCCTGCGCCTCTACGTCAAGTTTTTTTACCTCCGGCAGGGAAAATTCAATACAGTCGCCCTCTTTAACCTTAAAGGAGGCACGTACTGCCTTGCCGTTTACGAAAACCCCGCCCCCGTCAAAAAGCTTTTTCAGAAAGCTCCTTGAAAGGTCGGGCATATTTTCTGCTATATATACATCACAGCGGGCATTACTGCACGCTGTCAGTTTCAGTATGTTGTTTGTCATCGATTTCTTTTTCTTCCTTCTTCTTAAAAATATCGGAAAAAGCATAGAGAATGTACAGCCCTGCACCTATACAAACGAAGCAGTCTGCAACATTGAATACGGGAAATTCTATGAAATCCACCAATATAAAATCACGGACATAGCCAAAACAAAGTCTGTCAATAAAATTACCTGCAGCACCGCCTGCCATAAAGGCAAGCGCCCATTTTTCAAGACGTGAATGAGGGTGTATTTTTATAATGTAGTAAAGAACTCCAAAAAATACAACTATTGTCACAAGGAGAAAGAAAACCCTTGCCCCCTGCAAAATCCCGAAAGCCGCACCCTCGTTTTTTACATAGGTAAAGCTCAGAATTTCGGGGATGATGGTCTTAACCTCTCCCAATGCAAAATGTCTGGTGGTAAGTACTTTTGAAATCTGGTCAAGGGCAACAATAAGTATTGCCGCAATAATATAAATCATAATTTAACTCCATGTGTTAAGGTGAGGGGAGCCTAACCCCTTAAGCCTTAAACTTGATAAATTTGTACACTTTCAATTTGTCGTCCTTGAAAGGCGCCAGCCTATCTTCGTCCTCCGCATTGAAATTGCCCTAAATTTATCTGCGTTTAAGGTCGGAGAGTTTTAAAAGAGGAAATTTTTAATAAGACAAAGAAAATTCAAGAATAATACTGTCGTATATTTGCAGAATTTTCTGCAGTATTATGCAAAATTTCCCTTTTTAAACCTTGAGGGGTTAGACACCCCTCACCTTGAGTGTAATAAATATTCTGTCCTTTTTGCTTGTTCCGCCTACCGAGAGAGTGGCCTTGCCCTTACCCCTGAGGGAGATAATATCCCCGTCTTTTAGGTGAAAATCGTTTTTCATTACCTGAATTCCGTTTATAAAAACGAGTCCGCCTGCAATAACCTCACTTGCCTTGCTTCTGCCTTTCCCCGAAAAAAGGGAAATAACCGCATCAAGACGGAGTGAGGAAACAGTTCCGGTAATGGGCTTAAAGCTTTTTTCGGGAACTTTTATTTCTGAAAGGGGTACAATCTCGCATTTAACACCGACTCTGCCGACTTTTTCAAGGGAATTCAATACGTAAGAAGAAATCTCCTCGGAAAGTATGACAAAAGCTTCCTTTTCACCAATGATAATATCGCCGCACTTCTCCCTTTTTATACCCAAGCCCAGAATACTTCCAAGGAAGTCGCGGTGGGAAAGAGAGCTTATCACAGGTGAGGAAATCTTTACTGCACAGATGGGAAAAGACGGCTCCTCATAATCGGGCAAAAATGCCACCATTTGCCTTTCAGCATCGTCAAAACCACCGAAAAGAGCCGGCTCCATTGGGAGAAAATCCTTTCGGGAAAGAAGCTCGGAAATGCTGTTTTCGGACAGAAAATCTCCATACACGCCACACCCGTACCTGTCAGCCTTAACTGCTATATCAAAGATATGGGCAAACATAACGCTGTGGCGTGCATCAAGAGAATAAAGGAACTGACTTTTGCTTATTCCTCCCATGGGAAGAACTCGGCATTCTGAAGCTCGTCACGAACATCTGCCATAATGTCAACATTGTAGGGAGCTACAAGGAAAATACCCTTTGCAACCTTCTGTGTGCTTCCCTGAAGTGCATAGGATGCACCGCTGATAATATCGATAACTCTGCGGGAAATATCCTTATCAAGCTTTTCAAGATTAACAACAACGGGCTTTTTGTTGCGAAGATGGTCTACAACCTCTTTAGCTTCGTCAAAACGCTCGATAGAAACTACAACAACCTTCATCTGTGTTGTTGCGGCAATGCTTACGATTTTGGATTTTTTTGCTGCGGAAGAACGGGCAGGCTCCATGGAAGCGGCTTCAGTTTCTGCGGCAAAATCTACTTCTTCATCTTCTTCGGGTCCGAAAATAAGGTCACTGATTTTTTTTGTGAAATTCATAACAAATCCTCCTAAAATATATGTTTACTAAAATTATTAGCCTTTAAAAATCGCACGTCCCACTCTTACCAGAGTTGCACCTTCCTCAATGGCAATCTCAAAATCATTGCTCATACCCATTGATAGAATGGTTGCACCGTCTTTTTTATGGGAGTCAAAAAGCTCTTTTGCTTTTTTGAAAATGCTTCTAATCTCGCTTTCGGGTGCACCCAAGGGTGCCATAGTCATAAACCCTTTAAAGCGGATATTTGAAAGCATCCCTATCTCTTTAATTATATTAGGGATTTCCTCTGTTGTCAAACCATATTTGCTTTCTTCCCCCGAAATGTTAACCTCAAGCAAAATGTCCTGTGCAACCTTGAGCTTTCCTGCCTGCTCATTTATTGCGGATGCTATGTTAAGGCTGTCTACGGAATGGATGAGGGCTGCCTTTCCAACAACATATTTTACCTTGTTTGACTGGAGATGCCCTATAAGGTGCCAGTTTGCACCCGCTACCTTGTCAAGCTTGTCCCTCAGCTCCTGCGGTCGGTTTTCACCGAAAACCTTTTCCCCAAGGGAGTAAGCCTCCGAGATGGTTTCGGCATCAATCGTCTTGGATACGCAAACGAGAGTTACCTCCTCGGGATTTCGATTAGCTCTGAGGCACGCATCCTCAATTTTCTTATGGATGGTTTGAAGGTTATTCTTTAAGCTCATTGCGGTGTGCCACCTCCGGATTTACCAAAATATCATCATAAAGTCTGAGAGGAGAAAACTTTACATCCGCAGGGGGAGTAAAGCTGCTCCTTACAATATAGTAGTCTTCCTCCTGCAGAATAATGTCAACTGCACGGAAAGATACTGCATCATTTCTGTTAATCACGTAAACACCTGTTACTCCGTCCACGACTCTTATAGCTGCTGCAGGGACATAAAGTCCGTTATATTCCTCGTAACAGATTTCAAAATCCACTTTCCGTTTCTCAAAAATACCGGAAATATCGCGTGTGCATTTGAGTAAAACGGCACAGCTTCCTGCATCGTCCTCGTTTATTGCCAGTACGGTTGCCTTAACCCCTGTAGATTCGTCAATGGAGAGGGTAACTGTGCCTCCTGCTTTAAGCGGTGCAACCTTGTCCGTTCCAAGGACACAGGCAAGATACCACGCATAGGTGTCTATAATTTTGCCTATGCTTCCTGCGTCGGGGATATTGTTTTTAAGAGTGTTGTCAAACTCATAAATTTCCGAGGTGGAAATCGCTGTAATTTCCGTTTCCTTGATTGTTCTTTCAAGACCGTCGAGTGAAGTATAGAAATATCCTGCCGCAGGAGAGCGTACCTCCTGACGGATTCCGCCGAGCTGCTGCTCAAGCTCGTACTTTTTTCCTTTAAGCTCCGAAAGTAGGTTTGCCGTTGAACCGCGGTCGTCGGTAGTTTCTTTTTTAATAAGCAGATTGGAAAGCTGGGTTGCGTTTTCCGTTGCAGAAATAAAGTCCTGATTTCTGACATCCTCACGGATTGCCGCGGAAAGGTCTTTAAGTCCGGAGAAGATACGTGCTTCATCCGAAGAGTACATATTGGAAAAACTGTTTGCCTTTTCAATATCGTCAATTCGTTTTGTTACTGATTTAAGCTGCTCTACAAGCTCCTCATTATAATTACCGCTGATGGTAATACCCAGACTTCCGTTCCTGGAAACCCTTGTCCCGTCCTGAACACCTGACTCAAATGCCCCCTTGGACTGGGGCGATACCGTTGTTTCATTTCGGAGAATGTATCCCTCTCCGTTAATTGTTTTACGGACATTAATCGTTTGTGCAGTTTCTGTATCAAAAGGCGCACTGCAATAGCTGACCGTACTTATGAAAGTCAGAAGTAGTGAAAAAAACAGAAATCTTTTCAGATATTTATTCATTTTTAGTGTGCGCCTCCTTTTTGTGTAATAAATATATTTTACAGAGCCTCACTCTGCTCCTTTTCCGCCGCCATAAAGTTTACGGGGTAGGTGGGAATAATAGTAGAAATTGCGTGTTTATAGATAAGCTCCTGCTTACCGTCACAATCAAGGACTACCGTGTAGTTGTCAAAGCCTGTTACAAGACCTCTTATCTGAAAACCGCTTACAAGAAAAATTGTAATGGCCTGTTTGTCTTTTCTTACCTGATTCAAAAATACGTCCTGCAAATTAACCTGTGTTTTCATTGTCAAAATCCTTTCTTGTTAATCAATTCTTCAGCTTGACTCTGTGCGTTTTTAAAATCAAGCCAATGTACCTCGTTGTTCTTTCGTAGCCACGTCAGTTGCCTTTTAGCGTACCTACGTGTGTTTCTTTTTAAAAGCTCCACCATCTCGGTATAGGTGCACAAGCCTTTAAAATACCATACTGCTTCACGGTAGCCTATTGCCGCCGCAGCGGTTGTCATTCGGGAAAGGTTGGGGAGAATAAATTCCCTGACCTCATCCAGAAGTCCGTCTTCAAGCATTATATCTGCTCTTTTATCAATTCTTTGGTAGAGAAGCTCTCTATCCATATCAATTGCAAGGTAAATATAATCGTAGGGACTTTCCTCGGGACGGCTTTCGCTGTCAAGCTCAGCCCTCGTTTTCCCTGTAGTGCGGACAGTTTCAATAGCACGGACAACCCTTTTTACGTCGTTGGGATGGAGCGTCTTTGCCGCCTCGGGGTCTTCTTTTTGGAGAATTTCGAAAAGTGCCTCGTTGCCGTTTTCCTCGGCATAACGCGTAAGCTCAGAAGAAAGCTTTTCATCCCTTTTGGGTGCGGAGAATGTGGTTGCAAAAACTGTGTTGTCTGCATACAGCCCCGTACCGCCAACCATTATGGGAAGCTTGCCGCGGCTGTGTATGTCACGGATTATTCCGTGTGCCATAGAGCAGTATTTTTCTACACTGAATTCCTCCCACGGCTCCGCCACGTCAAGCATATGGTGGGGGATATTCCCCATTTCCTCCTTTGTGGGTTTTGCCGTACCTATGGATAGATTTTTGTATATTTGCATTGAGTCGCAGGAGATAACCTCACCGTTCAATTTTTCGGCAAGTTTTATTCCAAGCCCCGTCTTTCCCGAGGCTGTTGCACCTGCAACGATTACAAGGGGTATTTTTTTTGTCATAGCCGTACCCCCGTCACACAATCCTGCCAAACATTTTCTCTATCTGGTAACGGGTAAGCTTTACTGTAATCGGTCTTCCGTGGGGGCAGGTTGTAATACCCTCAAGTGAAGAAGCCTGTGCGTATAGCTTTTCAAGTTCGGGAAGAGAAAGCTTCTGGTGTGCTTTAATGGCACTTCGGCAGGCAATTGTGTAGATTGCCTTGTCAAGCATTGCCGAAATCTCGCCCGGCTCTCCACCTGCCAGAACGCCGAGTATTTCGATAAACAATCCCTCGCCCTCCTGGAATGGACAGTCGGAGGGGAGAGAGCGTAATACTACGCTGTTTGTCCCAAAATCCTCAACCTGAAATCCCATAGAAAGGAGTAGCTCGCTTCTTTCTAAAGCAAGTGTCTTTTCCTCGGGAGTAAGGTTCACTGTAATGGGCATTAAGAGAAGCTGAGTATCTGTCTTGTACCCGCTTCTGCGGATTTCTTCGTAGCGGATTCTTTCGTGTGCGGCGTGCTGGTCCATCAGGAAAAATTCGCCGTCACCCTCCGCAAGTATATATGTATCGAAAAGCTGACCGATAATTTTTACATCACAAACGGTATCGGGCTTTTCGGTAGCTTGTGCCTTTTCAATAGCATTCTGAATTTCCTTGGAAATGTCAATCTTTTCTTCTTTTATTCTTTGTACACCCTCAATTTCTCTTACAGGAAGCTTTCCGTCAAACCCCTTAACTTCTTCCCGAATCTGATTCTCCGTAAGAATTTTGGGCTTGGGAGTTTCCTTTGGGGGAGTGTAGGGGGTAAATGCCGACTTCTTTATCTCTGCCTTGGGCTTGGTAAAGGAAATCTGTTCTGCATTTTTTACGGTAATGGGCATTTTAAATGCTTCCTTGTTATTCAAAATGCCAACCTCTCTGGGTGCGGCAATTTCCGTAAGGGCGTTTTTTACAGCCCAGTAACAAGCCTCGTACACATCCTGCTCGGAAGCAAATTTAACCTCCGTTTTGCCGGGGTGAACATTTACATCCACAAGGGCAGGGTCCATTTCTACGTTCAGTATGCATACGGGGAATCTGCCAACCATAAGCTCGTTTTTGTAAGCCTCGCTCACAGCGGCAAGAAGCGTTTTATTTACCACAAATCTGCCGTTTATAAAGAATACCTGCATCAGTCTGTTCGGCCTTGAAAGGTTATTTTTGCCCGTCAGACCGAAAACACGGATGCCGTTTTTTGTGTAGTCCACCGAAGCGGTGGAGTTTGCAATATCCCTGCCGTAAACCGAGTGAACGGCATTTTTCAGGGTGTTGTCACCGGGGGAGAAAAGTACATCCTTTCCGTCACGGATAAGGCGGATTGAAACGTCGGGATGGCTGAGTGCCTGCTTGTTACAGACATCTGTTACGGCAGATGCTTCAACGGAATCTTTTTTCAGAAACTTCATTCTCGCAGGAGTGTTGAAGAAAAGGTTTTTTACAATAATCGTCGTACCGTCGGGACAGCCTGCACTTTCGAAAAGCTTTTCCTCGCCACCCTCAACCACTACGTGTGTACCCTCGTCGGAGGTGCGTTGCTTGGTGAAAAGCTCCGTGCGGCTCACCGCAGCAATGGAACAGAGTGCCTCTCCACGGAAACCGAGGGTTGCAATATGCTCCAAATCCTTATCGGTTTTTATCTTGCTTGTAGCGTGCCTTAAAAATGCCGTGCGGGCATCATCTTTATCCATACCGCTGCCGTTGTCGGCGACACGCATATATGTAGTTCCGCCATCTTTAATTTCGACGGTGACAGTTGTAGCACCTGCATCAATGGCATTTTCCACCAGCTCTTTTATAACGCTGGCAGGTCTTTCTACAACTTCACCTGCCGCAATTTTCTCGGCAGTAAATTTGTCAAGTACATTGATTTTTCCCATGGGGAGTCACCTCCTGTCGTCAGAATAATTCACGGCTCCGCCTCGGCGATGCCTCGCCTCGCATAAATCATTCTTCCTCTTTCGAGGAAAATTCGCGTACGCTGCTTTTTCCTCGATAAACTTTCATAATGTGGATTTTTGCCTGTGGCAAAAATCTTTGCTTTTATAACAGCTTCTGCAATTCATACAACTTGTTCATTGCTTCAATAGGTGTTAAAGTAGTAACATCAATAGCCTTAAGTGCTTCCACAACCTTGCTGTTTTCCATATCGGCAAAGCCAATCTGCATAGAAGCATCATCTTTTTCTGTAATATCAGCGGCGATTTTTCCGCCTGTTTCACTTGCACGGGTGTTACCCTCAACGGAAGCCAAAACTTCCTTTGCCCTTTTAATAACGCTGTCGGGAACACCTGCAAGCTTGGCAACCTCAATACCAAAGCTATCGTCTGTGCCGCCGCGGACAATTCTTCTGAGGAATGTGATGTCGTCGCCCCTCTTTTTGCAGGCGGTGTTATAATTCACTACGCCCGAAAGAGTCCCCTCAAGTGCGGTAAGCTCGTGATAATGTGTGGCAAAGAGCGTTTTTGCTCCTACTTTTTTTGCAATATGTTCAATAACTGCCCAGGCAATGGAAAGTCCGTCAAAGGTGCTTGTACCTCTGCCGATTTCGTCAAGAATACAAAGGCTCTTTTTCGTAGCATTTTTGAGGATATAGCTGACCTCGTTCATTTCGAGCATAAACGTACTCTGCCCCGAAGCGAGGTCGTCGGAAGCACCGATTCTTGTGAATATCTTGTCTATAATTCCGCACTCCGCACTCTGTGCAGGCACGAAAGAGCCAATCTGTGCCATAAGTGCAATGAGTGCCGTCTGACGCATATATGTGGATTTACCTGCCATATTGGGGCCGGTAATAACTGACATTCTGTTATCCTTGCAATCAAGGATTGTGTCATTGGGAACGAAAAGACTGTCGGAAAGTACTTTTTCTACAACGGGGTGTCTGCCCTCTTTTATTACAAGCTTGTCCGAAAGATTGACCTCAGGCTTCTTGTAACCGTTCTTTACAGCCGCTTCCGCAAGGGAATAGATAGTATCTGTCACGGCAATGGCGTGGGCAGTTTTTTCGATTCGTTCCATATGTTCGCAGATTCTCTCGCGGATACGCTGAAATTCCTCGTATTCAAGCTGAACAAGCTTCTCGCTTGCACCGAGGACGCTGCTCTCAATCTCCTTAAGCTCAGCGGTGATGAATCTTTCTCCATTGGTGAGAGTCTGCTTTCTCATATAATCATCGGGTACTTTTGAAAGCTGAGAGGTAGAAACCTCAATAAAGTAACCGAAAACCTTGTTGAATTTAACTTTCAGGGTTTTAATTCCCGTTCTTTCACGCTCTCTTGCCTCAAGCTCTGCAATGAAATTACTTCCGCCACGGGTAATTGAACGGAGTCTGTCAATCTCCTCAAGGAAACCGTCGCGGATAATGTTACCCTCACGAAGTGTTATCGGTGGTTCGGGATTAATTGCCCTTTCCAGTAAATCCCTTAAATCCTCAAGCGTGTCAAGGTTTGCCGCCTGAACACTTAAGATAGTGCTTCTCGTTCTGCACAGAATTTTATGCAGGAATGGGAGGCGTGCAAAGGACACACAAAGTGATGCCATATCACGGGCATTTGCCGTTCCTACACTAACACGGCTCATAAGCCTTTCAATATCGTTTACACCTGTAAGTGCGTCGGAAAGGTCGTCACGGATATCCATTGCGGACACCAATTCCTCAACACCCGAGAGTCGGTTATTAACAGATGCGGCATTTACAAGCGGGCGGAGAATCCATTGCTTGAGCATTCTGGTACCCATAGAGGTTTTTGTGTTGTCAAGCACCCAGAAAAGGCTTCCTCGCTTGGACTTGTCACGCATTGTTTCGACAAGCTCAAGGTTTCTCACCGTTGCGGCATCAAGGTCAACAAATTCCTGAGATGTGTAAATATCCATTGTGTGGATATGTGCCATTTTTGCTTTCTGTGTTTCGAGGATATATTGGATAAGAGCCGTTGCGGAAACGCGCAGGAGTCTGTCTGAAATATCGTTGCTGTTTTTCAGCTGTGACGCCAAAAGCTCACGCGACTCTTTTTCCGCATCCTCAAAGTCATATGTAAAGGTGAGAGCGTCTGTACGGCTCTCAATATATTCTGTGATTTTCTTATTCTGAAAGGAGTTTCCTCCAAGAGCAATTTCAACGGGGGAGAAGCGTGCAAGCTCATTTATAAGCTTGTCGCAGGTAATATCGTCATAAAGGGTTGTACCCAAAAGCTCACCCGTCGAAACATCCACGAAGGACACACCGCAATCGTTACCAATCCGGCAAACGGATGCCATATAGTTTGTCTTTCGTGAGTTAAGGAGTGAATCATCAAGAATTGTACCGGGGGTGACAATACGGATGATGTCACGCTTTACAATCCCCTTTACTGATTTGGGATCCTCCATCTGCTCACAGATGGCAACCTTGTGACCCTTGGCAACGAGCCTTGCAATGTATGTGTCCGCCGCGTGGAAAGGAACACCGCACATGGGAGCACGCTCTTCCTGACCGCAGTCACGACCTGTAAGGGTGATTTCAAGGTCCTTGGAAGCCACAATTGCGTCTTCAAAGAACATTTCATAAAAATCGCCCAGTCTGAACATCAGTATGGTGTCAGGACACTTTTTCTTTATTTCCATGTATTGCTTCATCATTGGAGTGAGCTCTGCCATGGGTTTTCCTCCTTAGTAGTAAATTGTGGATTAACCGCAACTGTTGCAGGATGAACAGTTGCCGCTGCAACCTCCGGGGATTTTGCCTGTGATGTGGAATGAAAGGATATTGTTCATCTGGTCAATTACTGCCTGAAATGTTCTCTGTGCATTGATGTATGCAGTAATTGTGTCGTTTGTTGTCATTTTGGAATAAGCCTCTTCAAGCTCCTCGCGGATTTCGGCGATTCTTTCCTCTGAAACGTCGCCTTTCTGAATTTCTGCACCGAGGCGTGTTCTCACATCGCTGTATTCCTTGAGAAGTGCAAGTGCTTCTTCGTCATTTTCCTGCTTAAGCTCGGCTTCTTTAAGCTCCTTATACTCTTTACTCTCGATAATTGCTTCACCGAGTTCTCTTGCTTTTTCAAAAATTTCTGCCATTTTTCTTACCGTCCTTTTATATAAATTTTATTTTAATTCACCGTATAAAATCCAAGTCTGTGCCTTGGTTATTTTTACATCAATAATTTGTCCGACAAGGGATTCATCACCCTTGAAATTCACAATTTTGTTAGCGTAGTTTCTGCCCGTCATCATATCGGGGTCGGTTTTACTCTGCCCCTCAACAAGAACTTTCTCCACATTTCCCTCGTGCCGCAGGTTAAGCTTGTAGCTTATTTCGTTCTGCTGGTCAAGGAGTGTGCGGAAGCGTTTGTCAATTTCTTCCTTGGTGGAAACATTCTCCCACTCTGCCGCTTTTGTACCCTCTCTCGGGGAGTAGATGAATGAAAAAATCGAATCAAACCCAACTTCACGCAGGATGGAGAGCGTGTCACCAAAATCCTTGTCCGTTTCCGTGGGGAAGCCTACAATAATGTCAGTAGTAAGGGAAAGGTCGGGCATAAGCTCCTTTGCCTTTTTGACAATCCCCATATATTTTTCACGGTCATAGTGTCTGTTCATATCCGAAAGAACCTTACTGCTTCCCGATTGCAGGGGAAGGTGCAGACTCTTACAAATTTTTTCTTCCTCAGCCATTACCCTCAGAAGCTCCTCGGAAATATCCTTGGGATGGCTGGACATAAAGCGTATTCTCTCAATGCCGTCAATAAGACAAACCTTTTTGAGAAGATTTGCAAATCCGTTTTCCTCGCCACGGTCCTTGCCGTAGGAGTTTACATTCTGACCAAGAAGCATTACTTCCTTGACTCCGCTTTTTGCAAGCATATCTATCTCGGAGAGAATATCCTCTTCCATTCTGCTTCTTTCCCGTCCGCGGACATAGGGTACAATGCAGTAGGAACAGAAGTTGTTGCAACCGTACATAACTGATACAAACGCCTTTGCACCGCCGTCGTAATTTACGGGGGTTCCCTCGCAGATTACTCCGTCGCCCGAAATATCGATAACCCTTTCCCTGTGCTCCATAACCTCAGAGAGGAGAGGGGGAAATTTCCACAGCACGTGCGTGCCGAAAATAAGGTCTACGTGCCTATACTTTGACTTAACCCTTTTTGCAATCTGGGGCTGTTGTACCATACAACCGCAGATGCCGATTATAAGTGAGGGCTTTCTTGCTTTTACGTGTTTTAACGCACCGAGGTTTCCGTACACTCTTTCGTGGGCGTTTTCGCGGATGGCACAGGTGTTGAAAATGATAACATCTGCCTTTTCTCTGTCATCTGTCAGGGTAAAGCCCATCTCAAGGAGCATTCCCTCGATTCTCTGTGAGTCGTTGACATTCTGCTGACAGCCGTAGGTTTCCACCATTGCATACTTAGTCTGCCCTGAAAGAGAGTTCTTTATTGAATTTATATAGACTTCCTGAAGAGCCTTGTCCTCAGGTGAGATAAATATATTTTTTTCAGCCAAAAAACTCATCCAATCTTTTTAAAGTTAGAGTACACTTTATTATATAATATATATAATAAAAAGTCAAAGAAAAAACTATGGTTTCTTTGACTTTTTTCACTAAAGGGATGTAAAAAAAGTCCAGAACGCAAAAAGGCGATAATAATACGAGATACAGACAGTTTATAGTTGCTAAATTTGTTAAATCGGTTGAAAAATCTCAAACAAATCGATTTTTCTGTTTTTAAGCCTTTTTGCTACGAACAAACTTCACCTCTCGGTGTATACATATACACCTTCGGGTACCCCCTGCGGGTTCAGTTTGTCCGTTCTGAAACATTTTTTCCTATCCCTCAAAAAACTGGCACAAAAGAACTATGTTCTTTTGTGCCAGTTTGCCTTATAATTTCATAATCGCATCGGAAATTATGTCAAAATTTATGTCAATACTTCTGAAACTCCAGAATTCGTCGGGAGCGTGCATTGTTTCCGGCTCGTCGGGGAGCATTGCCCCGAATGCAACGCAGTTTTTGAACGCTTTTGCATAAGTTCCTCCGCCAATTGCAACAGGCTCCAGCGCCTCTCCCGAATGCTTCGCATATATATCCGAAAGTGTTGTTACAAGATGGCTGTCACGCGGAACATAAAGGGGTTTGTCGTGGAAGAATATGTCTGCCGTAAGCCCTTTTTCCTCTGCTGATTTTTCAATATTTGCGATAACCTCTTCTCCGTTTGCCGTAATAGGGTAGCGGATGTCGTAGCTAAGTTCGCATTTTGTACTGTCGGCATAGATTACCGAGGGGTTAACGCTGATTTTTGTCATATCGTCGGCAATGTCAATGCCAAGTGCTTCTGCCGTGGTGAGAGAACATAGCCTTGCAAATGTGGAATTGGGATAACGAGAACAGATTTCATCTGCTAATTTCAAAATTGCGTTTTCACCCTTTTCAGGCATACTTCCGTGGGCGGATTTGCCTTTTGCGTGAAGCTCTTTTCCGTCAATGAAAGCCGTTGCTTCGTCGGGAACAATGTTTATAACCTTGCCACCCTCAAACTTAAAGTCGGGAGCAATGTTTTCCTCAACCCCCGAAATTTTTACACGGAGAAGTCCCTTTTCACCGAAAACTACGGGATAATCCGCATCAGGAGAAAAAGCAATTGTGGGAAGCTCTTCTGTTTTTTTGTATGCGTTCATACATTGCCAGCTTCCTGCCTCTTCATCACCGCCGATTATAAGACGTACCCTCTTGTCGAGCTTCATTCCGCTGTCGGAAATGGCTTTCATACAGTAAAGAGCAAGGAGGGCAGGACCCTTGTTGTCGATTACACCTCTGCCGTAAACTCCGTCGTCAGCTACTGTGCACTGGAGGGCAGGATAACTCCATCCGTCGCCTGTTTCAACGGTATCGGTGTGGGTAATGATTCCAAGCATTTTTTCGCCCTCGCCCATTTCAACAAAGCCACAGTAACCGCCTACATTTTTTGTCCTGAAGCCAAATCTTTTGCCAATGGACAAAAATGCCTCAATAGCATCATTTATACCTTTTCCCAAGGGTGCGGAATCTGTTTTTTCTCCACAGTTTCCGTTGATGCTGTTGATTGCGATTAGCTTTTTCAAATCCTCTAAAAATTCAGTTTTGTTAAACATAGCGTTTCTCCTAAATATATGATGTTTCCACCGTTATTACGGCATAATAATTCTCGTCAATTTCCGTTATGCATTTTTCCAATTCTGCGGAAATTTTATCCTTTGCAAAAAACCTCTCCGCAGGGACAATTAAATCAAAAATAACATTAGTGTGAGTTGGCCCCGGAACTATACGAAGGTCGTGAACATTCCCCTCGGGACAAACTATATCCAGCCTTTTTTGAAGCGTGGCGTAAATTTCTTTCAAAACAGGATTATTCACATCAATTGGGTCCATATGAATAACCGCCTCGCACCCAAGCTCGTCGGAAATCTGTCTTTCCACAAGGTCTGCTGCATCGTGAAGCACGAAAATCTCCTTGCTTCCGTCAACCTCCATATGAAGAGATACAAAAATCTTATTGGGACCGTAATCGTGAACAACAAGGTCGTGAATCCCTACCGTTTCGGGGTTTTCACGCACAATTGCCTCAACCCTTTTCACAAATTCGCGGTCGGGGATGCCGCCAAGCAGGGGAGAGGATGTCTTTATAACCGCATCAACACCTGACTTTATAATAAGCAGAGAAACAAGAAGTCCGACATAACCATCTATCTGAATATGGGTGTAATACATAAACACGGATGACAGCAAAATTGCCCCCGTCGCAATGGCATCACTTATGGAATCGGTTGCAACCGCAAAAAGAACGGAGGACTGTATCTTTTTTCCGCAACGGCGGTTGTAATATGCCATATACAGTTTAACCAATATGGAAATAATAAGTACAACAGCTACATAAATATTAAAAACGAATTCACCGGGGTGAATAATTTTGCCTATTGAAGAACGAAGCAGTTCTATTCCTACATAGATAATTACGACGGAGATAAAAATGCCTGCAATATACTCAATTCTGCCGTGTCCGAAAGGATGCTCTTTATCGGCTTTCTGTCCTGAAAGAATAAACCCGAAAAGGCTTATGACGGACGAGCCTGCATCTGTTAAGTTGTTGAATGCGTCGGCAGTTATTGCAATAGATGAGCTGAAAATTCCTATAATAAGCTTTATCGCAAACAGGAACAGATTTAAAAATATCCCTGCTCCTCCGCAGACATAACCGTATATAGTTCTGGCTGTTTTTTGGTCGGCATCTTCGGGAAGAAAACGCCCAAGAAGCAGGGATATCATATTATTCCTCCAAAATTTTTAGAATGGAAGCATTTCGTATGCTCTTAGAATAATGTATACAACATAGATGACATATATAACAACACCGAGGAGTCCCACGAGACGGGAAACCTTGTTTCTTGCCTTGTAGATAAAAAACATCAGGGCACTCATACCTATAAGAAGGATGGTATCGATAACTGCACCGAAATCACAGGTAAGGGGATGAACAATACCGCTCATACCAAGAATAAAGAGAATGTTGAATATATTTGAGCCGATAACGTTACCCAAGGCGATTTCACTCTCACCCTTTTTAGCGGCAACAACGCTTGTTACAAGCTCGGGAAGACTCGTTCCCACCGCAACAATGGTAAGGCCAATTAAAAGCTCGCTCATATTAAACGCTCTTGCAAAGAATGTTGCAGCATCAACGGTAAGAGTTCCGCCCGCAACAATACCTACAATACCGATTATGATAAAGATAATGCTTTTTAAGGGAGAATGAGTTTTGTATTCATCCCCCTCGGTACGGTTCTTAAGGGCAGAGCGTACAAGTAGCAGAATATAACCTATAAAGAGAACAAAAAGAATAGTTGCTTCCACAACCGAAAGTGTTCTGTCCCGCATCATTACAGCTAAAATTACCGCGGAAAGAATGCTTAAGGGGAAGTCCCGTTTCATAATTACCTTATCAACAATAAACGGGCAGATAAAAGCAGAAACGCCTACAACACTCAAAAGATTAAAAATGTTACTGCCCACAACATTGGCAATGGAAAGGTCATAAGCCCCTTTAATTGAAGCGGAAATACTTACAGCCGCTTCGGGAAGAGAGGTTCCGATAGAAACGATTGTAAGACCGATTATAACAGCGGGTATCTTAAGCAGTTTCGCAACGGAGCTGCTTCCGTCAACGAACAGGTCAGCACCCTTAATCAAAAGGGCAAAACCAAAAACCAGGAGAAATAAATTCAGTACGTAATCCATAAAAAATCACCTCATAAAAAATTTTTATTGTGTGGTGAGTCTTTAGTGCATCCCCTTTGCACAAAAAAAGACTTTTACCGCACAAATATAATGCAGTAAAAGTCTTGCTGTTTAATACAAAGGCGGGCAATAGATTTGCCGTACTGACGCCGTTGTACCGAATTAAATAAACTCGGTAGCTACTCCCTTTTACGGAGAGAATTTTAACACAAAAAATACCATTTGTCAACAATTAAAAAGGCAGCATCTCAAACGCTCTCAATACAGTATATGCAACATATATCACATATATTACTACGCAGACAAGCCCCTCGGGACGGTTAATCTTTTTGCCTGTAATACAAACAATATACATAAGGATATTTATCACAATGAGGATTACTGCATCGATAAGAGCCTCTATTCCGCAGTTGAGAGGATGCACAAGACCGCTCATACCTAAAATAAACATAATATTAAATATGCAGGAGCCCACAACGTTGCCAAGGGCGATTTCGCTTTCACCCTTTTTTGCTGCAACAATGCTTGTTACAAGCTCGGGAAGAGATGTTCCCACGGCAACTACCGTAAGGCCGATAAGCATTTCGCTCATTCCAAAAGCACTTGCAAAAAACTTGGCACTGTCAACGGTGAATGTTCCACCGAGGATTATTCCTGCACCGCCGAGAAGAATTAAAAGAAGGCTCTTGGGAACAGGCATAGGTTTGTCGTCCTCGTCCGCAGAAAGAGGGTTTTTGAGGGCGGACATTACCAGAATAATTATGTAGGCAATAAAAATTGCAAACAAAACACCTGCCTCGATGCGGGAGAGAATATTGTCACGAAGCATAATTGCCAGAAGTACCGTTATGCCTATACAGAGAGGAAAATCTCTCTTCATAATCATCTTATCTACAACAAAGGGGCAGATAAGTGCGGAAAATCCAACAACCATCAATAAATTAAATATGTTGGAGCCTATGACATTTGCGATAGAAAGGTCATAGCTTCCCTGAAGCGATGACGTAATACTTACAGCCGCCTCGGGAAGAGATGTTCCGATAGAAACTATCGTAAGACCTATTATAACCGACGGAATTTTAAATATCTTCGCAACGGAGCTGCTTCCGTCAACGAAAAGGTCAGCGCCTTTTACAAGAAAGAAAAAGCCACTGATAAGTAATACTAAATTCAAAATATATTCCATAATCGCACCTCTGAATTTATTTTATGCAATAAAAAAGACTTTTATCGCACAAAAAGAATGCGATAAAAGTCTTGCTGTTTCATACAAAAGCGGGCAAAAATGCCGTACTGACGCCGTTGTAACGGAATAAATCCGTTAGCTACTCCCTTTTATCTTGATAAATTTTAACATAAGGGGAAGCTTTTGTCAAGATAAATTATCTGTCTCCTTTTATGAGAAAATCAATGGAAACATTGAAGTATTCTGACATTTGGACAAGCATATCAATACTCGGCTCACGCTTGCCGTTTTCATAATGAGAAAGGGCTTCACGTGAAATATTCAAATCCATAGCAACCTTTAACTGTGTCAAACGACGTTCTTTTCTGATTTGTTTTAATCCTTTCAAAAGAATCACCTCTTGACATTATTGTAAGTTTATTAGTAAGTGTAAACTTGGCAGAAACAATTGTTTAAAATAGCAATTTGACAAAAAGATTATGTCGTATAATTATTCCGTATCAAAAGTGTGACAGATTCTACGTGCCTTGTGTGGTGTCTGTAACAGTATCACATATGGATATTGTTAAACCTTGTATCTGTCAAACCATTCAGCATTTTCCGTATGAACAGGGATAATCCTTTTTGGTTTTACGTCTTCTATAAGTTTATCTATTGTCATACTATCGGCATGACCACTTGTATGCAATATATGAGTCTTTACGCCTTTGCTTTCCATAAACTCAATAAACTCTTTTGTCTGTGGTTTTTCTAAATAACCTTTCCACATACCATAAAATAACACTCCATTTTCAAACGATACCAATTCATTCAATTTTGATAAATAGTTCTTCATTGAACTTCTAACACACATAACAAAAGGCGTTCTTGCAATTTCATTTTTACCTATCTTACTATCAGAATACTTTTGTAACTATTTATACTGCTTGTCTCCGCCTGTCATAAATACTCTGGTATTTGCTGTTGTCATTCCTATTGCTGACGTAATATCAGCAGTATAAATATCCTCTAAAAATATCCTGTCTGTTCTTTCTGCAATATTCTTTACTGTTATAACTCTATCTATATTCATTGCAGACATCATAATAAACACAGGGCCTTTATACTTATTTAAAAATTCAACTGCTATTTCTTCTAATTTTTCTTCTTCTATATTTTCAATAGAATCCTCACGAGAAAGTGTTGTTCCCTCAATGATTAAATTATCTACACAAGGAACTTTCTCTAATAATTTGTCAAAGTCCATTCTTCCATTTGCTCTAAAATCACCCGTGTATAAAGTTGTTTCTCCATTTGCTTCTATTAAAAACATATACGAGTCAAAAGCAGAATGGTCGCATAAAATAGGAGTTATCTTGATGTCTTTAATCTCTATTATTTTCTCGTTTTCTATAAGAATAGGGTCAAACTTGACTTCAATATCTCTATAATCTGATGCTGCTTTCATTACCTTATAGGCTTTCTCGCCAATATAAACAGGTATGTCAGGAAGCAAATAATCTGCCAGTCCTATGTGATCTGAATGATAATGAGAAATAAAAACAGCATCACAATTTTGGCTTCCGTAAAACAAACCCTCAATTTGTGGTATTTCAATTTCTTTATCCTCATCTAATTCAATCCCAATGTCGAAGAACACTCGTGCTTGTTTGCTTGATGCTTCAATTATTGATCCGCCTATTTGGTTTTGGCCTCTATGTATTTTAATGTTCATAATTATTAACCTGCTACTGTTTTAATACCTGCTTCACCAAGTACTAAATAACTATTAAAGATTTTTTTAATTACCCCTACAAACATATCAACGTCATCTTGTGTTGTAAGTGGTTTCTTAAACTCAATTTCAATTTCTCTTTTAGTTTTATTATACTGACAAACCAAAGTGTTTTCATCTGTTTCTCTTAATATTAAAGATTTAATTTTTTAACCAATTACAGCATAAGCATCTGTTTCATTTTCTGGTTTATTATGACCAAAGAAAGTACCTTGATTTAGGTGGAATATCATCTTTAATCCTTCTTTTGCATATACTTTTTCATTTACAGGCGGCATTCTCATAAACCAACCAGCACGAAGGGTTGTTTTCTCTCCGAAGTATGCATTAAAATCAGTTTCCATATATAATTCATAGAATTTTTGATTTCCTTCTTCAGTATCTTTTGCCTTTAACATTCTACCATTTTCAGAAACAAAAGCACTTAATTTGCTTTTTAATTCAGTTTCAAAAGAGAACGGCTCTTCCTCTTTAGGTCTTAATGCTTTAATAGCAACTATAAGCATTACAACAGTAATCAAAGTACTTGCAATATCTTTGATACCACCTGCAATCGCATCAGAGGTAAAACCACCTAAACTCATTTCAACAATAATTGCTGTAATAGCAACAACTCCAAAGATACCGCCTATTATTTTTTCAATAGCATCTTCATCTTTTAAAAACTCTAAAAACTTTTTCATAAGATTATTCCTCCACGATATACACATTATCCTGTTTTACAATGTAATAAGGTTTGCTTTCAAGCATAGTCATTAACTTGAATAAATAGGGTCTTTTCTCTAACATTTCCTGATACTGCTTACCATATTTGAAAACGAATGGACAAGCAACTACTTTTGTATTAGCAGGTAATTCAAAATTATCAAGCAATTTAGCAGTATCTACTATTTTTAGATATGTATATCCTTCAAGAATACATCTCAACATAGTTTCATCACTAAAAGGCTTTTTAAGTTCCAAAACCCTTAAACAATTACCGTCATAAGAGAGTAAATCTATCTTGCCTGCAATATCAGTTCGTTTATTCTTTAGTGGTGTTTGGTAATCAATAATATTTCCTATCAAATTATAAGGAGTACCATCTTTTGATTGATTAAACATTTCCATTGCAATTTTTTCTTCCTCACGAGGAGTTGTTTCATCAAACTCTCCTGTATGTGTAGGAGTTTTGTATGAACTTTCTCTTATGATTTTAGGAATACCATGGATATATTCATCCAAATTATCAGTTAAAAATTCTGCAATAACTTCTGTATAATATTCGTTTGTATCTGTTGTTTTTCCACCATAATTAATAAATGATTGCTTATAAAAGGTCTTAATATCTTCAAATGCTTTCTCACATTTGTTAATAATATTTTCTCTTGTATAGCTCATTTTAGTTTTCCTCCCGATATAGCAGCACACAGCACTCCACATGCGAGGTCTGCGGAAATTGGTCAAACACGTGAGCTTCCTTTAATATATATCCGTTCTGGCAAAGGTATTTTGCATCTCTTGCCATTGTGGCAGGGTCGCAGGATACGTAAACGATTCTCTCAGGCTTCATCTCGGAAATAGAGAGGAGGAGCTTTTCCTCACACCCTTTTCTCGGTGGGTCGAGGACAACTACATCTGCTTTTTCACCGCTTCTTATAAGCTTCGGTGCAACATCTTCTGCGGGTCCGCAATAAAAATCCGTATTGGTAATGTTGTTTAATTCTGCGTTTTCTTTAGCATTTTTTACGGCATCTTCAACTATTTCAATGCCGACAACTTTCTGTGCTTTTTGGGCAAGGAACAGACTGATGCTTCCCGTTCCGCAGTAAAGGTCAAACACGGTCTTTCCTTTATCAAGGCCAGCCAGCTCCAATGCTTTTTCATAAAGAAGCTTGGTTGTATAGGGGTTCACTTGATAAAAACTTTTATAATGGACCTTGTATTTTATTTCGCCAACATTATCGATAATGTACGGAACCCCATATATGACCTTATCTCTGTCACCATACACATTATTTGTTCTGTCGGGGTTTATGTTTATAACAATTCCTTTCACGAAAGGAAACTTTTCCGTAATTGTATCAACAAGGCTTTCGGTAAAGGGTAGGCTTTTTTTAGCAACAAGGACAAGCACCGCCTCGCTTTTTCCTATTCTCATACATATTCTGCGGAGATTTCCGGTAGCTGTTTCCTCGTCATAAACATCAATGCTATTAGCGGTTGCCCACTTGCATACGTCGCGGACAACTTCGTTTGTTCTTTCATCCTGCAGACTGCACGCCTCAGGGACAACGACTCTGTGGCTGTGGGGAGCGTAAAAGCCTGCGCGCACTTCTCCGCCAATAACCGTTACGGGGAACTGTGCCTTATTTCTGTAATTATAACAAGGATTGCTTCCCGTGACGGAATCTATCTTTGCCTCGGAAAATCCGCCGATTCGTACAAGAGAGTCAAGCACCTTGTTCTTTTTGTACTCAAGCTGATGCACGTACTCAACACTCTGCATACTGCACCCACCACATTTCTGAAAAACCTCGCAACGTGGCTCAGTGCGGAGCGGTGACGGCTTAATTATTTCCAAAAGCTTGCCGTAACCGTAATTCTTTTTTTCTTTTATTATAAGGATTCTTGCAATATCGCCCTTGACTGCACCGGGAACGAAAACCGTAAACCCGTCAGGTTTGGCAATTCCCTCACCATCGGAGCCGAATGCAATAATCTCTGTTATATGTTCTGTATTTTTGTACATTTGCCCTGCTTCCTTTCGGGAGTAAATATTCTGTATGAAAGGGGTAGTATCTCCATTGATAAATTATACCCGTCAGCAATTTTTTCTCCGCTTAATGTATCGGAAAGAGAAGCAATTCCCCACGGGGATAAATTAAGGTTTATATATTGACTGTCTCTACTTGCATTAACGATAATGATAATTTCATCTTTGCTTTGTTTTTTTCCAAAAGCATCCTTGCCGTTTTCGAGGTTTCGCATAAAGGCAAAGACTCCGCCCTCCGCAAATATAGTAGTGCAAAAGCCGGTGCGGAGAGAGGGTGTGGCATTTCTCAATTTTGTAAAAAGCTTTAGCTGTCTCATTATCTCGCTTTCTCCGTGTTCCCAATCCATAGGCGCACGGTTAAAGGGGTCTGCAAACCCCGTCATTTCCATTTCATCACCGTAATACACCGTGGGTGCCCCGGGGAGTGTCATCTGCAGGCATATTGCAAGGACCATTCTCCTTTTGGCAAGGTCCAGCTTATCCTCGGATATAACATAATCGTGCTGCTCCTGCCTTGAAAGTGTGCGGAAATCAGGGGTGTCGGCAAGCACCGTAAGTGCCCTCGGCACGTCGTGGGTGGAAAGAAGATTCATTGCCGTATAAAGTGCTTCTTTCGGATAATTTTCCAAAAGTGAGTGGAGCCTGCCTGAAAACACATTTGCCTCTCCCGTAGTAAGGTAGGAAAGCACCGCGTCACGGAAAACATAGTTCATCACGCTGTCAAGCTCATCACCCATCAGGAAATTCCTCTGCTCGCCATAGCTTACTTTATTGGAAGCATCCTCCCAAACCTCGCCAATCAAAAGCGAGTCTGGATTTTCCTCTTTAAGAGATTTTCTGAGGATTTTGATAAACTCGTCAGGAAGCTCGTCTGCCACATCAAGACGGAAGCCCGAAGCCCCCCGGCGAAGCCATTTTTTTATAACGCTGTTTTTTCCCTCGGCAATATATTCTGTAAAATTCTTGTCTAATTCATTAACATTGGGAAGTGTGTCAAAACCCCACCATGATTCATATTTGTCGGGGTAAGAGGCAAAAGTATACCAACTGTAAAAGGGGGATTCCTTGCTTTGGTATGCACCGATACTATTGTAATTACCGTATTTGTTAAAATATCTGCTGTCGGCACCCGTATGGCTGAAAACTCCGTCAAGAATAATGCGGATTCCCTCTCTTTCTGCCTCTTTGGAAAGCTCCTCGAAATCCTTTACGCTGCCCAACAGCTCATCAGGGGTTTCATAATCTCCCGTGTCGTAGCGGTGGTTTGAAAACGCCTTGGAAATGGGATTGAGGTATATTGCAGTAATGCCCAAATCTTTAAGATAGGGAAGCTTCTTTTTAATACCGTCAAAATTGCCTCCGAAAAAGTCATTGGAAAGATAATCTCCGCCGAATTGGTCGGGACGGTAAAAAGGCTCTTCATTCCATTTTCTTTCTATTCCGTGGAATGGCGTTTCTTTTCCTCTCATGAATCTGTCGGGGAAAATCTGGTATACAACTGCATTTTTCATCCAATCAGGCGTTTTAAAGTCCTTGTTGTAGACTGTTATCTGATATTTGCTCTCAGGTACAGAGCTGTATTCTTCTCCCAAACCGCCAGTGTGTGCGGAATTGTTACCGTAATAGAGCGTGCATCCGTCAACACATACAAAAAAGTAATAGAATAAAAGTCCTCCCTCAGAGGGCGTTTCTATCATACCTTCGTAGATTCTGTTCCCATTTGTTTCAAATGCATACTCCATCTCTGTTTCAACGTTATCGATAATGCAACAAACCCTCTCAGGAACGGAAAATGACTCTACGCAAAGCCTTAATGTAATTTGTGTATCAGTAGGGCAGGCACCAAATGGGTTTCGGTAAAAAAGCTTGCCCGAATTATGTTCTATACGCAATGTATACCACCTCAATAATATATTATATCCTATTTCACTCAAAAGGGCAATAAATTTCTTGTAAAAGCTCCTTATTTAATGTATAATAAGATAGATATATAATGATTTGGAGGAAATCCCATGTCATCTAACCGACTTCTTCTGACTATACCGACATTTTTCGGCACGGAAGCAACCCTTGCTCACGAGGTACGTTCCTTGGGTTACGAAACTACCGAGGTTACAGACGGCAGAGTAACTTTTGAGGGTGATTTTGAGGCGATTGCCCTTGCTAATGTTAATGTACGCTCGGGACAGCGTGTTCTCATAAAAATGGCTCAGTTCAAGGCAACCACCTTTGAAGAACTGTTTCAGGGTGTGTACAATATAGAATGGGAAAATTTCATACAGCAGGACTGTGCGTTTCCTGTAAAGGGAACCTCTCTTAAAAGTCAGCTTTCCAGTGTGCCTGCCTGCACAAGTATTGTGAAAAAGGCGGCTGTAAAAAGACTCTCGACAAAGTACAAAATTGAGCAGTTTGAGGAAACAGGACCTATGATGCGTATTCAGTTTTCCCTGATGCGTGATGTTGCGACAATATACCTTGACACCACGGGAGAGCCTCTTTATAAGAGGGGGTACAGAGCGCAGGGCGTAGTTGCCCCTATGCGTGAAACCTTGGCATTTTCTATGATAGATATTACCCGCTGGCGCGGGGACAGGCCTTTTATTGACCCCTTTTGCGGAAGCGGAACAATCCCTATTGAAGCGGCACTTTATGCAAAGAAGATTGCCCCCGGTCTTAACAGAAGTTTTGTCAGCGAAAAGTGGCGTATAATGGGAAGAGGGCTTTATGATGATGTTCGTGAGGAAGCACGTTCCATTATCGATAATGCACT
This sequence comes from Clostridia bacterium, assembly GCA_017466275.1. Lineage (GTDB taxonomy): Bacteria > Bacillota > Clostridia > UMGS1883 > UMGS1883 > UMGS1883. Next base: position 9,743 of record JAFTUL010000018.1, on the reverse strand, counting down.
CGAACCGACGATATTTGCTTCTGACATTGATAAAGATGCAGTCAGGCTTGCAATGGAAAATGACAAAAAAGCAGGTGTTGATAAATATATACGCTTTTCTGTATGTGATGCGGCAAAGGTACCTCTTTTTGAGGAAAAGGGAGTACTTGTTTCCAACCCTCCTTACGGAGAAAGGCTTATGGATAACACAAGCTGTGAAAGTCTTTACAGAAAAATCGGTAAGCATTTTTCGGAGTATACCAATATCGGCAAGTATATCCTTACGTCCCACGAGGGGTTTGAGGAATGCTATGGCAGACCTGCCGATAAAAAGAGAAAGCTCTATAACGGAATGCTGAAATGTTACCTCTATCAGTATTTTAAGTGATTTTTTCGCATACCTTGTACAGAGGTGAGCGAAATGAAAGAAAAAACAAAAAAATACCTTATAATGCTTGCATACAGAACTGCATTTGCAATAGGTATTTTCATAATTTTATTTGTAATCGGACTTTTTGCGTCGGGATTTATTGAAAAACTCAGTCCCGTCTGGACAAAAAGCATAAATATACGGAAAGCAGGAGGTTTCTTTATAAACTTTTTAAAGGAAATTTTCCCTTTCTGAAAACATAGGAGAACAAAATGAGCAGTTTACAGAATTTAGATAAGCTTTTTTCAAAAGTACAGAAAGCAACCCACTACTGTGGCGGGGAGCTTAACAGCGTAATAAAAAACCCTGAGGATGTTAAAATCCGCTATGCCTTTGCATTCCCCGATACCTACGAGGTGGGAATGAGTCATCTTGGTATGAAAATCCTCTACCATATTTTAAATAAAAGGGAGGACACTTATTGCGAGCGTGTCTTTGCCCCGTGGATTGATATGGAGGAGGAAATGAGGGAAGCAGGAGTCCCTCTTTTTACAAACGAAACCCATACCCCCGTAAAGGAGTTTGATTTCCTCGGCATAACACTCCAGTACGAAATGTGCTATTCAAATGTCCTTAATATGCTATCTCTTGCGGGGATACCGCTTCTTTCTTCCGAGCGTGGCGAGGACGACCCCTTTGTAAACGGCGGTGGCCCTTGTGCATATAATCCCGAACCCCTTGCTGAAATTTTCGACTTTTTCACTATGGGTGAGGGAGAAGATGTAATCGGCGAGCTGATGGATGCTTTCAACGAATGGAAAGAAGAGGGCGGTACAAGAAAAGACTACCTTAAAAAAATTGCAAAGATTGAGGGTATATATGTCCCCTCACTCTACGACGTTTCATATAACGAAGACGGAACAATAAAGAGTATGGCTCCCAACTGCCCAGAAGCCCCTGTGAAGGTCAAGAAAAGAATTATCTCTGATTTGGACAAGGTTACTTACCCCGACAAATTTATTGTTCCTTTCTCCGATATTGTGCATGACAGAAGCAATATTGAGGTTTTCCGCGGTTGTATCCGCGGTTGCAGATTCTGTCAGGCAGGTATGATTTATCGTCCCGTCAGAGAAAAGAGTGCAGATACGCTTGTAAAGGATGCCTGCGCACTTATCGAATCTACGGGGTATGAGGAAATGGGGCTTTCCAGCCTTTCTACAAGCGATTACACACAGCTTCCCGAACTTACGGACAAGCTATTAGCACTTACAGAAAAGGAGAAAGTCAGCCTTTCACTTCCGTCGCTTCGAGTAGACAATTTCAGCCTTGACCTTATGGAAAGAGTGCAGAAGGTCAGAAAAAGCGGACTTACTTTCGCCCCCGAGGCAGGAAGTCAGCGTATGCGTGATGTTATAAACAAAAATGTTTCCGAGGAGGACCTTATAAAATCGGCGACCCTTGCCTTTGAGGGTGGTTGGAACAGCGTGAAACTATACTTTATGATTGGACTTCCCTACGAGGATTATCCCGATATTAAAGGAATTTCCGAGCTTGCTGAAAAGGTTGTGGAATGCTTCTACAAAAGTGACAAAACCAACAAACGCCGTCCTCCGTCTGTGACACTTAGTGTGGCAAGCTTTGTGCCAAAGCCATTTACTCCTTTCCAATGGGCGGCTCAGGACAGCATAGAAACACTTTCGGAAAAACAGCTTTTCCTTAAAAACGAAATCAGAAACCGTAAAATCCGCTATAATTACCACCAGAGTGATGTCAGCGTGCTTGAGGGTGTGTTTGCCCGCGGTGACAGAAAACTCGGCAAGGTGCTTCTCCGTGCGCATGAGCTTGGATGTAAGCTTGACGGCTGGAACGAATGCTTCAGCCTTGAAAAGTGGGAGCAGGCATTTAATGACTGTGGCATAGATATGGAATTTTACACACGTGCGCGTGATTATGACGAAATTCTCCCATGGGATTTCGTTGACATTGGAGTAACAAGAGAATTTATGATAAACGAAAACGAAAAGGCAAAGCAGGCACTTACAACACCGAACTGCCGTGAAAAATGCTCAGGCTGCGGTGCGGCAAAGCTGTGCAAGGAAAAGAAAGGATGTGTGTGCTTTGAATAATAACTACTATCTCCGCTATGAAAAAACGGAAAATGTAAAGTATGTATCACATCTGGATTTTGTCAGAATGTTCGGCAGGGCACTCCGCCGAGCGCATCTTCCGATTGCTTATTCTGAGGGCTTCAATCCTCATCCGCTTTTGGGTTTTGCTCTGCCGTTGTCGGTAGGGTACACTAGCGAGTGCGAAATTCTCGAAATAGCCCTTACAGAGGAGCTTTCTACTGAAGAGATTATGCAGCGGTTTAACCGTGTCCTGCCCGACGGTGTTAAAATCCTCTCTGTTCACGAGGGAAAGAGCAATATGAAAAAGCTTGACATTGCCCTTTATCAGGTGTTCCCCGAAAAGACCCCCGCAGGAATTCTTGAGTTTCTTGCTATGGATAAAATCCTGATTGAAAAGAAAACGAAAAGCGGTATTAAGGAAACCGACATCCGCCCCGATATAAAGGGTATAAAGGTAACCTTGGGCAAAATAGAAATGACTCTTTCAGCAGGAAGCCGAAATAACCTCAAGCCCGAGGTTGTAATTGCCGCAATGAACAAATACATTGCAGGATATAACAGCGGTGACTGCCGTTATCACAGAAAACAGATTTTTGATTTAGAAATGAATGTGATTTAATGAAAAAGCAAAGCTTTCTTTACGGTGCGACGGTGCTTGCCGTGGCATCCATACTGTGCAAAATAATGAGTGCAGCACTTAAAATCCCTCTGGACAGGCTGTTTCTTCACGAGGAGGGAATAGGCGTTTACCAGAGTGCCTACTCTATATATAATGTGGTACTGGCTTTCTGTGTGACGGGTATTCCCATTGCACTTTCAAGCCTTATTGCTGGAAGTGATGAAAGAGAGGCATCTTCTCTCTGCAAATCAACTCTTTTATTCGTTACGGTTATAACCACCCTTTCGGGGATATTGCTGTTTGTATTTGCCGAGCCGTTGGCAAGGGTGCTTTCAGGCGGCGGAGATGCATTTGCGGCACCACCTTTAAGAGTGCTTTCAGTAGCGTTTCCATTTATGGGTATAATCAGCTCACGAAGAGGATATTTTCAGGGAAAAAGCATAATGACCCCCTCGGGAATAAGTCAGCTTGCAGAAAGCCTTGCAAAAGTAATCTTGGGAATAGGCATTTGTGCAATGACATATAAAATGGGAATTTCCTACGGTGCAGCGGGAGCAATCGCAGGCGTGAGTGCAGGTGCAATATTTGCATCACTCGTTCTTGAAATTTCTTTCCGCCGTGCAAAGCCCGAAAAGGGAGAAGCTTCTTTTAAAAAAGCGTGGACAGTTTTTAAAATTTCAGTTCCCATGACCTTGGGTGCATTCGGCTTTACGGCAGTAATGCTTCTGGACACGGTGAGTGTTCCGCAGATTCTTTCACATATAGGTGTTGCGGAGGGAGAAAGGCTCAAGCTTTTCGGTTACCTGACACGTGCAAACACAATCTATAACCTGCCTGCTACTGTAATTTCAGCCTTTACGGCAAGTGCCGTGCCTGTGCTGGCATTTGCGAAAGGCGACAAAAAAGCCCTCGGTGAAAACAGCGTCAGGGTGATAAAGCTCATATTCCTTGCGGCACTTCCCTGTGCTTTGGGAATGATTCTTTTCCCGAAAGAACTTCTTCTTTTAATATACTCTTCGCAAAACCATTGGGGACTTCTTGCACTTACGGGTGTAACGGTGCTTGTTATACCCTATATGCAAACCGTTACGGCAATGCTTCAGACTCTCGGCAGGGTATGGCTTCCGATATGGATAACCACGGGTGCAGTTATACTGAAGTTTATTCTTAATATCTTTTTTATAAAGCTCTATGGAATCGAGGGTGCTGTTCTTTCTACAGCATTAGCATTCGGGCTGGGTGCAGTTTTAAACACCCTGCTTCTCCTTAAAATTACCCCGCTTTCAGGTGGAGGAAAGGTTATAGGAAAGCTTGGTTTATGTGCCCTCGTATCCTGCGGTGGGGCGAAAGCCCTGCATACCTTTACAGGTGGCACGCTGATGCTGCTTGTAAGCATTGGGCTTGCAGCGGTAGTATATTTATTGCTTGTGATTAAAACAAGGTGTATTGTTAAGGAAGAATTCAAGAGGGGATAACAGTATGGAAAAGAAAATTGGTTTTTACGAATTTTGCGATATAATTGAAAAACTCCGTGCTCCGGGAGGATGTCCGTGGGACAGAGAACAGACTCACAAATCTCTTGCAACGTGCCTTCTTGAAGAGGCATATGAGGCAAATGATGCAATTGACGAGGGCGACCCTATGAAAATTGCGGACGAGCTTGGAGATGTGCTTTTGCAGGTGGTTATGCACGCACAGATAGGCAAGGAAGAGGGCACTTTCACCATTGATGATGTTACAGATGCAGTATCTAAAAAAATGATAGAACGCCATCCGCACGTTTTTGGTGATGTATCGGTCAAAGACAGTGGGGAAGTGCTCGATAACTGGGAGAAAATCAAAAAGAGCCAACGCGGGCAGAAAACTGCGTATGAAGCAATGGAATCCATTACAAAATCCCTCCCGTCACTCTCAAGAGCAACCAAGGTTATAGGGAAGGCTGTCAAGGCAAATCTTTACACTATTGAGAGCGAGGAAAAGCTCTCAGGAGAAGAAATCGGTGCCAGACTTTTTGAAATTTGCGCCATTGCCCATCAAAATGGGGTAGACCCCGAGGCAGAATTGGCACTTTTTACAAAAAAATTTATCAAAAATTTCAAGAATATTGAAGAAAACACTTGAATATAGGGAAATAATATGGTATTATAAGGAAGACATCAATGTGCGATATAATCGCAAGATTTATATTTTACAAATAAATAAAAGGAGGAAAAATAATGAATAAGACAGAACTCGTAGCAGCAATTGCAGCAAACGCTGAACTTTCCAAGAAGGACGCTGAAAAGGCTCTTAACGCTTTTGTTGGTGCTGTTGAAGATGCTCTTAAGAAGGGTGACAAGATTCAGCTCGTTGGCTTCGGTACTTTCGAAGTAAGAGAAAGAGCTGCTCGTGAATGCATCAATCCCCAGACTAAGGCTAAGGTTAAGGTTCCTGCTTCTAAGGTTCCCGCTTTCAAGGCTGGTCAGGCTCTTAAGAACATCGTTAAATAATTTGACGATAACATAGAAAAAGCAGTACGCATTGCGTACTGCTTTTTTTCTATAACAGACTGTGAAAAAGCCGTTCTCAAACGAGAACGGCTTTACTGTAATTCAATAGATTTAAAAGGGAAGAATTTCCCAGAAGCGAGGCTCCATTGCCGCAACAGCGAGGATTGCAATGCTTGCAAATGTAACAGATAAAAATGCAATCTTCCAACCGCCGTCATATTTTCTGCGGATTTTAAGTGCGTAATAAACCTGAGTAAGCACAAACGCAACCAAAAGACCCAGATAAGCAATTGCATACGCTCTGTTATCCTGAAGCGGTGAACGGATAATCTGCATACTGAGGAAAACAAACAGGAACATACCACTGTAAAGATAGTAGCCCTTTCTGTCCTTATATGCACTCCATGCGGCACAAATCATTGCACCTACAAGAGAAATCCACTTGAGAAAATCCATAAAAGTTATTGCTCCCAGAACTGTTGAGGAGAATGAACACATTCTTCTGAAAAACATAAGAAGCAAAGCGTATAAAATTATAAATGAAGAAAGCAGGACAATTCTGTTGCTGAGCTTTTCCTTATCCTGTTTTGTAAGACCGTTTTTCATTTTATCCCTCCGAGAGATTTTATCTACCCTTTTATTTTACAATGTATAGTGTAAAAAGTCAATCTTTTTCCTAAAAATTTCATATATTTAGGTCGGAAATTGTCGAGGTTCTTATGAGTAAAATCTTGTTATTATGTCCTCAAAAACCTTGTCTGTCCCGCTAAAATCCATTGCATCAATGTAAAAAGCTTCCAGATCGTCGTGTATATCCTTTGCTTTTTTTACAAGTGAGCAAGCCTTGTCTAAAAGCTCCTTTGCGTGTTTTTGCCGTGTTACACATTCTTTCGCAAGGGGAAGAGGATTGTAAAATTTTTCTTCCTCTGCTATGCCGTTAAAATGGAGAAACCTGTTCTGAGTTACTACCGCAATACGACTGTCTGGGAAAATCAGGTGGTCGCATTTTTTCGGCATTACGGAGCAGGGGCAGTAAATAAAACTTTCACCCTTGAGCTTTGCCCCGCAGGAAATTGCTTTCAGAATAAAATCGGAAGCCGCTCCCATATCGTCGTCGATTATAAACACCTTGTCGGCAAGAATATACGGAGTTTCGGGAAACAGCTTTATTTCTCCTACGCTGACGGCACTTAACAGCCTTTTTTCAGTTTTTGATTCTTCCGAGCCTTTAAGCTTTCCTATAATACTGTTTGCAAAGGCAAGAGCTTTTTTCTTTTGGAGATAGCTTTCCGCATATCTCATATTTTCTGAAAGTAGTGCCGCGGCACCTTTGATATATGCTCCTGCTCCTTTGTGACAGTCAGAAACCTCTATTGAAAGCTTCTCTATCTCACGGTTGTTGGCGGAAAGCTTTGCCGTATCCCACAAATCTCCCGTATATACAATGTGGTGCCTTGCCCCTGGCAGAGATGGGTCCTCGGTATGCGGTGCAGTGCCGTCCATCATTGCAAAAGAGGCTGAGTGGTCGATTACGGCATCCAATGAGTGCGGGTCTGATGCACACGCAATAGCCTCAATCGTGTGTCCCTTAGCTTCCGCGAATTTCATAACCCTTTTCATAAGGGATGACTTTCCGCTCCCAGGTCCTCCCTTGAAAATAAGCAGCTGCATAGAACAATTCTGTCTTTGCAGCTGCTTAAAATAAGTAACAAAATCACTCCCCGAATTAGCACCGAGGAAAAATCTGATTTTTGAATCCATAATATCATCCTCCCTATCGCTTTTATTATATGCAGAAAGAATGAATTATGTGTGTTATTTTATTTTACTGTAACTGTGGAGGTAGCTTCGTCGAAGCTTACGTCTACGCCGAATGCCTTTGCAATAACGTCACCTGTTACGAAAGTTCTGTCAATTACCAAAGCGGGAGCAACCTGTGCATTAGTAACACCGTCAGCAGTAAAAATGTTTGCATTTCCTATCTGCAGGGTTGTCACAATGTCACCAAGAGCTGTAAATACAGTCTTTGTATCGCCGTCCCATGCAACTGTTGCACCAAGCTTTTCTGCAACAAAACGGTAAGGAATCATAACATTTCCGCCCTCCATATAAGGCTCGCGGTCGAATGTAACAACCTCATCATTTACCTTTACCGTAATGTCTGCGGCAAACGCTGCGGTAGCACCGAATACTGTAATAAGTGCCACAAGTACTGCCAAAATCTTTTTCATAAAATCTCTCCTTTTGTTTTATATATTTAATTATTTTAAATCAATTTCATAGAAAATTCTGCCCGAGGCAGTGTTCGTGTACCACATAACCTTACCGTCAATTTCTACAGGCTGACAATGGGCTGAAAGATACCCCTCTGCCGCCATTGCCTCGCCCAGAAGCTTTCCGTTCTTGTCTAATAATGCATAGCAGAAGATTTTGCTTGTATTTGCCTTTTCATCAAATCTTTGCCACAACACCATAAACCTGCCGCTTTCAAGATTTACAAGATAAGGTACTGATGCGGTCTTTCCCTCACCTGAGTAGTAGGTGAGAGGGGTGTTTTTTGTTTCCTTGCTGTCCTTGTCGGTAGTCAGTATGACAATATCTCTTTCCTCGGAGCTTATACCCTCAATTGCCGTGTCGGAATAATCCGTAGCAAGAGAATGGTCGATAGTGCTGAGTGCCGTAATATAGGACCTGCCCGAAACCCCGAAACCGCCTATCATAGCACCTGTACAGTTTGCGGATGCAGGACCGGGTACTTTGAATATACTTGTTGTTGAAAGAAGCTTTCCGTCAAGAGCCATTTCGTGAATAAACGCACCTCTCACGGGATTTGCGTCGGAGTAGTTCAGAGTTACGATTTTATTTTTGTCAAAATCTGCATACCCTTTAAGTGCGTGGCTTGTATGGTTGGGCTGGAACTTGTCAAGAGTGTTTACGACAGTCCAACTGCTCTTATCTACAATTACCGTCAACTGCGTTTGCGGATTTGTGCCGTTTTGTTCCTTGTACTGGCTTCTTGCTGTGTGGAGAACAAGGAGATTGCTGTTTTCTGCCAATGAAACATTGGATGCATCAAAGGGGACCGAGGCCCTGCAATTCTTTATAGGAATGTCCTTAACCTTTTTGAAACTTTTATCAAAGACAGAAATGTTTATAACTGTCAGAGTATCGCTGTCCTTTTGGTTTTCCTGACCGCACACTACATAGTTGTATTCAAGCCCTGCCAGAAAACCACCGAAAATGGGGTAATCAAGCTTGATTTTCTTGGAAGAAATGTGCCTGAAATCGCTGTCATACTGCTCAATATTCAGTCCGCCTGAAAATTCAATTGTGCTGTATGTTCCGTCATCATTTTTCAGAAGATAGCTTTTTTGAGGGCTACCCCAGCGGACCATTGTGTCCCCTCTTGAAATGATACTTTCATTTGCAGGAAGCTTTACAGAGGTTTCCTTGCTGAATGCCTCGCCCATAGCCTCATCTTTCTGCCTGAAAATATCAACTGCACGGGTATCCTCATTAAAGGTGTAGCGTCCGTAAAGTGATGCAAGGTCAGTTACATAAACGCAGGTGAATCCGCCTATATTAAAGCTTTCCAATTTCTTTCCCTGATAGAACGTCTCAATATCGGTGTAAAGAACGTCCATGATAGGTGTTCCGATAGGTGCGGTGGATTCATTGTCAGCAAAATGGAAGTAATCCCGCACACCGCCCTTCCCCTCGGAAATTGAAAGGGTACGGGTAGTATCGACATACCATACCTCAAAGGGGAGTCCCATTGCATTTAGGTTCTCCACCACAATTGCTGTTCTGCCTGCAATATTGAAAGAGGGAACCTTTACCCCCTCGATATATGTCACAATATCCGTTGATAAAACGTCGCCTGTTTTATCGCCTACATTTGCGGAAAAAGCACTCGGCACAGCCAAAAAAAGTGAAAACGCAAGAGAGGCACAGATAAATTTTTTTATAGTATTTTTCATAATAAACCTCCAAAGAAAGGCTAACTTTAATTATTATAGCACATAAAGTACATTTCTTCAAGTGGTTTTCGGTGATTTTATCTGCTTGACTTATCATTATAAAAATGGTAAAATTAAGGGTATGAAAGCGAGGTAGCAGTTATGAGCTATGCTGATATTGTTTTTAAGAAAAATTGC